>JANMAA010000027.1:0-50007 GCA_031359215.1 Acidobacteriota bacterium | reverse complement strand
TTTTGAAACCAACGTATGAAAGGAAACTTTCATCAAAAAGCAATACAAATTTGAAACTCATAGTTTCAATGAGACATATAGGTGAAAGAAATTTTTGGAGGCTATAAATTGAGTTCAAAAGCAAAACAGGTTCTATTGTGGTTAATGATCATTTCCAGCACGTTGCTATTTGTTTATTTTCTACAGAGTAACAAGGCAAAAAATCCGCAGGAAGTATCTTTTGACCAGGTTTTAACCAGAACAGCTAATAAAGATGTTTCTGAATTGACTCTTAAACAATCACAGGTTGACATAGTTACTAAAAACAATGAGAAGTTTTTTGCGCCGCTCGATTCCAGCGACGCGCCGCGCGAAGCAATCTTGAGTGCGGCTAAAGAATCCGGTGCGAAAATAAATCTCGAACCCGCTTCGAGTGGTTGGGGTTGGATTTTACTTATCAATGCTTTGCCATTTTTATTACTGATCGGCTTTTTGGCATTCACTTTACGCCAAATGCAGGCAGGCGGAAACAAGGCTTTGAGTTTCGGTAAATCTAAGGCTAAATTGCTCAATAATCAACAAAAGCGTGTGACTTTTAAGGATGTTGCCGGAGTTGAGGAAGCAAAAGAAGAATTAGAGGAAATTATCGAATTTCTGAAAGATCCGCAAAAATTTCAAAAACTCGGCGGGAAAATACCAAAAGGCGTTTTGATGGTTGGACCTCCCGGAACAGGTAAAACACTTTTGGCTAAAGCCATCAGCGGTGAAGCTAACGTGCCTTTTTTCTCAATTTCCGGTTCTGACTTTGTAGAGATGTTTGTCGGTGTCGGTGCCAGCCGGGTCAGAGATTTATTTGAACAGGGCAAGAAAAACGCTCCTTGTATCATTTTTATTGACGAAATCGATGCCGTCGGTCGCCATCGTGGTGCCGGGTTAGGCGGCGGACACGATGAGCGTGAACAGACATTAAATCAATTACTGGTTGAAATGGATGGTTTCGAATCAAACGATGGAGTCATTTTAGTCGCTTCGACGAACAGACCTGATGTGCTCGATCCGGCTCTGCTTCGTCCGGGCAGATTTGACCGGCGGGTGGTAGTCGGAAGACCTGATGTGAAGGGACGCGATGCTATTTTGAAAGTGCATACGCGAAAAATACCGCTCGATGAAAATGTTGACATCAATGTAATTGCCCGTGGAACGCCCGGATTTACCGGCGCGGATTTGGCAAACATCGTCAACGAAGCGGCTTTGAATGCAGCCCGTTATAACAAAAAAGTCGTTACAATGTCCGATTTTGAAATCGCTAAGGATAAGGTAATGATGGGCGCGGAACGCAAGAGTATGGTGTTGAGCGATGAAGAAAAACGCTTGACCGCCTATCACGAAGCCGGACACACATTGGTCGGGTTAAAAATGCCGTCGGCTGATCCGGTTCACAAAGTTTCCATTATTCCACGCGGAATGGCTCTCGGCGTAACGATGCAGTTACCGGAAGGTGATCGTCATAGTTACACGAAAGAATATTTGCTTAGTCAAATTGCGATATTAATGGGCGGACGGCTGGCTGAGGAGATTTATCTCGGTGAAGATTATATTACCACCGGCGCATCAAATGACATTGAACGTGCGACTGAATTGGCTCGTGCGATGGTTTGCGAATATGGAATGAGTAAACTCGGTCCCTTGACCTTTGGAAAAAAAGAGGAACAAATCTTTTTAGGGCGTGAGATTTCGCAGCATCGGGATTATTCGGAAGATACAGCGATTCAAATTGATCAGGAAGTAAAGAAAATCATTGCTGATCAATACAATCTTGCTAGAAAAGTTCTTGAAGAAAATGGTGATACGATGGTGCGTCTTGCCGAAAACTTGCTTGAATATGAAACACTTGACGGTGTTCAAATCCGCCGCATTGCCGCCGGATTATCGATAAATGATGACGGTTCAGCAACTTCGTCGGACGATGATGAAGGAACAAAGCCGGAAACTTCGCGCAACCCGTTTAAAAAACCGATCTTGCCGCCGATAACCGGGAACAATCCGGCAACGGCTTAAAAGAAGGTAAAAGACTAAAAATGAAAGAGTGAGAATAACTTTCTTGCTCTTTCATTTTTTTTATTGGATAGCCTGTTTTAATTTTCCAATTAGATCGCTTTTCGGATTTATTTGTTCGAGTTTGGCTAAAATTTTTTGAGTTTCATCTGATTCACCTTTTTTATAATAAGCGTAACCTAAATTATAAAGTGTCGGTTCGTGATTCGGATTTATTTGCAGGGAAGTTTGAAATTCTTTTATCGCACGATTCAAATCGGGATTTGCGCGTTCAACAAAGGTAATGCCCAGATCGGTTCGGACATTTATATCATCCGGTTTTTTGCCAAGTGCCGTTTCATACCATTTTTGCGCTTTTTCAAACTGTTTCGAGTCGAAATAAGTATTGCCGATTTTGACGATTGTTTCGTAATCTTGCGGTTTTACTTGCGCGGCTTTTTCGTAAAATTCAACAGCGGTATCAAATTTTTGAATTTTCGCATACATATCACCGGCTTTTATTTGGGCATCAAAATTATTCGGTTCGTTTTTCGCCTTGTCCAAAGTTCCGCTGATTTCAGGCAGCATACCGCCTTTTGGTTTTTCCTTGATGTCAGCAGTCGTTTGATTATGAATAGATTCGTTTGAAGAAGTTTTGTCAGTTGATTGTTGAACAGTAGAACTGCGGTTAATGCTATTTGCAACAAAAAAGCCGATTACCAAACCGACAATCAAACCAACCACACCGGATAAAATAGTTTTTTGCATCTTTTATAGTTTAAGACTTAGAACTCTCAAAAGAAAGTGATATTTGAATATTTGTTAAGTGATAAGATCAAATTAAAACCATTAAAGGCAACAAAGAAAGTTATCCAAAAAAAATAGTTAAATCAAATTTTTAGATGTGTAAAAATTAAAAAATTGCTCGGATTTCAATCTCAAGTTTGAGTGCCCATCGCTTTTAGTTGGCGGACACATCTAAAGCATGAACTCTAAACCTGATGGAAAAAACTTTTTCGTATCAAATAATAATGTCCGATTACTTATTATTCTTCACCTTTATTTATTTTAGATTCAATCCTTCTATCAGGAATCAACCACATCAATGCTACCAAAACATAAAGCGCGTCGGAAATCCATTGATTGACGAAGGCGAGAGCGATGGCGACGAGATAAATTAGCGGCGATATATTTCCCTTAAAATCGCTGCCGATAGCTTTCTTTAAAGTGGAATTTTCGCCTTGTTCGCGGACGATGAGCGTTTGCAGGATTTTGTAAGCGACTCCCGCCATAAATAAAATTATTCCGTAAAGTGCTGTCGGTAACTGTGCAAAATGATTTTCGCCTATCCATCCGGTGATGAAGGGAACGAGTGAGAGCCAAAACAAGAGATGCAGATTTGCCCACAGAATCGCGCCGTTTATATGTTTCGTGGCTTGCAGCAAATGATGATGATTGTTCCAGTAGATGCCGAGATAGATAAAACTCAAAATGTAGGTAATAAAGACCGGCACGAGCGGTTCGAGGGCTGCCCAATCATCGCCGTGCGGAATTTTTAGTTCCAACACCATAATCGTAATCAGGATCGCAATTACACCGTCGCTAAAGGCTTCGAGCCGTCCTTTATTCATATTTTACCGCGAATCGGTTAAGCGTAACTATGCAAACCCGGCAATAAATAGCTCACACCCAAATAAGTAAAAATCACGAGCAAGAAACCGACAATAGCGAAATAAGCCGAACTTCTGCCCGACCAGCCGCGCGAAATGCGTGTGTGCAAAAACGCGGCGTATGTCAGCCACGCAATCAATGCGCCTGTTTCCTTCGAGTCGAAACCCCAAGGTCTGCCCCACGATTCGTTTGCCCAGATCGCGCCGGTTATCAAAAGCATTGCCAATCCTGCAAATGCCAGACTCGCCGTTTTATACATTAACCCGTCTAAGGAATCCAAAGAAGGAAGTCGTTCGCGTAAAGTTTCGGTGCGGAAGCCGAATAAAATGACGAAAAATGTTCCGGCTAAGGCTGTAATTAATCCGGCTAGTTCGACAGGATTCGTGTTCAAACTCAAAAATAATTTTTCGCCGTTATTTTGCAGAAATTGTTTAGCGGCTTGGTCATATTGAGTTGTGGTCAAAGCCGCAAATTCCTGCGCCGAAAGTCCTTGTTTTGAAGCGAGTTCTTTGCCGGCTGTAATATATTGTCCTTGATTTTGTGAAAGTTGCGTTTGCAGTTTCGGTAAAACATTGTCGGTTGATTTGATACCCGAAACCAAAAATGCAATTGCCAGAATTTGCGTAACAAACGATATTTTCAATAATATATGCCCGATCTTTTTCGCACTTTCGTTATTTTGATAAAGATAGATCAAAAACGAAACAATAACTCCAAGCAATAAAATGCCCGATAAAACCAGCGTCACACCGACATACGAGATTTCGAGTCGAAACGGGGACGAAAACGGTTTCGGAACACTCGGCACAAAAAGTCCGCTCCGATAAACGAATTCGGTAAAAACGGAAAACTTGCTGATCGTGCCGATGACGGCAAGCGTAAAAATACACGACCAAATCGCCATCGCTTCGACTTTTACCTTGTCTTTTAACAAATAAATAACTGCAACGGCAAAACATACCAACGCCACACCGTAACTCAGTGAAGCCACGCCGACGTGAATCGGTCGCCAATACGAATCTAAAACAGGCGGTAAATCTATAAATTCCGGTCCGATAAATCTTGCCAATGTTAAAATTAAAGCGGCAAGCGGAAGCGTGAACGCGCTCAAAAATTGAAACTTTTTGCGGTTGGAAATGAGCAATGTCGCAATTCCCGCACCGAACGCAAAAGCCAGACTCAGATCATACAAATTAGCAAACGGAATGTAGCGAAAAAACCAGGGCGTTGCCATATTTCCGCTTTCGCGCATCATTGCAATCTCACGGTCAAACGCGCCGACCCAACGAACAAGCCAACTCGATAAATTAAAGAAAACACCGAGCGATGTGCCCCACAAACCGATTTTTTGCGACATTTCTGATGGCGCGTAAAGATTGGTCAATTGGAAAAGCGCGGCTAAAATATAACAGGCGAGCGCAATCATCATTAATGCACCGTCGCTGATAAATTTCGCCCCGATCTCGATTCGCAAAAACAACATCAAAAACGCGCCCGCTAATGCCAAAATAGCGGGTAAATAAGATTTCCACGCAGTTGTTCCGGCAAGTTCGGTTTTTTCTTGTTTAGAAAAAACCTCGTTCTGAATTCTGCTTACTTCTTCCATAATTTTAACCTCAAAGATTTGTGCAGCGCAGGTTTATAAATGACTGCATTTATTTTAATGAATTAACGATTTTATTAAATTTATCTTCAAAACCCGGAGCATTTTTATTGGTATCTCCGCCTAAAACGATTTCAAATTCGTCTTCGTTTTTCCGTTCAATCATCGCCCAAATGCGCTTGTGGGAAAGAAAAAACACAAAACATAATGCGCCTATCAAACCGAATCCGCCGATATACCAGGCAATAAAAGCGGCATTGAACGGATCATATTTAATTGACAAAACGTGAGCCAACGGTGATTTTTCAAATTCTTTCAAACGCCATTTGTAACCGGCTTTCGGCGCACCGACGGGAATTTTGTCCGATAAATTTGCGGCAAAAGCAAAAACTTTATTTTTTTCACCCGAAGGCGAAGTTACGTTAAGGACAACCGCCGGATTATTATATTCCGCCGATTTTGTGTCGGGTTGTCCCTCGGCGTTAAAAGTAAAATCGGGAAAAAATGCTTCGTAATCGAATTTAGTTCCATCAGGCAATGTAACAGAACCGTTTCGCGCCAAGTCAACTTCCAGCGGTTGACCGCCGGTTTGCGGTGTAAGTTCGAGTTTCATACTTCGCGCACTGCCGAGTGTGATTGCGCTTGCCTGAAAAAAACGATAGCCGCGATAGCTAAAAGGACGGTTAAGGCTGACATCCGCATCTGTTTTACCGTATTGTGGATCGTCAATGATAATTCGTGTGTGCCAGTCAATCGTGTTTTGAATATTTATAGAGCCTTTCGGATCGATCAAATCCTGTTCGATGTCGGTGCAAGTGATCGTAAACGGAAGCGCGACCTTGTAACGCTCCTGTTTATCCAAATTGAACTCGATCATTTGGATTTCGTTTGTAACTTGTCCGGGCATCATCCGCACATCGGCATCGAAACCGGATTGAAGCGCAACAAAATGACCGAGAAAAAGCGTCAAAAGCGCAACGTGAACGATATATGCACCCAACCTATTCCATTTTCCGTTCTCTCCGAAAACTATAATATTGGATTTTGTCCCGGTTTTTGAAAAATCTTTTTTTCCTTCTTCATCGGTCAAGTAAAATTTGCTTTTACTTTCCGTAATTTGAGGTTTGAAACCATTTGCATTAAAAACTTGACCGATTTTTTCGGCAACGGCTTTTTCGTCATTACCGGTTATTTTCAATATGGAATTTCGCTTTTGATTTAATAGCCAATTACGGGTTGCGCCAAGTTTTGGACTCGAAATATAACTCCACGCGGAAGGGAACCGATCGATCGAGGCTAAAACTATATTGAGTGAAAGCAGAAGCAGAAGGAAGTTAAAATACCAACTGTGATAAATATCGAAAAGCCCCAGCTTGCCGTAAACTATTTTTTCAGCAGGTGTTAAAGCCGCAAAATAAGCATCGAATCCGTTGACGTTTTCTTGAATGATAATCATTCCGGTCATTGATAAAACAACCAGAATACAAAGCTGAACAATACCGAAACGCACCGAACTTAAAAAATCCAATACTCGATTTAAGAATGGTATTGATTTAGTTTGCGCCTTTTTGTCGGCAATCGGTTTTATTGTTTCTTCAGCGGCTGACATTTTTATACAACTTTGGTAATAAAAATCATAACTTAGCTGAATTTATTTGTCATCTTTGGAAAAAATTAGTTCGACTGTTAAAGAAAAGAAGTTTAGTTTGATATATTAAAGTTTGGAAAAAATAAAAACCCAAGTTAATCTTTAAACAAAATCGTTACCCTGACGAAAATTCGATGGAAATTGTAACAGCGGAAATACAAGAAATAAAAGCAATAAGTTTGCGCGAAAAACTCGCGGCTTATTTTGAACTGACCAAGCCTCGCATTGCGTTTATGCTGGTTTTGACATCGGCGGCGGGATTTTATCTCGGAACTGATACAAACTTTGATTTTATCCTTTTTATCAACGCGATGATCGGCATTACGCTTCTTGCATTCGGTGTGGCGACGCTTAATCAGGTTTGGGAAAGAAAGACCGACGCTCTGATGGAGCGAACGGCAAAAAGACCGTTGGTCGTCGGAAAAGTTACATTTAGTGAAGCGTTAATTTTCGGAATTTTGCAATGTGTCGTAGCTGAAATTTATCTGACTTTTTTAGTAAACGGTCTGACGGCACTTCTGGGTTTGATTGTGATTGTCGGTTACGTTTTGCTTTATACGCCATTGAAAACACGAACATCGGCTTCAACTGCGATCGGCGCAATTCCCGGTGCATTGCCGCCTTTGATGGGTTGGACTTCCGCTTCAAATGAAATTACTTTGGGTGCGTGGATTCTATTTGCATTGTTATTTCTCTGGCAATTTCCACATTTTTTGGCGATTGCCTGGATGTATCGTGAACAATACGGGAAAGCGGGAATTCTAATGCTTCCGGTTATCGAACCCGAAGGTAAAATTACAGCGAAACAAATCGTTATTTTTACTATTTTGCTTTTACCAATTAGCCTTGCACCGTTTTTTATCGGTTTAGCCGGTTGGGTTTATCTAATCGGTGCAAGTCTTTTAGGAATTTGGTTTTTATCAGCAAGCATCGGTGCGGCACGCGCTAAAACGAATGAAAAAGCGCGAAAATTACTGCTCGTTTCAGTTATTTATTTACCTTTAATTTTTCTGCTGATGGTTTTCAATAAAATTTAGCAGTCTGTAATTTAAGTTGTTTAAGATTTATTTTTGCCCGCGAAACACGCGAAATGCGCTAAATTTAAGACAAAACCAAAACATTTCTTTTTTTCGTGTCTTTCGCGTGTTTCGCGGGCAATATAAAAATTTTTGGATTAAAGAGTGTTTAGCGCGTATGAAAATCGGAACTGTCGAAACAATCGAAGAAAAGCAAAAAAAGAGAAAAGTTCGCTCGACTTTTAGCGGTGGAAGCAGTTCAAACGGCGGAAACCGAAATCGTGGCGGCGGCGGTGGAAGCGACGGCGGCGGCGATAAACCCAAAAACGATTTTTACGACGAAACCGAATCGAAACCGAATGAAAAATTTCGGCTTGGAATGTGGTTTTTATTACTCGTTGTGTTGATGACATTCGGCGGCTTAATCGGCGCATATATCGTCATTGCAACCAATAAAGAACTGGAATGGAAGCCTTTTGCCTTACCGTTTCAAGTTTGGATCAGCACTTTTTTAATTGTTACCAGCAGTCTGACTTACAAAATCTCAAAAAACGCGCTTGCCAAGGATAATCAAAACAAAGCAAAAAACTGGCTTCTTGCCACAACGGTTTTAGGCGGAATGTTTATCTCGTCGCAACTTCTTGCGTGGGTTGAACTCGTGCAACGCGGCGTTTATATGGCGAGCAATCCTTACGCGGGATTTTTCTATATTTTAACCGCCGTTCACGCGCTCCACGTTTTTGGCGGAATTCTCGTGCTTGGCTACGTTCTGCTACGAACTTGGAATCCGACTAATTTCGACGAAGAATTAGAAAAACGCCAAGCCATATCAAACTCCGTCGGTTTGTATTGGCATTTTATGGATGGACTTTGGATTGTCTTATTCGTTTTACTCGGTTTCTGGAAATAGTTTAATTTGAGGTTGTTTAATATTTATTCTGCCTAAATCAAAGTTTGGCGGCTGTCTGTTACGCCACAATCAAAAATTTTATTTTGCAAAAGGAGACAATATGTTTAAGAAATCATTATCATCCGTGCTTATCATTCTGCTGCTTAACGTGGTTGGAATCAGTTCTACTTACGCCGGTTCAAAGGAAGAAAAAGAGGCTCTCTTTGCCGCACGAGTCAAAGAGAGTGTCAGCAAACTCGGCACTGGAACGGATGCGCGAGTTGAAGTAAAACTGCGAAACAAGACAAAGTTGAAAGGTTACATCAGCCAAATAAATGAAAACAATTTTGTTATAGTTGAAGATAATACAAAAACGCCAACCGAAGTTCCATATTCGAGTGCCAAACAGGTCAAGGGAAATAATCTTTCCAGTGGCGTAAAAATTGTTATTATTGTAGCAATTGTTCTTGCAATAGCTGCGATAATTGGAGCAACATCCTCCAATTAAATTTATCTGTAAGATAAAATATTAGACTGAGAAAATACTTAACCTTAAATAACGCTTCAGCGAAAAAAAAATTATTGGATGCGAGGCAAAATAGTTTCTTTTTAAAATCTTTTTTGGTTACATTGGAGTTGCACATAATCGGTTTTTGCTCGTGTCCACTCGGTCGTTCGATAAATTAAATACTGATAAAATTTACAAAATTCAAAAATTCCCAACAATTTCCACTGCTAAAAAAATGCCGCAAGAAAAAAGATCAATGGTTTTGATAAACGTCATATCGGTTGTTGTGCCGATTGTCGTGGCTATTTTGCTTTCATTTACAAACAAATTATATCTCGGCGAATGGACGAAAAATTTATCTCACGCCATCGGCATCATCAATACTTTGACAACTCTTGTTTTGCTGTGCGGTTTATATTTTATCAAACAAAATAAAGTTCATTTGCATCGTGCTGCAATGACGACGGCATTTATCTTGGGCGGTTTGTTTTTGGTTTGCTACATTATTTATCACATCTCAAATCCAGCCAATAAATTTTACGGCGAAGGGTTTTCCAGATATATTTATTTCTCACTATTAATAAGCCACATCGGACTTTCGTTAATAGTTTTGCCGTTAGTGCTTCGTGCGATGTTTTTTGCCGTTACCAAGCAATTTTCCAGCCACAAAAAAATAGTTAAATACGCATATCCGATCTGGCTTTATGTTTCGGCAAGCGGCGTGATCGTCTATCTTATGCTTTATCAACTATTTACGTCAAAATAAAATATTTCAAGTTTTTCTTGCTAAAACAAAAAACAGGTGATATATTATTGAATGTTGAAAACTTAATCGCCGAAGTTATTTTGAACGTAAAATAACGCGGGGGAACCAACATTTTGCGGCACTTTACGCAAAATATAGGGGCGAAGCGTTTAGCTAAAGAAAACGCGGGGAGACTTCTTCATTCCTAGCCCGGCAGCTAACCTCGTAGGTGTGGTGAAGAAGACACTGATAAATTTAAGCCGTAGGTGGTGCGATTTTGTGTGTGCTTCGTACCTTTGATTTTTTTCAACGAATCAAACGAGACATCCGTCTTCTCAAAGAGAAAAGTTCCGCGTTTTTAGCGCGGAACTTTTTTTTAGCGGTTTCTCGGAGAATTAAGCGGTAAAATTTTGACCAATTTTAGCGGGATTTTCAAATTTTTATCTATTTCTAGTTTGTTCGGTTTGCCATCGACTTTGATCGTAAATGTTTCGATCCTTTTTTTAACTTCGATCTTTTGATAAATAGTCCCGTTATTAGTTGAAATCTCGACATCCAACGGCAAAATAAATGATGAAGGCGTAATTTTATCGAGTTTCTGAGTTTGATTTATCGTCAAAGTCAGATTTTTCGTAATCGAATTGTATGTCGGTTTGAAAGTAAGTTTCGGAAATCCCGCACCGTAAACCCATTGCGAAAAAAACCAATTCAAATTCATTCCTGAAGTTTCTTCCATCGCTTTTTGCAAATCGGAAGTTTCCACATTTTGAAATTTGTGTTTATTCAGATAATTGTTGATCGCTTTCCAGAAATTTTGCGTTCCGACTGTTTCGCGTAAAGTGTGAATAACCGCGCCGCCTTTTTGATAAGTTGTCGTATCAAATAAGGCTTGGTCCGAACTTGCCATCAAAAGCGGGGCTATTTCATTAAATAGCCCATGCCTGTTCTGATTTACCGAGTCGTCTATCATAAATTGAAAGGCATCTTCACGAATTTTTCGCAGATAATCTTCGCGCCCATACATTTTTTCACGATATGCGGCTTCCATAAAAGTGGCAAATCCTTCGTTTAACCATAATTCAGACCAATTGCGACAGGTAAGGAGATTGCCGAACCAAGAATGAGCAAGTTCGTGCGAAACTAAATCCTCAATGCCGCTGCGTGCAAAACCTAATTCAGCCAGAAGAATTTCAGAATCCGCCATTGTGGTTGCACTAATGTTTTCCATCCCGCCAAAATTGAAATTCGCCACGATTGTTTGGTCATATTTATTGTAAGGAAAATCAACACCCGTCAATTGTTCATAAACGCGCAACATATCCTTTGTTTTACCGAAAGCGGCAGCGGCAACATTTTCCTTACCGGGATATACATAAAAACCGAGTGGAAGGTTTTTATAGGAATCATTGACTCTCGAATAAGTTCCAACTACAAATGAAACAAGATAAGTCGAATGCGGGACAGACATTTTAAAATGGAAGGTTTTTGTGGAGTCGGAATTTTTGCTTGTATCGATCAATTCACCATTGCCAATGACTGTTTCATTTTTTTCGACAGTGATAAATTCTTCGGTAGTCGCTTTATCATCAGGAAAATCATAAGACGGAAACCAATGATGTGCTTCTTCTGTTTCACCTTGAGTCCAAATTTGTGCGGCGCGGGTGATTTTGCTTTTCTCAGTAAATTCGTCCACGAAATAAATACCTTTTCGAGGTTTTGCCGAGTATTTAAATCTGAGCGAAATCAAATCCGTTGGTGAATAAGATTTATCGAGATTGATAAATATTTTTTCACCGGCGACGCGATACGTTAGGTCTTTATTAGCTGATTCTAGTTTGACGGATTCAAATTCCAAATCTGCCGCATCCAATTCAACTGATTTGAAATCGTCTTTAAGCGGTTTGAATTGAATCGTCGTATCGCCGAAAACGATTTTTTTATTCCGGTCAAAATTAATCCTTAAAATATAATGTTGAACGTCAAATGTTCGGACCCGATTCACATTCGGTCGGGAAGTTTGAGCAGTTGTCGAAACAATAAAAAGTAGAAATAAAAAGATTGCACCATTTAGAAAATTATATTTTTTTTTGGACATAAATGTTGAAATAATAATGTGTAAACTATCTGAAATTTATTATTGCCGAATCAATTTATTTTATGAATGGAATCTGATTTTAGCAATTATAATTCTGTATTATCAATAAAAAACTGAGACTTTGCTTTTGATGCATAGGTTTTTTTATTGAAAAAAAATGCGTGCATTATCAGTTAAATAATGCACGCATTTTAATAAGATAATCCCTTGAAAAAAACTTAGTTTATGCTTCGCTGGCATCCACTATTTCAGCATCGGGAGCATTTTTTATTACCGATTGAATCCCGTTTTCCATTGCGGCGTTGCCGGAATACATTTCACTTCTGCCGATTTCCTGCCCATTGCCGGCTTTCAAAATGAAATAGGGTTCGCCGTTTTTTGATGCTTTTCGTTCATAGCGTTTTTCATCACCGCCATTTTTTTTGATGGATTCAATACCGTTTTGACAAGCCGATTTGGATTCATACATTTCGCTGGACAAAATAATCTGCCCGTTGCCTGCCTTTAGGTTGAAATGATATTTACCGTTCTTAGATTTTTTTACCTCAAATTTTCCAGCCATATAATTTTTCCTCTTTCTATTTAGTTTTGAAAATTAGGGGGAAGTTATTGAATAGATTGATACAATCCGTTTCGGCAAAAGAATAGCACGGTTTTTCAAAAACTAGCAATTACCGGCAACAGTTTTATACTCATTTGAAAAAAATAGAGTTTACACCACAAAACATTTAATGATGTTAACTTGGATGAAATCCAAATTTTTTCTAAATATGTTGGTCAATTAGAATAGCATTTCCGTCGGGATCGTTTAATATTAAACTCGCCGGTCCTGAGGTATTTTCGTCAGCTTCACTTTCCAATTTAATGCCTTTATTTTTTAATTGTGCCTGAATTTCTCGAATATCATCAAATTCATCAATTTTATTGGCGTTCTCATCCCAACCCGGATTGAAGGTTAAAATGTTGTTGTCAAACATTCCTTGGAAAAGTCCGATCAGAGAATTCTCATTTTTCATTATGAGATAATTTTTCTCAAGACTGCCTGCAAAGACTGTAAATCCGAGGTTTTCATAAAATTGTTTTGAAGCGTTAATGTCTTTAACACTGAGACTTATCGAAAATGCACCTAATTTCATATTCTCTCCTATCGATAAAATTGTGGAAGGAAAAAAGAGGTTTGAGTTGTGAAGTGAGATGTTTTTAGCTTTGCGGAGAAAGCAGGACGGTTTTTCACAACTCAAATCAGAAAGCGATTGGCAATAAACTTGATTTATTGCCAATCGCCGACTAAATCTATTAACCGGCGCGGCGCATCGGTATTTGCGAATCTGCAAGTTGTTGTTTTTGCGAATCTTGCAGATGCTGGATGAAAGCTGATGCCGCCCGTTTGGAAAGCTCATCTGTTTTGCATTGCATTACGACATTCGATTCTTCGTCCGCGTCAATGCCGATTTCGCGTGAGATGGCACGAATCATCCCGAGTTGTTTCGCCGTTACCAGATCAGATAAACTTTGCGCTATCGGATTCGCCGGAAAGCCGTCATTGTTCGGTGGAACCGCACCTTCGCGTTCGATCGCGTCCGACTCTTTTTTATAAAGTTCGCGGGCAATACCGAATTTAACAGCGGCGCGTTTCAGCGCGTCGTGTTCGGCTTTTTTGATTCCCATTTCGCTGCCAGCCAAACCGGTTCCGATTCCTTCGCGTGTAATCCCATCAATAGTTATTGCAACGGTTACAGTGAAAATATCACCGATTTGCCGCATATCTTTAACCGTGTGCGACCAATTCGGCGCAGTTTCGTCCAAAATATCAGCAACTGTATGCCATTCGACATAATCGACCGTATGAATATTGCCGTTTCTGTCGCGCCAACCTTCGCGCTGTCTCACCAGATCGGGGTCAACATTTTTTCGTAATTCTTTTAGTGTTGAAGTAAAATTCAACACATTATTCGGTGTTTCTTCATCAGCCTTTAAAAACGGGGTTGATTTTAAATTTTCTTGTGTCATTTCTTTATTTCCTTTAATGTTCGCAAGTGGATTTGATTCGGCAGACTTTTTATCAGCTTGTCCGTGGGCTGAAGCCTTTACCTGAATCTCATCAGACTTCTGTTCGCCGCGTGCGGACATTTCGATTTTAGATTTTGGATTTTGGATTTTGGATCTTTCGCCCATTTCCTCATTCCGCAATTCCTGATCGGCACGCGACTCAGATGCGTTTTTGTCTTCCGAAACAACCTGTTGTTGATTAACCTTTATTTCGGTTTGCATTATTACAGGCTGTTTTGTTACCGATTCGGTGTTTTTTGCGACAAGTGCGTATTTAACTGCCAGAATATGTTCGCAACGAAATCCCGAATCGCTGACAGCCGCTTCTTCAAATTCCAAACAATTACAACGGATTTTTCCATCTTCATCGCGGCGAACTTCGTAGGAAGTTTGGCGACCGCGCAAAGACGGCGTTGAAACACGAAATTTTTCGCCTTCACGATTGACCAATCCCATCGCCGCGATGGATTTTGCTCTTTTTTCACGTTTTTCCGTTGAATTTTTTTCAATTGTTATTGCTGTCATTTCTTTTCTCCTTATCTACAAACTGTTTTAATTTCAGTTGTTTGCATAACTGATAAAACTCTTACGTTTCATCTATGAAACATTGTATCAAACAATTTTATTTGTTGCAAGCGTGAAACGCGGTCTTGCATCTAAAATTTTTTTATGTTAAGTTCTATTTAGTCAGGACGAGTTGGAATAAAAAATTGATTCCGACAAAGATTAAGAATTTAGTTAGTGGAGAAAAAAATATGGCTTACAAAAATGAAAGTCTGATAAATACGAAGGAACTCGGACGCGCCATCAAACGCCGCCGGGAAGAATTGAGTTTGAGTTTGCGCGATGTTGCCGATGTTACATTAGTTTCGGCATCGACTCTATCGCGCATCGAAAACGGAACGGGCAAACCCGATGCCGATAACATTGCACGTTTAACCAGTTGGCTGGATATGCCGGTCGATCGTGTGATGAAAAAACAGGGAACGAGCGAAAATGTCGAAGCGGTAGTTTATTATCCTCACGAAGCGATGCCCGAAATTATCGAGGCTCATCTTCGGGCTGACAGAAACTTGACACCTGAAACCGCCAAAGCTTTGTCGGAACTGTTTCGCGTTGCCTATACCCAATTCAGCAAACCACAGGAATAAGGTCGTCTAAATTCGCTGAATTAAAAAACTTAAATATGAACTTTCAAAAAACCAATTTTATGAAAACATCGGCGCAAATAAGAGAGGCGCAAGTTGAAACTTCGAAGAATAGCGGTTTTGCTGTCGAAACTACTTTTGTTTTATTTTTTCTTGCGGTTGAGTTCGGGCGAGGTTTTAACGGCATAAATTTGGACAATGTTTTTTTGGCAATGACACTTTTGATGGTGATGATCTTACCGTATTTTTTGTCGGGCGATGAAAAGCCTAACTTCAAAAGTTGGGTAGTAGGAAGAAGTTTTATCACTGTATTCGCAATCATGCTTGGTTTGATATTTAAACAAAGTCTTGGGGTGGTTTTACCCGAAACATTTCGGTTTTTGCCAATGACTTTGTTGATAATAACCGCGATGCTCAGTTGTTATATTCAATTTTATAGTTTTTTGAAAATTCGTATCTTAAAATAACAAATAGCTAAAAAGCAGAAAACAAATCGCGCCAAACATTTAAAGTTTTAATACTTCTTATGTTTGGCGCAATTTGTTTTTCAGGTCAAAGCCAAATTATCGGATAAAAGCGGAAGGCACTGCAATATCACCGTTTGTGCCGAATTTAGTGCCGAAGATGTTGAAACTACTACACACAGGCACATACCATACTTGCTCCGAGGGACGATAAACGGCAACTTCTGATTTACCGTCGCCGTTATAATCGCCCGGAACCGGCGCATCGGTGCTTAAACCCCATTGACGAAACGTGAATGATCCGTTCGTGCTGTTCAAAATATACCAAAAGCCATTGGACGGACGATAGACGGCAATATCGGTTCTGCCGTCGCCGTCATAATCCGATGAAACAATTCTATCGGTTGCTAAACCCCATTGTTGGAAGCGCGGTTGTGAATTGGAACTTTGCAAAATATACCAAAAAGTATCCGACGGACGAAAAACGGCTGCATCGAATTTCCCATCACCGTCGAAATCGCCGCGGGCAGGTCGGTCACTGTGTAATCCCCAAGGCAGAAAAGTCGTATTACCGTTTGGATTATTTTGACTTCCGCGATAAAAAAAGAAACTTTGTCCGCCTACCGCCGCGTTTTCACGATAAACCGCTATATCAGCTTTGCCGTCGCCGTCCCAATCTCCGACTACTGAGGGATCGTCGCCGGTCTGCCCGAAATTTTCTACTCGAACCGTGTTGTCCGCTGAATTAAAAATGAAGAACTGGGCTTGGGTGGCGGGTGCTTCACGCCAGACAGCAATGTCGGTTTTGCCGTCTCCATCGTAGTCGGCAGGCGCGGGCTTATCCGTTCCCAAACCCCAATGCATACCGAAAAATCCATTAGTACTTCGTTGGATATACCAATTACCTTCGGAGGGACGAAAAATGCTCAAATCAGCTTTCAAATCTCCGTCGTAATCGCCTTCGGTTTTAGTGAACAACGCGCTGTTGCCGTGATAAAGCAAAAATCCACCGTTTCTGCCGATAACAATATCATCTTTGCCGTCGCGATTAGCATCAATGGTGGCGAGACGCATTTCCGCCGTTGTCGTTGGAACTGCCACCGACAACTCGAAAGCCGTGCCGAAACCGCCCGCGCCGTTACCGGGTAAAATTGTCAAATTATTCGCTCCGGCGGTCGTCGTATTGCGCCGAACGGCAAGGTCAACCTTTTTGTCGCGGTTAAAATCGCCGACTGTCATAAATGCCGGCGAATTAGTTACGGTAACTGTATTAGACGTAGAAAATACGCCCTGACCATTGTTAATTAAAATAAAAACCAAACTACCGGAAAATTGGGTAGCGGCTAAATCGGGGATGCAATCGCGGTTGAAATCGGCTACGACAAGTTGATAAACGCCGGCTATGAGATTGTTGACCGGAGTATTGAAACTACTGCCGTTATTGAGAAAGATTTGCAGAGAATTACTCCCTCGCGTCGCCGTCGCAATATCCGGTCTGCCGTCAACATTAAAATCGGCGGCAACCATATCGTTACACGAACCTGCGGCAGTAGCGAAAACCGCTGCCGCACCGAATCCGCCCGCGCCGTTGCCGGATAAAACGCGCAATTCGTTGTTGTTATTGCAAATGGCGACATCGAGATTAAAATCGCCGTTAAAATCGGCGGAAGCAATAGAAGGCGAGCCGCGTTCGGCGGCAATAAATGTTTCGGTCGCAAAATTACCCGTGCCGTTGCCGAGACGAATATTAATTCCATTAGAAATTCCGTCTTGTGCGATTGCCAAATCCGCGTTACCGTCTTCATTGTAATCGCCGATAGCGACGGCATTCGGGCTGAGTCCCGTCGGACCGGCGAGGATATTGATCGGCGCACCAAAACCGCCCGAGCCGTTGTTTAGAAAAACGGCGATAGGTCCGTTGGCGGTTAGATTGGCTTTATTTAACGTCACCAAATCGGGTCTGCCGTCATTATTGACATCGCCGACGGCATAGCGCGGCGTTTGAGCCGCGATGCCAATGGTGTAATCGCTTTGCAGTTGCAAATTGATAGTTTGTGCTTCGGCAGTATAATTCAAGCCGCCGCATATTAGCGTAAACGAAGCAGTTATAATCCAATAAAATGTTATTTTGTTTTTCATAATTTTTCTCCTTTGTATATTTGAAAATAATTCATCGTTTATCACGAATTCCAACCCCGGGAGTTCCTCTAAAACTACCGTCGGGAAAGGCTTCTCTTACGGGTGGAGTCCAGGCAATGATTGAGAATTGATCTTTTTCTGAACCCTGAATCCTGACGTTCCAAATTTTGGCTAATTCCAACATAATTTCCCTGCCGTTGCCCGAAGCCACTTCACATCCACGCATTTCAACCCTCGCTCCATTCACAAAATATGGTCGCAGGCGCATCATTCTGACACCTACACGGTCAATGTTAGAATGCACGAGAGCAACATCTCCGACGACGATTTGACCGTCGCCGCCAATGTAGCCGTGTCCCCAAAATCGTAAAACACGAATGCTGCCCGGTTTTCCGCCAACTGCATAAATAACGGCATCGATCATCGCCATAATTCCATTGCTGACACCATATAGTTTAACTACCTTCGTTCCTAAACCATCCAATTCATCGGCGACTAAGTGCATCACTTTTTTGTCTTCCATATCTAAAACATCAACAATATATCCTTTATCGCTCATAATGCACCTCCCGATTTTTTCTTTCCAATTTCACCTAAAACTGTTTTTGAGGCTTGTTGAATTTGGGAAGTCAAAACGTCTTCACCGTCTTTTTCGGCTTTGGTTTTTGTGATGGCTTTTGAAAGCAGAGTGTTATTTAAGTCCAAAACTTTATATTCAAATGTGAATTCGTCCTTGGCTTTGGTGATTTTTCCAACCTGTTGTTGCATCACGACACTGGCAGTTGTTCCAACGACCATTCCGCTTGCACCCGGAGCCATTCCGCCAACCATACTTATCGCCCCTAACGCAACCATTTTCCCGAACATTCCGCCGCCGCCGCGTTTTTGGATAACATTGGCATAGAAAATGTAATCGCAATTCATCTGTTTGGCTTCAGATTCGGGAGTATCGGAATTGAGCCGAACCGCTTCAATCGATTCGGCTTTAAGCGATTCAACTAACGAATCACGAACTGCTGCCGACAATTCCAATGGTGCCGTCGTATCATCTTTGTTGCCGGGTATTTGCACATTCGGCTTGGCGATACCGATGCGAATCATTCCCGACTTTTTCGCTTGAAGCGCAGTATTGGTTGCTGGTGCCGGTGGGATCGAAACGGTTGGCTGAGAACTCGCAGTTTCGGTTTTATCATCTTTTTTTGTGATGTCGTTTGATAAATTTTTATTACCGGAATCTTTGGTTTCGGTATAGCCGGGCGGAAGTTCAAAAAGTTGTGCGTCGAGGTCGGTTTTAGTGATTTCAGTAACTTCTTTAATAATCGTTATCGCCGGATTTCCTTCCAATGTAAAGATCATCGTTTCTTTGACTGCAAAACCGTTTTCAGTTTTTCCGTTGATTTGATAAATTATTTTGTCGTTGCATTTTTGTTCCCCATCATCACTCGGCGGTTCAGGAGCGGAAAATGTCGGGCAACTCAATGTCGGTAAGTCAATATACCAAGCGTCGGTTTCAATCTTTATCGGTTTTTTTTCGCAAGCGTCGGGCGAAGGTTTAGTGGTCATCACGCTTTTAACATGCCGTGCCGTATAACCGAAAATCTGTTGACGCTCGCCCGTGTCGGTGTAAGTCATCGAAAAAGTGACCGATCCGCCACTTTCTTTATCGGCAGGTTTGCCTTTTATTGGCATTTTCGAGTTAGAACTAAAATGCGTTGCCGTGTATTTTTTTGATTTGTTGGTGTAACTCAATTCGCGCCCCAAATCGCACTGACGAAGTTTTGTAATAATCAACTTTTGTCCGCTTTTATTGTCAGGGCGGGTTTCCGTCAACATTCTCGCCCCTTTAATAAGCACGGTTGAATCGGGCAATTTGCCAAAATCCATCATCTCGCCCGTCTGCGGATTTTTCATCGTTGTGGGCATATTTGGAAAATCTATCCGGGATTTTACCTTTATTTTAAGATCGGTTTGCGCCGACGTAGTAAAACTAAATGCTGATAAAATCGTGCAAATAATAAATAGTATTTGCTTAGTTCTCCGCATTTCTTGAAATGTTTTTTCAATTTTCATAGTTTTTCTTCTTTTTATTAAAATAAATGCCGTCAAATTTATGTTCCACAGTTTTCCTAATTGAAAATTTTCCTCTATCCATTACGCGCAAATGGTAGTAAAATTAGCTCAAGAAATTTTCGATGAACAATTTGTGTTATCTATGAGCGATATAACCAAAATGTTGGAAGATTACCGCAACGGCAACCGGGAAGTTTTAGACGAACTTTTGCCGCTTGTATATGGTGAGTTGCGCCGTCTTGCTCACAGTTATCTGCGAAGTGAACGGAAAGATTTGACGCTGCAAACCACCGCGCTGGTTCACGAAGCCTATCTCAAATTGATTGACCAGCATTCCGTCAGTTTTGAAAACCGCGCCCAGTTTTTCGCGCTTTCGGCAACCTCAATGCGGCGGATTTTGCTCGACAATGCACGGCGGCATTCGGCTGAGAAACGGGGAAGTGGCGGCGCAAAAATATCCCTCGATGACGTAGCAGAAATTTCGGTTGACGTGAACGAAGATTTGATTGCCTTGGATTTGGCTTTGCAGGAACTCAAAGAATTTGACGCACTCCAGGCAAAAATTATCGAACTCCGCTATTTCGGCGGTTTGACGATAGAAGAAACGGCGGAAGTGTTAAAGATTTCACCTGCTACCGTCAAACGAGAATGGACATTGGCGCGGGCGTGGCTTTTTCAAAGGCTGAGGGATGAGTAAGCAGATTCTTTTTTCCCGCCAACTGCTAGCTGCTAACTGCTTTTCATTTCTAAAAACTTGAGCCAATTTTCTATTTTTTTGCGCGTAATGTATAAGGCAAGCTATGGAACTCGCCGAATGGCAAAAAATAAAAGAAATTTTTAATGCGGCAATTGATTTGCCGGAAAGTGAACGTGCGAAAATTTTAGAGTCTTGCGATAAAGATTTGCGCCGTGAGGTTGAAAAACTCATCCAAGCCAACGATGAAGCCGAAGATTTTATCGTCGAACCTGCCTTAGTTGATATCGGTTTGATCGAAGATAACGAAATTGATTTATATATCGGCAAACAGATTGATACTTATAAAATCCTGAAAGAAATCGGACACGGCGGTATGGGAACGGTTTATCTGGCAACCCGCGCCGACGAGTCTTTCGATAAAAAAGTCGCTATCAAACTCATCAAACGCGGAATGGATACGAGTTCGGTTCTTAAGCGTTTTGTAATGGAACGTCAAATCTTAGCGCGGCTTGAACATCCGAACATCGCACTATTGCTTGACGGCGGCACAACGACGGACGGATTGCCTTATTTTGTGATGGAATACGTTGAAGGTTTGCCCGTTACGAAATTTTGCGATTTGCACCAATTTTCAATCGAAGAGCGGCTGGCACTTTTTCAATCAATTTGTTACGCCGTTGCTTACGCGCATCAAAATCTGGTAGTTCACCGCGATTTGAAGCCTTCAAATATTCTCGTTACAGAAGACGGAAGTGCAAAACTTTTAGATTTCGGCATCGCCAAACTGCTCAACCCGGATTGGTCGGTGAACACAGCGGAAGCGACGGCGACGATGTTTCGGGCGATGACACCCGAATATGCTTCGCCCGAACAACTGCGCGGTTTGCCCATAACGACGGCAAGCGATGTTTATTCTCTGGGAATTGTTTTGTATGAACTTCTGACCGGAACACGCCCGTTCAAATTTGAAAGTCATCAACCTGAAGAAGTCGCTAAAATCGTTTTGACGGACGAACCGATTAAGCCTTCGTCAGTTGTCTTTAGTCCTTTGTCTTTTGTCTTTAGTCCATCGTCGGTTGAGTTAAATCAGACCACATTGCCATACACACAAAGGACAAAGGTCAAAGGACAAAAAACAAAAAACGAAGGACAAAGTCCAAAATCCAAACTCCAAAATCTAAAATCATTAAAGGGTGACTTGGATAACATCATCTTAAAAGCCTTACGCAAAGAGCCGCAGCGTCGGTATCTGAGCGTCCAAGAATTTTCCGAAGACATCCGCCGGCATCTCGCGGGTTTGCCGGTAACGGCGACGGCGGACACGGCTTCATATCGTTTCAATAAATTTGTCAAACGCCATCGCGTCGGCGTTCTTGCTTCGCTTTTTGTAACATTGATTCTTCTATCTGCAACAATAATCACAACTTGGCAAGCGATTGTCGCAAGACGCGAACAAGCCAAAGCAGAAATGCGTTTCAATCAAGTCCGCGAATTGGCAAATATCGTTCTTTTTGATTATCACGACAAAATTAAAGAACTGCCGGGAACTGTCGAACTTCGTGAAAAATTGGTAACGGATGCACTAAAATATCTTAATAATCTGACACAAGAAAGCGACGGCGATATTTCCCTGCAACGCGATTTGGTCAAAGCTTTCGACAAGGTTGGCGAAGTCCAATTCGGTCTTTCAAACGGAAATCTCGGTAATTCAAGCGGTGCTTTGGAAAGTTATCGGAAGGCATTGACTATTGCTGAAAAAGTTACCCAGGATAAAAATGCAACCGACGAAGATTTTCTCAGTCTTGCCAACACTTATACGTCAATCGGCGGCATTATGGGCGAAACCGGCGATATAAAAAATGATATTTTGATGAAACAACGCGCCGTTTCTATTCTTGAAAAAATGATTGCGGCTAAACCTGAAAATACCGAATTGCAAAACAATCTGGCGAAAGTTTATTGGTATCTCGGAACACCGTTGACGATTATCGGAGATGATGAAAACGCCAAAGAAAATTTCCAAAAAGCCGGAAAAATCTATGAACAATTAGCCCAAAAAGAACCGCAAAACCTGAAACATCAAAGAAATATCGCGCTGACCTATAAATATTTGAGCCGTTTGCTAACACGCCAACATAAATTCACCGAATCTATGGAATTTGCGCGAAAAGCCTTGGAAATTGATAAATCTCGTGCTGTTTATTTGCCAAACGAAACTCAGGTTCAATACGATGTTTCCGCCGATTATAGTGAAATCGGAGATTGTTTGGCGGAGATGGAGAATTTAGCGGAAGCTGCGGAAAACTTTGACAAAGTTTTATCGATTCGGGAAACACTTGCCGAAAAAGACCCGAAAAACGCTTACTTTCGAGATACGCTGACGGAAACTTATTATCGTTTGAGCATCGTTTGGACCAAACTTGGCAAACCTCTGAAAGCCATCGAATTTGCCGACAAAGCCATTACGGGTTTGGAAATTTCCATCAAAACCGATTCAACCGATGTCTTTAACCAACTTCGTATGGCGCAATACAATACAAGTCTTGGGAATGCCTATCTAACGCTTGCTTTAGCCAAAAATCAGTCGGTTGAAAGAAAGAGCGAACACTTAAAAAATGCCTACACATTTCTGCAAGAAAGTTCAGAATTGTGGAAAAAATTGCAAAGCAAAAATGCCGTTCCCAAATTTAACGAAAGAGAAATACAGCAAACCGCCGAACAACTTGCGGAATGCGAACAAGCAATTTCAAGTTTGGAATTATAATAATGGCACGAATTTTTAACTTTCGGACAATTCTTTGAGCAAATCGGCTAAATCGTATTTATCCATTTCTCTATTGGCAATCGCAATCATCGCGTCATAAAGTTTCATCTCTTTATCAAGAATCAAAAAGCCGTTTATGTCGAGAAAGACAAGTGCCGAAACTAAAGCTGTTCTTTTATTACCATCTAAAAACCCCTGATTTTCGGCGATGTGAAAGGTATAAGCCGCCACCATTTCAAACAAATTTTGATGTAAGAATTCGCCGCCAAAACTCGCTTGCGCCGTCATAACCGCCGATTCGAGCAAACCTTCATCACGAATTCCGCGAATTCCGCCGTAGGCTTCGATTTGCTATTCGGGAATTGTCAGGACATCGGTCACGGTCAAAAATTGCGGCTCAATCATTTGGCTAATTCGCGCAAGTTTTTGTCGTGATTTTTCATCACACGGCGCGTGGCGGCTTTGATTTTGGCAGTTTTATCTTCTTCTTTGACAGGTTCGAGAATCAGACGATTTCCGTCCGTAGTCAATTCTATTTGCGTTTCTCTGTTTATTCCAAGTAGGTCGAGAATCGGTTTTTCGATAATAATTCCCAAACTGTTGCCAATGACTGTAAGATTTTTTCTCATAATAACTACGTTATAACAAAGTTGTAACGAAAACTCAAGAAAAAATTAAATTGCAATCGCCATTTCTTCCGTTGCCAGAATTTCGTGAATAGCATTAATTTGCGCGTAAAGTTCGAGATATTGTTCGGGCGTTAATGCTTGAGCGCCGTCGCAAAGTGCTTCCTCGGGACACGGATGAACTTCGATTATCACACCGTCCGCGCCGACTGCCACACCAGCCCGAGCCATCGGATTGACCATATAATTTCTGCCGGTTCCGTGCGACGGGTCAACGATTATCGGCAAATGTGTGATTCTTTGAACTGCCGGAATGACGGACAAATCCATCGTGTTTCGGGCGTGTGTGCCAAAAGTTCGGATGCCACGTTCGCACAGAATTACGTCGTAATTTCCCTCCGCCATTATGTATTCGGCGGCAAGCAAAAATTCGTCCAACGTCGCCGACAAACCACGTTTCAGCAAAACGGGTTTGCGGGTTTGCCCGACGTATTTGAGAAGCGAAAAATTCTGCATATTACGTGCGCCTATTTGGATGCAATCGCCGTATTTTTCAACCAGATCAATGCCGCGTTCGTCCATCGCTTCGGTTACAATATTCAAACCGAATTGCTCTCGAACTTCCGCTAAAATCTTTAAGCCGTCCTCGCCCATGCCTTGAAAAGCGTAAGGTGAAGTGCGCGGTTTGAACGCCCCGCCGCGAAAGAATTTTGCACCGCTTTTTGCAACTGATTCGGCGACTTTGAAAACTTGTTCGGGATATTCAACCGCGCAAGGTCCCGCGATAATCGCCAATTCGCCGCCGCCGATTGATGCATTGCCAACTTTTATGACTGATTTTTCAGGTCGTAAATCTTTGGAAATTAATTTGTATGGTTTGGTAACGCGAATCGCTTCCGCTACACCCGGAAGATTTTCAAAATGGGCAGGATCAACCGCGCCGCGATTCCCGGTAATTCCGATAGCTGTTCGTGCCGCACCCGGCATCGAATGAGGACGAAATCCGAGTTTTTCAATAATTTCCAAAACGCGCTCGACATCATTTTGCGACGCGTTGGCTTTCATAACAATTAACATAAATTAAGTTTTGCACTTTGCAAACATATTCGGCAAATCGCCAATAAAAAAATAATAATACTCCGGTAAACTAAAGAATTTAGACGGTTTTTCAAAATAGCCGGAACTCAAGAAAAAAGTAAAAAGCAATTCTCTAACCAAACAAAATCTCACTACATTCTTTGGGGAACTTCAATTCCCATTATGTTCAGAGCGGAAGTCAAACTTTGTCGCGCCAAATCTGCAGTAACGATTAAAATTGCGCGTTTGATAAGATTTTCTTCAACAATAATCTTATGATTGTGATAGAAAAGGTTGAACGCTTTTGCCAGATTAAAAGTGTATTTCGCTAAAATCGCCGGTTCGGATGCGAGAACGGCGTTGGCAACTATTTCTTCCAGACGCGAAGCCAAAGTTATCAGCGACCAAACTTCATTTTCGTTATTCAAAATTTCGGCAAGTTCAGATTCAGCGGTTGATATTGTTTCAAGCGCATTTTCTAAATCGGGTTCAGCCAATTTACGGAAAATCGAATTAGCTCGAACAGCGGAATATTGACAAAAACAACCTGTTTCGCCTTCAAACGAAAGTGCCTCTTTGAAATCGAAAACGATTACCGTGTTGCGCGTGAATTTCAGCAAAAAATAGCGCAATGCGCCGACGGCGATAATATGTGCGGTTGCTTGTTTATCTTCGGCGGACAAATCGGCGTGACGTGTGGCGACTTCCGTGAGTGCGTTTGTTTCTAAACGATCTAACAAATCATCGGCTTTGACCCCCAAACCTTTGCGCCCGGACATTTCGATAAACGATTTTTGCTTGTCTTCGGCGGAGATTTCAAAACCCAATTCTTCCGCTGCCGATGGTGAAAGTGCGACCATTTCGTAAGAAAGATGAACGCTTGCCGCTTCGCCTTTTTCAGGGAAAATTAACGCAACGCCTTTTTTGACTACTTCTTGCGGATAAGATTGGCGGGTGTCAATCACGTTATAAACCGTTTCATTGTTGCCGAATTCGGGAACATTTTTGCTCTGTAAATCTTCCGCCGTCGTGATCCAAACCTCTTTGCCGTCGTCGTATGTGTGAAAAAGATTATAGTAAAAATCGAGTCCGAGCAGACCGAGTTTCCACATTTGATAGGCGATGTCTTTGCCCGTGTAAGTTACGGTTCTGTTTGAACGGACAAGGATTTTATCAGCTTCGTGTTCTTCGCTTCCGATATGTGAATCCGTTGGCATTACCCAACAACCTGCGCTTTTTCCGGTGGTTTCATATTTGATTACACCGCGCCGTTTCATTTCATCAAACGCTTTTTGCCAAAAATGAAGATGCAAAATTTCCGATTCGCGCGGCAGCAAATCATAACGAATTCCGAAGCGTTCCATTGTCGCTAAAATACATTGAACATTGCGCGTAACGATGTAATCGGCAAGCGTCGCGGTTGGATTATTGCCCGCTTCGATCAAACGCAAAACTTCGGCGCGTTTTGCTTTCAATTCTTCATCAGATTGATATTTCTGACCGACTTTGGCGTATAAATCCCAACAATAATAATCGAAAGTTTTGCCTTCGGAAGTTAATCTTTCGTCGAGATTTTTAATATCATCAAGATTCATTTTTTCTAGATAAATAAATCCGACGACGACATCTGCGACTTGAACGCCCGTGTTATCAATATAATTTTGGACTTCGACACGCTTGCCGGTTGCCCGCAAAATCCGCACAAACGTATCGCCCAAAACCGAATTGCGAACATGCCCGATATGCGCGGCTTTGTTCGGATTGACCGATGTGTGTTCGACACAAACCTTCTGGATTTTGGATTTTGGATTTTGGATTTTGGATTTTGGAGTATTTTCCGCAAGAAATTTGGCGCGGTTGTAGAAAATATTCAAATAACCTGCGCCTGCGACCTCGACTTTGCCGACAAAATCAAACGATTCGAGCGTAGATTTCAAAGTTTCGGCAATCTCGCGCGGGTTTTTCTTTTCACCCGTTGACTGTTTAATTCTTTTGGCAAGTTCAAACGCAACCGGAAATGCCAGATCGCCGAGTTCCGTTTTCGGTGGAATTTCGGCAGCGACTTGTTCTAATTCAACGGAGAATTGCTGTTTTGCGGTTTCGATTACTTTTTCCCGCAAACCGTTTTGTAATTCGATTAGATTCAATTTAATAAGACCTCAAAAAAATGCGTTTTAGAAAAAGTTAAAGTATAGCGCAAACCGTGTAAAAGAACGAAACTCAAGTTCTGATCTATGGTTTATTAAAAATATCTGTTTCAAATAATACGGTTATCGGTTATTCGCTCTCAGTTGTTCCGAATTGTTACCGCCTTGACCTTCGTAATATCTGAAAACGAATAGTGAATAACCGTTAATTCAAGACTAATCCTGACACACATTTCTACTTTGAATAAGCTCTACGCTTTGACCTTTACCTTTTTGAACTTTAGACTTTTAGTTTTATGAAAACACTTTATTTCGATTGTTTCGCGGGCGCGAGTGGAAATATGATTTTGGGCGCGTTGGTTGCGCTTGGAGTGAACCGCGAAAAACTTATCGAACAAATCAAATTGCTTGACATTTCAGATTTTGAGATTGAATTTTCAAACGTCAACCGCGCAGGAATTTCCGCCGTTCACGCGGAAGTGAAATGTGTCGAAGAAAAAAAACATCGGCATTTGAGCGATATAAACAAGGTAATAAATAATTCAAAACTTTCTGATTCGATTAAAAAAAATGCTGTCAAAATTTTTACGCGGCTTGCCGAAGCCGAAGCAAAAGTTCACGGAATTGAGTTAGAAAAAGTCCACTTTCACGAAGTCGGCGCGATAGACGCGATGGTTGATGTAGTCGGTGCGTGTGTCGGGTTTGAAATGTTGGGAATCCAAAAATTTGTCTGCTCAAAAATCCACGTCGGAAGCGGTTTTGTCAATATGGCGCACGGCAAATTTCCTGTTCCGCCGCCCGCCGTTGCCGAGCTTTTACAAAACATTCCGGTTTATTCGACCGAAATCGAAGGCGAGTTGATAACGCCGACCGGAGCGGCTATTATTTCGACGATTTGTGATGAATTCGGAAAAATTCCCGAAATGAAAATTGAAAAAACGGCTTATGGCGCGGGAACTCGTGAATATGACAAATTCCCGAATGTTCTACGTTTGTTTTTGGGTGAAACCGATAGCGAAAAATTAACAACAACAAATGAACAACTAACGCTTATCGAAACAAATCTCGACGATATTTCGCCGCAAGTTCTGGGTTTTGTGATGGAACGTGCGTTTGAATTAGGCGCGTTGGATTTTTGGTTCACACCGATTCAGATGAAGAAAAATCGTCCCGCAACAATGGTTTCGATTCTTTGCGATTTTGATAAAAAAGAAATTTTTACGGAGTTGCTTTACACTGAAACAACGACGCTAGGTATTCGTGTCAGTGAAATTGAGCGCAACTGTCTGCCGCGTGAAATTGTTAAAATCGCCACCGAGTTTGGCAAGATTGATGTTAAAATTGCACATTATAACGGCGAAATCGTCAACATAAAACCCGAATATGAACAATTGCGCGAAATTGCGCTAAAATCGAACAATTCTTTAAAGGAAACCGAAAAGAAAGTTTTGAAAGCCATTGAAATTGAAATGAAGGGGAAATAAATTGCCAAAGAAAAAAGAAAGTAACATAGTTGATTTAGAAAAAATCGCTCAAGGCGTAAGGATGATGCTTGAAGGAATGGGCGAAAATCCTGACCGCGACGGTTTGCAGAAAACACCCGAACGAGTGGCGCAGTTTTATGCCGAACTGACCGAAGGAATGTGGCAGGACGCGAGATCACAAATCGTGCCATTGCCCGGAGACTCGCACGATGAAATGGTGATTGTCAAAGATATTTCCATCGCGTCCGTGTGCGAACATCATCTTGCTCCTTTCGTCGGAAAAGTGCATATTGCTTACATTCCGAAAGGCGGAAGAATCGTCGGTTTATCGAAATTGGCACGAATCGCCGAGATTTTTGCGCGTCGTCTGCAAGTGCAGGAACGCCTGACGCAACAGATAGCGCAGACACTTTTTGATGAATTACAACCGCTTGGAGTTATGGTCGTCATCGAAGCCGAACATACTTGTATGACCTTGCGCGGTGTGAAAAAACCGGGAGCAAAAACAATTACGTCAGCAGTTTTGGGTGGATTTCGTAAAGATCCGCGAACCCGCGCCGAAGCAATGAGTTTAATAAAAGGATAAAAATTATGAGCAAAGAACTGGTCACAGTTGCGACGACTTTTGATATTGTCGAAGCCGAAATGTTGAGAAATCAACTTGAAGCAGAAGGTTTTGAAGTATATTTGGCAGATGATAACATCGTCGGCGCAATGAATTTACTGGCAAGTGCGGTCGGTGGAATAAAAATTAAAGTTCCCGAAGCCGAAGCCGCCGAAGCCGCTAAATTTGTCGAGGATTTTAGAAATGCGGAAATCGTTTTTGATGAAGATTTTCCCGAAGTATAAAAATATGAAAATGAATTTATTAGAAGTAATTGGTCTGATTTTACTTTGTTGTTCCATTTCGTTTGCTCAAACAACGGGCAAATATACTAATCTTTTCAGCGAAGAAAAGTTGAAATCAACCATAAAGTTTTTAGCTGACGATGGTTTTGAAGGTCGTGCGCCGGGCAGTCGCGGCGGAGAATTGGCGGCAAAATACATTGCAAATCAATTGGAGGCGATTGGAATCAAACCCGGTAATAACGGTTCTTATTTTCAGCCTGTTTCGCTCGTCGCGGTCAAAGCCGATCCGACAACGACTATGAATATCGGCGATGCTTCGTATAAATTCGCTGATGATTTTGTCGCTTTTACCGGAGCGCAAACCGAAAATGTCAATCTCGATGCTGAACTCGTTTTTGTCGGTTACGGCATTGATGCGCCTGAGCAAAAATGGAACGATTACAAGGGAAAGGCAGAAGATTATCGCGGAAAAATTCTCGTGATGATGGTTAATGACCCTCCTGCCACTGCCGCCGAACCGAATCTCTTTGGCGGCAAAACACTGACTTATTACGGGCGTTGGACGTATAAATTTGAAGAAGCGGCACGGCGTGGGGCGGCAGGTGTAATTTTGATTCACACTACCGAATCGGCAGGTTACGGTTGGAATGTCGTGCGAACATCGAACGGCAATTGGCGGTTTGATATTGCGCGAACGGCAACCGATAAAACGCCATTTTTACAGATGCGTTCGTGGATGACCGAAGACACGGCGCGAAAAATTTTCACACAGTCAGGAAAGAATTTAGACGAACTGCGCGAACAGGCAAAGTCGAGAAATTTTCAGCCGGTCAAATTAAATTTGAACGCGAAAGTCGATTTAAAGAGCGAACTCAAACGAGTAAATTCAAATAATGTCGTCGGCGTTTGGACAGGAAACGACGCAAAACTTAAAGATGAATATGTCGTTTATACGGCGCATTGGGATCATTTGGGCATTGGCGAACCGAACAAGCAAGGCGACACGATTTACAACGGCGCGTTGGATAATGCGACGGGTTGCGCGTCGGTTTTATCAATTGCCGAGGCATTGACTAAACTCAAAAAACGACCAAAGCGTTCGAGCGTTTTTCTGTTCACGACCGCCGAAGAACAAGGTTTGCTCGGCGCGGAATGGTATGCCCGTTTTCCGGTTTTTGCGCCTGAAAAAACGGCGGCAAATATCAATATCGACGGCGGCAATCTTTACGGTTTGACCAATGATTACGGTGCATTGGGTGCGGAACGCTCAGATATTATGACGATTGTGGATTCAGTTTTGAAAGAACGCAAAATGACGTTTGCTGCCGACGCACATCCAGAACAAGGTTCGTTTTTTCGTTCCGACCATTTTCCTTTTGCCAAAATCGGCGTTCCTGCTATCAGCGTTAGAAACGGCGAAGACTACACCGGCAAACCAAAAGATTTCGCGCAAAAAACCTTTGATGAATTTAACAGAAATCATTATCACCAACCGTCCGACGAATTCCGCGACGAGTGGCGGTTTGACGGTTTAGTTCAAATGGTTGAGGTTTCGCTGGCAATAGGTTTGAAAGTTGCCGACGCGCCGAAAATGCCGCGCTATAATCCAACCGATGAATTTGCCAAAGCGCAACCAAATCGTTAATTGCGAATCGCCATCAAAAGCTCAACGTAAATAATTTTCCGATATGAATAAAACTTTTTACATAACAACTCCGATATATTACGCCAATTCATTGCCGCATCTTGGGCATCTTTACACGACTATTGTTGCGGATGTTATCCAAAGGTATAAGAAACAGCGCGGTTTTGACACATATTTTTTGACCGGAACGGACGAACACGGCATCAATATTCAGCGCAAAGCCGCCGAAAATAATCGCACACCGATAGCACAGGTCGATTTCGTATCGGGCGAGATGAAAAAGACTTTTGCCGCTTTCGGTTTAGACTCAGAAAACGGCGGTTACGACATTTTTATGCGGACAAGTAAGCCGTTTCATTACGAAGGTGTTCAGCATTTTTGGCGCGAGATTGCCAAAAATAAAACGCCGAAGGGCAATGAAACTATTTACAAAGGGTTTTATGACGCTTGGTTTTGCGCCGCGTGTGCCGAATTTAAGACCGAAAAAGAATACGAACAGCGTGACGGTGAAGAAATTCCGCGATGTTTGATTCACGAAACGCCGCTGGATAAGGTTTCCGAAGAAAGCTACTTTTTTCGGCTTTCAGATTATGACGAGATTCTGCTGGAAACGATTGAAAAAAATCCGACTTTGATTCGTCCCGAATCGCGCCGCAACGAAGTCGTTTCGTTCATCAAAGGCGGTTTGCAAGACCTTTCAATTTCGCGTGAGAAAAAATCGGTGGCGTGGGGCGTTCCCGTTCCCGGCGACGAACGGCACACGATGTATGTTTGGATGGATGCGCTTTCCAACTATATTACGGCACTCGGTTACGGCAATTCGGAAAAGTCGGGTTTTGAAAAATACTGGCAAAACGCACATCACCTTGTCGGCAAAGATATTTTGCGACAACATTCGGTTTATTGGTTTTCTTTTCTTTTAGCGGCAGAGATTGATTTGCCGAAATCGGTTTTTGCACACGGAATGTGGCTTGATGCGGATGGACGTAAAATGGGCAAAACGCTTGGAAATGTGATTGAATTAGAAGTTTTGAAGCGACACTTTTCCAATGATGCGATTCGTTATTTCGTGTTGCGTGAAATGGTTTTCGGGAGCGACGGGAAATTTAGTTACGAAAACCTGATCGAACGCGCCAACGCTGATTTGGCAAGCGGTTTGGGTAATCTTTCGTCGCGCACTCTTTCAATGATTACCAAATACAGCGACGGCAAAATTCCGTGTGGAAAGATCAGCGAACCAAACTATCTTTACGCCAAACGCGCCGGCATCAATCCTGACGAACAAGAATTAGTCTCGGTTCTCGATCACGCGAGAGATGAATTTTTGCGCCGCTTTGATAATTTCGAGTTTAGCCAAGCGTTGGAAATTTTGTGGAATGTAATTGCGCGGATAGATAAAATGATTTCCGACGCGAAGCCTTGGGAACTCGTTAAAGACGAAAACCAAGCAGAATCGCTGAACGCCTTGCTTTATCGCTCCACCGAAACTCTGCGCTGGCTGTGCGTTTTGCTTTATCCGATTATGCCCGAAGCGACGCGCAACATTTACGCGCAAATCGGTTTAAGTGAAGATATTACAACACTAAATCCTGAAAATTTAGTTTACGGAGAATTAAAAACAGAAACAAAGATCGGCGAAACGTCGGGTGTTTTTCCGCGAATTGATAAAAATAAAGTTATGAGTGAAATTGAAAACACAAAGTCAGAATCGCCTGCATTAGCGGGCGGGTTGCCGTCCAATGTTGCGAAAGAAGATCAATTCATCACAATTGATGATTTTCTAAAAGTCGAACTCCGCGTCGGTGAAATTAAAGTTGCCGAACGCATTCCGAAAGCCGACAAACTTCTGCGTTTCGAGATTGATTTAGGCGAAGAAAAACCACGTCAAATCTTGGCAGGTTTAGCCGAATACTACGAACCTGAAACTTTAATCGGTCGCAAAGTTGTCGTTGTCGCCAATTTGAAACCGAGAATGATGCGCGGACTCGAAAGCCAAGGAATGATTTGCGCCGCGTCGCTGGAAGACGGAACCGGCGAAAAACCGGCGTTGGCGGCATTTATCGAAAATGTGGACATCGGCGCGAGATTGAAATGATTGTGGTAGCAACTGAATGTCAAAAAATATTTTTCAGATTAACAAAGAAATACTTAAAGAAACTCGCAATAGATTAGCTAAATCTGAACTAAGCATAGGCGGAGATTCTATTAAATTGCCTAGAGGAAAATCTTTTAAGATTCCGACAATCACAGAATTAGAGGAAATAATTTCTCAAATGCTCTTAGCAAGCACACGCTTTGAGGAAGGTAGAATACTTAGGTTTAGAGTTTCATATTCAACTGCGATGAATGAACATTTAGGTCAAACATTTCACCCTTTCAATTTTAAGGAGTTTAATGCTGAAGAGTTAAGGAAATTAGCTCCAGCCGTTATGCCACCTGATGGTGCGATTTGTGTTTATCCTCACAAACTATTTGGTAATAAACTGCGTATTCAAGGTCTGACAACCTTAACATTATCGCCGGCAAAGTTTGAGATTATTGATCCGGCAAGAATGATAATCGGTAATGAGCTATCTAAAATAGCGGAAATAAATGGTCAAGAAATAAACTTCATTGATTCTAAGTGGAATAGTAAAGGATTTGATTTAATGTCAATCCGTGAGCTAAATCATCCTAATTCATTTGTTAAAGTTATGTTGGTGAATTTATACAATCAAATGACCCGCGAAATATTAAGTCGGATAAGATTGTTGAGACATGGTGGAACCCTTATTTTCGTTTCTAATGAAAAAACTTGGAAGAAAACCGCAGAGAAACCTTTATCCTATGAGAGTTTTGGTAATCTCTGCTACAACGGAATTAAACATTTAGAAAAAAATCTAGAATATTTTATACGAGAAAATTCTACAGCAAAAACAAGAGATTTTGAGAAGTCAGCATTCGAAATGCTAGGTAGTGCTGAATACAGGGCTTTTATTGCAGATGCCGCTAGATATGTAGCATACTTAACAGGAGTTGACGGAGCAGTTGTTCTAAATAAAGAACTCGACGTTTTAGCTTTTGGAGTCAAAATAAAAGAAGCTCAGAAAAGCCTTAAATCAGAAACAGTTACGAAAGTATTGCCTTACGAAAATCGAAATAAACCAAAGGAATCTTCACTAATTCACGAGTTTCGAGGAAAGCGGCATCTATCAACTGCCAGATTTGTAATGAATAATCCAGATTCTGTTGCGTTTACAGTTTCGCAAGATGGTGGAATAACAGGATTTGTAGTTGAAGATGGAAAACTACTTGCATACAAAGGTCTTGAATTACTTTTATAGAATAAATGCAATTTGAATGGGACAAAGAAAAAGCTGAAAGTAATCTCAAAAAGCACGGTGTGAGTTTTGCTGAGGCTGAAACTGTTTTCGGTGATTTGTCTGCTAAACTGTTCTTTGATGATGAACATTCGATTGATGAAAAACGTGAATTTATTGTCGGATATTCAAAAATGAACAGACTTTTGGTTGTATATTTTACCGAACGTGAAGACAGAATTTTGAGAATTATTTCCGCGCGAAAGCCGACTAGTATTGAACGGGAGGATTACGAAGAAAATGGATAATGATTTAGATAAAGAGGAGATGAAATCCGAGTATAGATTCGATTATTCAAAGGCGCGACCAAACCGTTTTGCTGAAGAATATAATCAATTGCAACGAACCGTTGTGCTTGATTCGGATGTGGCAAATGATTTTCCGAGTTCGGAAGCGGTCAACGAAGCATTGCGTTTTTTGGCGAGAATTACAAAGGAACATAAGAGCGAATTAACTCATAAATGATTAGTGGTAACTCACTTTTTTAGATAAATTCTTGATAATAACCTTAGGTTCAATTTGTCTTAATTTGACAATCTTGGCTACACTCAAGATATGACAATGCCTCTGGTAGCAATTATCGGTCGTCCTAATGTCGGGAAATCAACGCTTTTTAATCGTTTGACAGGTTCGCGTAAATCAATCGTCGGTGATGAGCCGGGAATTACCCGCGATAGAATTTATAGTGTAGTTGATTGGAAGGCGAAAACTTTTGCTATCGTAGATACGGGCGGAATCGTGCCGGACGATGAAGCGATAATTCCCGCTAATATTTTTAAGCAAGCCGGACACGCGATTGACCAATCGCAAGCGATAATTTGGGTAGTGGATTCGCGCGCCGGGGTTACGCCGCTTGATGAAGAAATTTCACTTTTTTTGCGAAACATCGGAAAGCCGGTTTTTATTGCCGCCAACAAAGCTGAAACTCGAAAAGTCGAAGAAGAAGCCGCTGAGTTTTATAAATTCGGCTTTGAACTGATACCGGTTTCAGCCGAACATGGAAATAGCATCGGGGAACTTTTGGACGAAGTTTTCGATGTTTTAGATTTTGGAGCAGAAGTTGAAGAAGAAAAGCAGGAAGACATTAAACTTGCCATAATCGGTCGTCCGAATGTCGGCAAATCTTCTTTGCTCAACAAAATTTTAGGCGAAGAACGAGTTATCGTTTCGCCCATTGCCGGAACGACGCGCGATGCGATTGATACGGAATTAACGGTTGACGGGCAAAAATTCACGTTGATTGATACGGCGGGAATCCGGCGAAAGGGTAAAACAATTGAAATGGCGGAAAAACTTTCCGTTATTATGGCGCGAAAAGCCTTAGAACGTGCCGATGTTGTAATTATGATGATCGATGCCGTCGAAGGCGTTACGAATCTCGACGCGAATATCGCCGGTTATGCAGTTGATTCGGGTTGCAGCGTGATTCTCGCAGTCAATAAATGGGATGCGCTGGAAGAAAAAGAAACGAATACTATTTACGAATTTGAGCGCGAATTGCGGCGTAATATGAAGTTTCTCAACTGGTCGCCGGTGATAATGATTTCGGCTTTAACGGGACAGCGTGTAACCAAAATTTTACCGTTAGTTATCAAGGCAAATGAAGCGCGGAATTTGCGCGTTCCGACTTCCAAACTCAACCAATTTTTTGAAGAAAACATCTCGCAACCGAGAGGCGGCGGCACGCCCGCGCCGGTAAAGGGGGGCTTTTCGCGTCTGCACGTTCAATACATTACGCAAGCCGGCTTGCGTCCGCCGATGTTTATTGTTTTTACTTCGGGTGGCGGCAAAGGTGAATTGCATTTTTCTTATACACGCTATATTGAAAACCGTCTTCGTGAAGAGTTTGAATTTTTCGCCACGCCGATTCGCCTTAAAGAGAAACATAAAACGAAAAAAAAGAGTTGAAATGAGTAGCCAAAGCGAAAATCAAGAAATTAGGAAACAAATTAAAGGTTCGGAAAAACTTTTTGAGATTTACGGATTTTCCAACTTTGCACGATGCAAAAATAAAGAAAATAAGTATTGATTTAGAAAGTAAAACTTTTTCTTTAACAGTTGATTATTCAGACTTTGTAAAAGAGCCGGGTGATTCAATCTCTACAAGAATTACAATTGTTTGGATTAATATTCAAAGCGCAAGTTTTAATTGGTTTGCTGAGGATTTATATGGAATGAAATTTCAAAGGATAAATGAATTTATCAAAACGAAATTTACAGATTACTCATTTGGTTTTGATGGTGAAATTATTTCAAGTAAAATTGAGATAACAGAAATTTTGATTGAACCAAAAAACAAAGAGTTAAACGGTAATAAAATACTGTTTTCTATAAATTGAGGAAAAAATGGAGATTCTGTTACTTTTAATAAGAATTTTTCTCGCCGCAATTTTTTTGCTGGCTGGAATCGGAAAATTACTTGATCTCGAAGGTTCAAAAAAAGCGGTTAAAGACTTTGGTGTGCCTGATTCATTGGCAAAACCCATTGCTTATGGTTTGCCAATTATAGAAATTGTTATCGCAATTTTACTTTTGTCTGTTTCGTCTTCTTGGATCGGCGCAATTGGCGGATTTTTGTTGCTTTTGATATTTATCGGCGGAATGCTTTGGCAAATGGCAAAGGGTAACGCGCCTGATTGCCATTGTTTCGGGCAGATTCACAGCGAACCTGTTTCGGCGAGGAGTTTGATTCGCAACGCGATATTTGCCATACTCGCATTTTTCCTTGTTCTGCAAGGCAAAGAAAATCAAGGTTTGAGCCTTTTAGATTCAACAGATTTTAATTCGGAAGGAAGTTTTATGTCGCTTATATTAGGATTTGCGACCGTCGGATTGTTGGCGGCGGTCGTATTTTATTTAAAAAAGATTTCAGAACAACAGACTCAGGTTATTCGTCGCATCGAGGTTCTGGAACTGATTTCGCACGAAGGCGGCAGGGAAGTCGAGCGTGAAAATCTTGCTATTCCCACGGAAGGTTTACCGATTGGTGCGGTCGTTCCCGATTTTGAATTGCCTGATATTAACGGTAAGATTGTCGAATTTGAACATCTTTTAGCCAAGGCAAAACCAATGCTGTTCTTATTCGTCAGCCCGAATTGTAATCCTTGCGCTGCGCTTCTGCCCGAAATCGAGGCGTGGCAGAATGACTTGAAAGGAAGGTTGGATTTTGTCTTTATCAGTAGCGGCAATGCTAAAGAAAATCTGGACAAATTCGCCGGCGGCACCTTAAAACAGATTCTTTTGCAAAAAGAAAGGGAAACGGCGGAACTCTTCGGCGCACAATGGACACCGACGGCGGTTTTGATCAACACTGACGGAAAGATTGCAAGTCGGATTGCGGCAGGCGATAAGGCGATTCGTGAATTGGTTGAGAAAATCAAGACGGAAGATTCGAGCAAAGAGCTAGTATATGTCGTTAGTGGTAATGGACATAAATTGGGCGAACAGTTACCTGATTTTTCAAATACTGATATTTACGATAAAAACGTAACGAAGAAAGATTTACTCGGCAAAAAAACCCTGGTTACTTTTTGGAGTCAAACTTGTCCTTATTGTGTCGATATGATCGATGCTTTGCGGGATTGGGATTCATCAAAAGGTCTTAATGAGCCGAACTTACTTGTGTTATCGGAAGGTGAAGTCGAATCGCATAAATCAATGAATTTAAAATCGCCTATTGTCGTAGATAATGAGCGAAAAATCTCAAAAGAACTCGGATGGAACGGAACACCCTCGGCGGTTTTGCTGGATGAAGAAGGTAAAATAATCTCGGAAACTGCGCTGGGAGCATCCCAAATCTGGTCATTACTCGGACGTAAACCAAAAGTTTGAATCGCGGCTTATTAACTTTCACCTTTTAACTTTTTTTATGAAACCGATCGATTGGCAGGTTACAGCGCAAAACGGAAAGGCGAGAACCGGAATTTTGCGAACAAGGCGTTCAGAAATTGAAACGCCTGTTTTTATGCCCGTCGGAACTCAGGGAACGGTAAAAGGAATCAGATATGAATGGTTGGAAGATGAATTGGATGCGCGGATAATTCTCGGAAATACTTATCATCTCTGGCTGCGTCCGGGTATAGAAATTATTCGAAACCTCGGCGGGTTGCATAAATTTTCAACCTGGAATCGTTCGCTTTTAACGGATTCGGGTGGTTTTCAGGTTTTTTCATTAACGGACTTGCGAAAATTGAATGAAGAAGGCGTTGAATTTCGCTCGCACGTCGATGGAACGAAAATGTTTCTTTCACCGGAAGTTTCGATGGAAATACAAGCGGCACTCGGTTCGGAAATTGTTATGGTTTTTGATGAATGTTTGCCGGGTAACGTGGGAGTTGAAGAAACAAGAAAAAGTCTGGAAATGACAGCGCGTTGGGCTAAAAGATCAAAACACAGGTTTGAAGAATTGCAGAACGAAAAGGCAGATACGGGATTTCTAGTAAAGGAAAATTTAAGTGGAAGACAAGCCTTATTCGGAATTATACAAGGTGCAGGGCATCTAAATTTAAGAAACGAAAGTTTAGAAAAAACAGTCGAAATCGCCTTTGACGGATATGCGATCGGTGGATTGAGTGTTGGAGAAGAAAAGTCGATAATGTATGAAGTTTTAGAATTTATCGGCTCGAAGATGCCTGAAAATTCACCGAGATATTTGATGGGAGTTGGAACGCCGGAGGATTTGGTTGAAGCCGTTTATCACGGGATAGATATGTTTGATTGCGTAATGCCGACGCGCAACGGAAGAACCGGCGGAGCTTTTACTTCGCAAGGGAAAATCAATATTCGCAACGCGAAATTTGCACAGGATAAAGAACCGCTGGATAAGAATTGTCAATGTTCCGTTTGCCAAAGATATTCGAGAGCTTACCTGAGACATCTGTATCAAACCGGCGAAATGTTGGCGAGTATTTTAATATCTCATCATAATCTGACATTTTTTCTGGAAACAATGCGAAAGGTAAGAGAGGCGATAAAGTTTGGCGAATTTAGCAAGTTTCGACGTGATTTTTTGGATCAAATAAGCAATAATGACTAAGAACGATACAAATTTTTTTATACTTTATACACAGTTTGAGTAATAAAAATTTACTTAAGGTTAAATAATTACAAGGCTTTTTTCATCAATTAAGCAAATAATCAACCTTGCTTTGATAAATTAACATTACTTTGTCATAATTACAGTTTTTCGGTCTGCAAATAACAACAATGGCTATCTTCCTATTATTTTTTCAAGAAAGTGGTTTCGGCTCACTCGGATTTTTAATTCCCATAATTCTGATGGTCGGGATTTTTTATTTTCTCGTAATAATGCCGCAAAAGAAACAACAGCAGGAATTAAAAAATATGATCGGCGATTTGAAAATCAATGATGAAGTCGTCACCAACGGCGGAATTATCGGAAGAATCAAAGAAATAAGAGAAATGAGTTTTATCATTCAAAGTGCTGAGAAATCCTTCCTCGAAATTGGAAAAAGCGCAGTTGTCGGCAGAAGACCGGAGAATGAAAATAAGTAGGCAGTTAGAAGTTTTACGAACTCAAAACTGAGAGATAATAATGAAAAATAGTAATTTGTGGATTAGAACAGGAATTATTTTAGCGATTACGCTGATCGGGATTTATCTTGTTTTTGGACCTCGCGGAACAGTTTCAGGAAAAGATTTTACATTGACCGGAATAAAAGAAAATCTCGCCAAGAATATCAATCTCGGCTTGGATCTAAAAGGCGGTTCGCATCTTGTGATGCGAGTTAAAACAGAAGATTACTTAAAGGCATTAACTATAAATAATGAACTCGCCGCCGTAAATGCGGCAAAAGCGGCAGAATTACCTGTTAGTGACGGTTCATACATTGTCGAAAATAATAACTATCAATTTACGCTAAATTTAACCGATCCTTCAAAAGCGAACGAAGTAATCGATGCAGTTAAAAAGAAAGTTGAATTAAATCCGGCGGTTTGGAAGGAAAATACCAGCGGCAATACGATTACTTGGTCATTATCTTTACAATCACAAGCAAAATTAAAAGAGCAGGCAACAGACCAGGCTTTGAAGATTATTGAAAGCAGAATCAATGCTTTCGGTGTCAAAGAACCGACATTACAAAGACAGGGACGTGCAGATTCAGGACAAATTCTGTTGCAAATGCCCGGTGTTGAAAACCCGGAACGAGTTAAGGCATTAGTCGGGGAAACGTCAAAACTCGAATTGATGAAAGTTGTAACTGCGCCAAATCCGGCACCCGTTCAAACTTATCCGACCAAAGAAGCAGCTTTGCAAACGATCGGTGGAAAAGAAACTGAAACTCGGAAGGTATTTGCGCTAACGGAACGGGATGAAACACCGAAAGATAAACAACTTCCGCCTGATCAAAAAACGAAACAATATGTAGTTGTGGAATATCCGGCTGTAGTTGACGGCAGCGAATTGCGCGATGCGGCAGCCATTTCACGAACAGGTGGAAATAGCGATTACCAAATTTCGTTTTCTTTCAAACCTTCCGGGGCGCAGAAATTCGGCGAATGGACCGGTAAAAACATCAACAACTATATGGCGGTTGTTTTGAATAACGAGGTAAAATCAACCGCGTTTATCAAATCTCAAATTTTTGATTCGGGCGAAATCTCGGGCAGATTTTCAAAAACAACAGCGGAAGATTTGGCACTCACCTTAAAATCGGGTGCGCTTCCGGCTGAAATCGAATATCAGGAAGAACGCACGGTTGGACCAAGTTTAGGTGCCGACTCAATTCGTGCCGGAGTTGCCGCATCGATCGGAGGATTGATTTTTGTCATATTATTTATGCTTTTCTACTATCGCGGTGCGGGTGTAAATGCCGTTATCGCGTTGGTTCTTAATATGATATTGACGATGGCTGCCCTGGTTGTTTTCGGTTCTACTTTGACACTGCCTGGAATTGCCGGTTTGATTTTAGGTATCGGGATGGCGGTAGATTCAAACGTGCTTATTTTTGAACGCATTAGGGAAGAATTAAGACTTGCATTTTCAGTTTCGGAATCTGTCAGCATCGGTTTTGACCGTGCTTTTGTAACGATTATTGATACGCATATTACAACCATTATTTCGTCGATTATCCTTTATTTATATGGTTCGGGTCCGATTAAAGGATTTGCCGTTACGCTAATTCTGGGACTTTTAATTAATTTATTTACGGCTGTGTTTGTTTCGCGCACTATCTTTAAATGGATTTTGAGTCGAAATCCGAAAATGGAGAAACTCAGTATTTAATTGAGTTGAATGTTAGGTTAGAACTCTTTGTTCTTTAAACTTAACTCTCAACTCTCAACTATCAAAAGATGTTTAATTTTTTTCAGAATATTCATATAGATTGGCTTGGTAAACGAAAGATTTTTATCGCGTTTTCAATTTTTATTATGTTGACGGGATTAGTTTCAACAATTAGTCGTCAATATTCGCCGGGTGGAACCGAAGCATTCAATCTTGGGGTTGATTTTAAAGGTGGAACGGTAGTTACCGCCAAATTTAAAGAAAAACCCTCAGATGATGAAATTCGAACAGCTTTAAATAAAGTTGGCGTTGCTGACCCCGTTATACAGGATTCAACCGATAAACCTGATGAAGTATTGATTAAAATCCCTTTAATTGAAAATACGGAGACGGCGCAAACATCCCCGGAGTCAACGAGTAATGAGCCTGAAAAAGCTTTAACGGCACAGGTGAAAGCCGGTAGAACGACCGTTAAAAGTGCGCTTGATGGTTTTGGGAAAGAGGCGGAAGGCGAGCAAGTTCTGGCTGATACTCCTGATGCCGCCTACAAGATCATCGGGACGGATTCGGTTGGTGCGGTTGCCGGTTCTCAACTTAGAAATCAAGCGGTTTCTGCAACGCTTTTGGGTTTAGTCGGAATTTTACTGTTTATTGCATTTCGTTATGATTGGACTTATGCAGCAGGTGCAGTAATAGCCGTTTTTCACGATGTTTTAATGGTTTTGGCTTTCTTTTCTATTTTTCAGTGGGAAATAAATTTAACTGTTATTGCAGCAATTTTAACCATCGTCGGCTTTTCCGTGAATGATTCGATAGTTATTTTTGACCGTGTGCGGGAGAATTTACCGCTTCATCGTAATGATTCGCTGTTTAAAATTACAAATGATTCAATTAATCAAACGCTTTCACGCACTGTAATCACCGCCGGACTGGTGCTTTTATCTGTCTTAGCTCTGGTTCTTTTCGGTGGAGAGGTGCTACGAAGTTTTTCATTGGCATTGCTGGTTGGAATAACTTTAGGTACTTATTCAACCATTGCTATCGCCAGTCCGATTGCAATTTGGTGGCAAGATAAACTTGGTGTAGCAAAATTGAAAAAAGCGGAAGTGCAAAAAATCGATCGATTGGCTTCCGCATCCCGGCGTTCAGTAACACGCAGACCGATAGCGAGATAGAAATTTTCTGCTAAAACACGTTGCTAAAGGTTTTGTGAGTTTTATTTTTATTGCTTACTTAAAATAAAAATTAGAAAATATAACAAAATTTGATTGTTATTCTTGACTTTCTATCGATAAGGTTTTAGACTTCAAGACGTTGCTGGTCAATTAAATAATTTGTATCTGTTTTTTCCGTTTTGTTAAAGGCATAGCTGGAATTTGTAGATTTTTCTTGTGTCAGAACGGTAGAAGTTCGACTATCCCGCAATTAAAGTCGAATAAGAACAAACATATTGAAAGTAAGTGGTTTTTAGGTGATTTATTCTAAAAGTATTACAACCGAAGATAACTTAAAGTTTTTTTATATTCATTTAAGCAATAATAATATTTCGTAACTTTTGACCTATTTGGCACCGGAAAAAAGAGAGGAAAATAAAAATGTTAGATCAATTAGTTGAATCAAAAAGTAATACAAGGGAAAACACCCGACGTAGTAGTTTTCTATTATTCGTCGGCATTTTCATGTTTTCACTACTGTTTGGTGCTTGGTTGTATAGTCTTTTTGCAAAGGATTTTGGAATGGGCGGATCGGACTTGGAATTGTCCACGTTGGTCGCCCCGGTTCCTGTCCCGGAAGACAAGCCGCCACCGCCACCTGAAAAAGAACCGGAAAAGATAAACAAACCTGCGCCGGATGCAGATACGCGTCCTGAGATCATCCAAAGGATAGATCAAACTCCGGTAAAACCGCCTGATACTACCAGTACTGTCCAAAACACGGTAAAGCCGCCTCGTGAAGGCATCAGAACTGTAATTGGAAAAGATAGTCGTGATGCGGAAAATGCAGCACCTTCCAATTATCGAGGTCCGGTTGATCCGGGTAGCAATAAGGGACTCGATACTGGTGGAGATGACAAAAATAGTGGCGATGGTGCGCCGCCGCCGCCGCCGCCGCCGCCGCCCAAGGCAACTCCGACACCTAAACCGATACCGAAAACTATTTCCGGTGGAGTTGTTAACAGTAAGGCAAGAAATTTGGTTACTCCTACTTATCCGGCGGCAGCAAGAGCTGTTCGGGCAAGTGGAGCGGTTAATGTTCAGGTAAAGATCGATGAAGCTGGAAACGTAGTCTCGGCAAATGCGGTAAGTGGACATCCATTACTTAAAGCTGCTGCGGAACAGGCGGCTCGCTCTTCTAAATTCAGTCCGACGCTTTTATCAGGTCAGCCTGTATCTGTAACAGGTGTAATCGTTTATAATTTTGTTCCTTAATGGAACTATTAGGATAGGAAGCCGGAAACCGCTTCCTATCAAAAAAATCTATTTAGTTATAAAAATTGATTCTTTGGAGGATAAATCATGACATTATTGAGTAGCCTTTTAGGCTTATTTTTATTATTCGCAAATGAAGCCGCACCAAACTTCGGTCTCTATGAGATCGCTAAGAGTTTGACGATTCCGGGATGGGTAGTTATTGCAACACTGTTGCTAATGTCCATTTATATGATTGCGGTTGGAATTGAGCGATATTTGACATATAACAAAGCAAAGCAACAATCGCGTCAATATGCCCCGAAAGTCGCCCAAGCGTTGAAAAATAGTAATATCGACGAAGCAATTAATATCAGCGATAAGCATAAAGATTCGCATCTGGCGATGGTTGTTTCATCAGGATTAAAAGAATTTGCAGCGCACCAGGGTAATTCGGATATTTCGGGTGAAGAAATGGAAGCCTCGAAACGCGCTTTGCAAAGGGCTATTGCCGTCAAAACTGCTGAATTAAAGCGCGGATTGGCTGGTTTGGCAACTGTGGGTTCTACAGCTCCTTTTGTGGGATTATTTGGAACGGTTGTCGGTATCATTGGCGCGTTTAACGCTTTGAGAACCAACGAAACAGCAGGGATCGGCGCAGTCGGCGGGTCTATCGCCGAAGCTCTTGTGGCTACGGCTTTTGGTATTGCCGTGGCAGTTCCGGCAGTTTGGTTATTTAATTATTTTACTAATAAAGTTACTAGTTTCGGTGTTGAAATGGAAAACTCTGCCTCAGAATTGGTCGATTATTTCATCAAACAGCGCACCAAACAATTAAATTAATTTGTAAAATAAATTTATAATAAAGGGAGAATTTTACTATGGCGATGCAAGTCGGTGGGGCAGATGAGTATAACTCGGAAATCAACGTAACCCCGATGGTTGATGTAATGTTGGTTCTGTTGATTATTTTTATGATCGTTACGCCGTTACTTCAACAAGGTGTTTCGGTTAATCTACCGCGCGATATGATCAGTCCTGATGAGGATGGAGATATTGCAAAAGATACATCGGTGGTTGTTGCAATTCCGAATAACAGCAGTTTTTATATTGGCAAGGAACAATATCCTTTAACGGAGTTAGGGGAAAAAATAAAAAGACTGATGGAAAATAAGACACCTGATAAAAGGGTTGTTTATATTAAAAGCGGGGTTGAGGTAGATTACGGCAGGGTAGTTGAAGCAATAGACACTATTCGGAAATTGGATATCGATAAAATCGGTCTGGTTGCCGACAAGAAAAAAGGTGTCGATGCACCGAAATAGTAAATAAAGTTTTCAGGGTTTAAGGAGAAGAAAATTATGGCAATGTCAAGCGCTGGTTCCGGCGGAGCTACACCAAACATTAACGTAACACCATTAATTGACGTTCTATTGGTGCTTTTGATTATTTTTATGGTCATTACACCGTTAAAACCTCATAAGTTTGAGGCGAAAGTTCCGGCTGAACCAAAACCTGAGGATCAACTGTCAAATCCGAAGCCAAACCCTCTAACTTTAGTTGTGTCGATCAATAAAGCTGACCGTAAAGTTTTATTAAACAACGAAAGTATGGGGGATCTATCAAATCTGGATGACTTATCAAATAAGCTAAAACAGATATTTACTGAAAGAACGCAGAATAATGTTCTTCGTGAAGGAACAAATGAGGTTGAAAAAACAATATTTATAAAATCACCTCGAACGGTTAGATATGGCGAAGTCGTTAATGTGATAGATGCAGTAAAACAAGCCGGAGCACAGCCGATTGGTTTACAAATTGATGATTTATCTGAATAATTTTTGCCTAAAATAATAAAAGGTAAAATTCTTTTATTATTTTAGGCAGTATATGGAGTCGAAAAAAAATGAGATTCTCTCGTGTAGGAATATTAGTTTTAATTTCAATAACAGTATTAATTGGAACGAATTGTTCATATTATAATCGTGTCCTTGCCAGAAAACATCTGGTTGATGGAGCAGATGCTTACAAGGCGCGCAAGTTTCAGGAAGCTGAAGAACTTTTTCGGCTGGCTGCTTCCAGCGATCCTGAAAGTAAAACCGTTGAGAGTAAAACTGCCCGATTGTTTTTAGCCCGAACTTTACATTCTGAGTATATTGGAGATCGCCAGAATATAAAAAAAGCTGAAGATGCGATTGCAGAATATAAAAAAGTATTAGCGGTAGATATTAATGATCAAAGTTCATACAAAGCGGTTGCAAATCTTTTAGAAAATCTTGGTAAACAGGACGAGTGGCTTCAATGGGTAACGGAACGAACCAACAACGAAAAGGTTCAGCCGGAACAACGGGCGGAAGCCTTAACCTCTTTGGCAGCTAAACAATACAGTTGTGCAAACGACATTTCAGATGTTGAACCGGTTAAGAAAACCGTAACTAAAGGCGGAACTTCCGAGTATGAATTTACGAAACCTGCGGAACCGAAAGATTTTGAGCAATTAAAACAATGCACAGAAAAAGGACTCGAGCAAATCACACAAGCGGTCAAACTAGACCCGAATAGTGATTCGGTTTGGTCTTATAATGCAAATTTACTTGTGCAAAAAGGGCGAATAGCAGAGATGGAAGGGAATACGGCTGAAAAAGAAAGACTAAAAGCCGAAGCTCAAAAAGCTAAAGACAAATTCAGTGAATTAGCTGCCATCAGAAAGCAAAAAGAGGATGCGGCAATGGAAGCGCAGAAAGCAAAGGAAGAAGAAGCTAAAAATAAAAAGTAAGTTTGTTAAAATAACTTTTAAGAAAGGTGATACTCAATTACAATAAAAATTGAGCATCACCTTTTGCTTTAGTTTCAGGTTTCAAAGTGATAAAAAGTAAATATGTAGAACTTTAAACTCAATTTATGATTCGCATAGAAGATGTCATCGAAAAAGTAGGGAAAAATCGACCGGAATCGGATATAGATTTGATTCGACGGGCGTATCTTTTCTCTGCCTTGCATCATCGTGGACAAAAAAGAGCTTCGGGCGAGCCTTATCTAGTGCATCCATTGGAAGTTGCAGATATTTTGGCGGATATGCGTCTGGATGAAGTCAGTGTTTCTACGGGACTTCTTCACGATGTAGTTGAGGATACATTGGTTGATCTTGACACAATTCGTAAATATTTTGGCGACGAAATCACTCGGTTGGTCGATGGATTAACCAAAATTGCTCATATCAGTAATCTGTCAAAAGAAAAGCAACAAGCAGAAAATGTTCGTAAAATGGTTTTGGCGATGATTACCGATGTTCGTGTTGTTTTAATCAAACTCGCTGACCGGTTGCACAATATGCGGACAATGCAGTTTCTAAAACCGGAAAAACGAGCGCGCATTTCTCAAGAGACGCTCGATATTTACGCTCCGATTGCTCATCGACTCGGGATGGGGAAATTGCGCGGGGAACTTGAAGACCTTTCATTTCAAAACCTAAACCCTGAAGAATATAAAAGGCTTTCCGAAGAGGTGGAAACACGTCGTCCCCAACTTGAGGCGGCACTGGAGAAAATTAAACAAACCATTGAAAGTCAATTGACCAAAAATGATGTCCCGTATATCGAGATACAAAGCCGTGTAAAACGACTTTATTCACTTTGGAAAAAATTAAAAAAACGTAAATTAACCATTGAAGAAGTTTATGATTTGATTGCGGTTCGGATAATTACTCCGAATGACAAAAAAAATTGTTATCTGTCTTTGAGCGTTATTCACGGTATTTGGACACCTGTTCCCGAAAGATTTAAAGATTGGATTGCAATTCCGCGTGATAATCTTTATCAATCACTGCACACTTCCGTTATCGGCGAACAAGGGCAATCTTTTGAAGTCCAAATTCGGACACAGGAAATGCACCAGATCGCCGAGGAAGGAGTTGCGGCACATTGGAAATACAAGGATAACAAACTCGGCAAGCAGGAAGAAGATGAAAGTCTTGATGAATTGCGTAAAACTGTTGAAAAACTTCTGCTTCCTCTAGTTGAGAACACTGATGAAAATGAAGATCCCGAAGATTTTATCGAATCCTTTAAACTAGACCTCTATCCAAAAAATGTTTATGCCTTTACCCCAATGGGTAAAGTCATTCAACTTCCACGGGGAGCAACTCCGATAGATTTTGCATATTCCATTCATTCTGAAGTTGGTGATAATTGCACCGGAGCAAAAATAAAAGGGCGAATTGTTCCTCTGAGAACCGAATTACAAAACGGGGATGTGGTAGAAATTCTAACAACTCCGAATTCCAAACCCTCACGGGATTGGCTGAATTATGTTATCACGTCGAAAGCACGAAATCGTGTTCGTCATTGGATTGCCGAACAACAACGAACCGAATCGATCGATGTCGGTCGCAAACTGCTTGAAAAAGAACTGGAAAAATTTAACCTGTCAGCAAAAAAATTGCTCAATAACGAAGGCGAAATGAAGCGAATTGCTAATGAATACGGTTTGGGAAGACCGGAAGACTTGCTTGCCTCGATCGGTTATGGGAAATCTCTCCCGCGAAATGTTATCGCTAAATTTCTCGGTTCGGAAAAATTTTCGGAGCTTGATCCTGAAAAGAAAAAAGATACAAAATTTCAGAGCGGAATGAAAGCCGTTAAGAAATTTATCGGTTTGGGCGAAGATGCCATTATTGTAAAAGGTGTAGATAATCTTTTAACGACTCGCGCACGTTGCTGTAATCCGCTTCGGGGCGAGGAAATCATCGGGTATATTTCACTCGGCAAAGGAATTGTGATTCATAATAAACATTGTAAAAATGTAAAGCAATTAATGATTAACAAAGATCGCGTGGTTGAAGTAGAATGGGCAAAAAACGAAAAGGAAATAATCCAATCGGTTCGATTATTAGCTACAACTGAAAACAGAACCGGGATGTTGGCGGGAATAACGAACGCAATTGCCGAGATTAAAACAGGAATTCGAGATGCCAGCGCAAGAGTTTCAAAAGATGATCGAGGGTTGATTGAGGTCACAATTGAAGTTTTCGACAAAAAACATTTAGATAAAGTAATAAGCTCGATTGAACAGGTGCAAGGAGTGATTGCTGTTGAAAGGGTCAATATTTAAAGTTTTGATAGTCAATAAAAAAACCGGGCTTATTCAAAGTTAGTAAAAAAAGTAAGGAGTGATTCATTACAATATGGATCACTCCTTACTTTTTAATGCCAAAACCGTTTGTATTTTATTTGGTTTCGGGCGATTTCTTATCTGATTTTGCTCACCTCAACATTTAACTTTGTAACCGCTCCAGTTGTATTTCGAGATATTAAATACCAAAGGATTGGTTTTACGGCTTATTTCTCACCCAATGGCGATGGCGGCGGTGTTCCGCATCGCGCCCTGATATTCGCCGCGTGAAATGTGCTTGCCGCTCGCAAGGTGAAATCTACCGGCTGATTCGGATCGATCGGGATGAACGTCACTGTGACCGGCATCTGTGTTCCTTGAGTGAATGCCGGAATCATTACGATTGCATTCGTCGGTGCTCCAACTACCGTTAGTGAACGCAATCCTGTTCCGGCATCAACGTGATCGACTGTCACTGATCCCGGTCCGCTCATAACGCCGAACGAGACAATTCCACCCGGGAACAAGTCGCCTTCCG
>JANMAA010000275.1:0-27311 GCA_031359215.1 Acidobacteriota bacterium | reverse complement strand
GTATCATCATCGCCTTTTTCCGCAATCGTGAATCGGTTGACGTGGATGACGCTAGTATTTTGAAGAATTAATTTTTTAATGTTTGATTGCTTTATTAATGTAGGAGAAAAAATATGAATAAAACTCTTACAATTCGGTTTGTGTTTTTGTTGGGCTGTTTTTTAATTTTAACGCCAACAACTATGCAGGCACGAGTGATAACAATCAAAGTTAATAAAGAAGTTGTTTGGCAACCGAATTGTTTGACTAAAATCACTAAGGAAGAAATAAATTTTCTCTTAAAAGATGTCAATCCTTCGATGCTTAAACAGTTAGCGAATGATGAAAAGTTAAAAAATCAACTGTTGCTAAACTTAAAACAAATGTTAGCGGTTGCCTGTCAATCTATTAAAGAAGGAATTGAAGCAGACAAATTAGAAGAAATCAATAGTCTCGGCATTGAACTGACTGCCATAACTTATGACCGTGAAATAAACAAAAATGCGTCGTCATCTTTTAGTTCTGTTAGTGCCGTCCAGATTAAAGATTTTTATGCTAATGAAAAAAATCAAACTGAATTTGAAAAATATCTCAGCGGAAAAATAAAATCAGCAAAGGAAAGCGGGCTTCTCAAAGATGGTTCAGAGGTTCCACAGGAAAACATTGATCAAGCAAAAGATTTTTTCGCAAAAACCCGATTTTACTTTGAAGAAGCACAGAGAAAACATAGCGAACTGCCGAAGGAATTTTGGAATAACCTTGAGTTTTCCATAAAAATTCAAGAAGCACAGTATATTTCAAGGCTTTATAACCAAAAAATTTTAGCTGATAAAATAAAAGCTACTAACGAAGAAATTGATTTATATATCGCTAAACACCCGGAATTTAGCACGAGAGTAAAAAAAGCAAAGGCTTTAAGAATTTTGCGGAGAGCTAAAGCCGGTGAAAACTTTGCAAAATTAGCCGGAAAATTTTCGGACGATCCGGGCAGTAAAGACAAAGGCGGACTTTATGAAGGCATACCAACCGGACAGTTTATACCGGAATTTGAAAAAGCGGCGTTATCGCTCAAACCCGGACGGATTTATCCTAGAATTGTCGAAACGGCTTACGGTTATCACATTATAAAACTGATTAAAAAAAGCGAAACAAAGGATCAGACAGGTGAGGTAAAAACAATTTTTGATGTCCGTCATATTTTGATTTCGACCGGAGTTAAAGACCCGGAAAATCCATCGGCATCAGAAACACCAATAAAACAATTTGTTCAGAACAAGCTCGAAAAGGAAAAGGAAAAAAAGATTTTAGAAGTTATATTGGCAAATAATCCGGTTGAAATTGAAGACCCGAAGATTGGCAGTGAACCGACACAGTAATAGCCAATTTTTGCCCTAGACTTTGATTAAGTTTTGTTTGAAAAGATGTAAGATAAAATGTTAAATGCCGATGTTTTGACATTTCAGGAGTTTGTGATGCACGAATCGTTGCCGTTGTCGAAGATTCATCAAGCCGTGCTTGAATTTCTGCAAAGGCGTAGCGATGTCGTTCTGTTTGGCGCACAAGCCGTCAACGCATACACAAGCGAACCGCGAATGACGCAGGATGTTGATTTACTTTCGACTCGTGCCAAAGAATTTGCCGAAGAATTGCGGACACATTTGAGCGAAACATTTCATATTGCCGTCAGAGTTCGTGAAATCGGCGACGGCAAAGGTTTTCGGATTTATCAAACGCGCAAAGAAGGAAATCGTCATCTGGTTGATGTGCGTCCGGTTGAAAAGTTTCCCGAAACACAGATAATTGAAGATATTCAAGTATTATCGCCATTAGAATTGATTGTCAGCAAAGTTATTTCTTTTCAGTCAAGATACGGCAAGCCGAAATCTTGGACTGACAGACGCGATTTAGCAGTTTTACTTTTGCGGTTTCCCGAATTGAAGAAAAAGATTTCAGCGGTTTTGCAAGCGAAAAATGTCAGCGAAGCGGTTTTGGGAACTTGGGCGGAGATTTCGCGTCAGAATTTTCAGTTTGAAGATGAAGACGAAGACGAAGATTTAACATTTTAATAGAATTTGGATTTTAATGGCGAAAATTTTGTTCAAAGGTTGGGTTTACGGATTAAAAAAAATATCTTTGACCGAATTACTCCAAGAAAAATGTGGATTGACTTTCAAAGAAGCAAAAAGTAAAACCGATGCTCTGCTTGAAGATGAAACCTTCGTAATTGAAACCGAAAGTATCGAGAAAGCAGATGAATTAGTAAGGGAAGCAACAGCGATTGGTGCTGTTTGCGAAATCATTAAAGATAATGACTGAAAACAATTTTTTAAGTCTGATAATTTTCGCGCCGCTGCTTGGTGCGGTTATCAATTGGCTGTTCGGCAAGAAAATGAACAGCGAACTTTTTAGCGGTGCGGTTGCCTGCACGACGATTGGAGTTTCGTGCGTCGTGGCGTTTATGATTGCGTTCGGCATCGGAACGCCGCATACCGGCGCGATGTTTGCTGACAAACCGGTTCTTGACCAGCTTTGGACGTGGATTCAGGTAGGAAATTTTCGCGCCGATTTCGGGTTGGGAATGGATCATTTGTCGGCGATTTACGCTTGTTTTATCACGTTTGTCGGTTTGTTGATTCACATTTTTGCGACGGGTTATATGCACGGCGATAAAGGTTTTTACCGCTTTTTTGCATATCTCAACCTGTTTATGTTCTCGATGCTGACGCTGATTTTAGCGGATAATTTTCTGCTGATGTTTGTCGGTTGGGAAGGTGTCGGTTTATGTTCGTATCTGCTCATCGGCTATTACATCAAACGCGATGAAGCGAGACGCGCCGCGAAAAAAGCGTTCGTAATGAACCGCATCGGCGATTGGGGCGTGTTGATGGGAATGTTTTTGGTGTTCACATTGACCGGTTCGATTTCGTTTTACGATAAAGTCGTTGACGGACAAGTCGTAAATAGCTCGCTCACTTTTATTGCAAATATGGCGCACGAACCTTTTACGGCTGGCGCAATTGTGATGGGCGGAATTACTTCGATTGCCGTGCTTTTATTTATCGGTGCGACCGGAAAATCGGCGCAAATCCCGCTTCTGACGTGGCTGCCCGATGCAATGGCTGGACCGACCCCGGTTTCCGCTTTGATTCACGCAGCAACGATGGTTACGGCAGGCGTTTATATGGTTGTTCGCTGCAATGCGATTTATCAAAATGCACCGACGGCGATGTTCATCGTAGCAATCATCGGTGCGGCAACCGCGATTTTTGCCGCGACAATCGGTTTGGCGCAGAACGACATTAAAAAAGTTCTTGCCTATTCGACCGTTTCACAACTCGGTTATATGTTTCTCGCCTGCGGAGTCGGTGCTTTTTCAGCAGCGATTTTTCATGTGATGACGCACGCATTTTTTAAAGCATTACTGTTTCTCGGTTCGGGTTCGGTCATTCACGGAATGCACCACGAACAAGATATGCGTCGAATGGGGAATCTAAAAAAATATATGCCGATTACCTTCATCACGATGATGACGGGTTGGTTTGCAATTTCGGGTGTTATTCCGTTTGCGGGGTTTTTCTCGAAAGATGAGATTCTTTATCGAACTTTCGCCGCCGAAGGCATCGGCAATTGGGCAATCGGCTTATGGATTGTCGGGATTATCACAGCCGTCCTGACCGCTGTTTATATGACACGGATGATGGTAATGACTTTTTGGGGCACGGAGCGATTCCACGAAGAACTACCCGTGTTGGAAAATCCGGCAGAATCTTCCCGTGCCGAAGAAAATGCGTTTGCGGTAGGCGACGCGCACGATGCAAAAGTTCCGCACGGTGACGCACACGCCTTATCGCATCAAGCCGAAGATGAAGATGATGACGACGAACATCATCACTTGCCGAACGATTTCAAACCGCACGAATCGCCTTGGACAATGACCGTGCCGCTAATTGCATTGGCAATTCTTTCAACCTTGGGCGGATTGGTCGGAATTCCATACGCGCTAAGTTCGATTGTCGGCGCAGGCGATGTGAATGTTTTTGAGGAAGTTCTTGAACCGGTTATTGCCGATGTAGGTTTGAAGCGCGGAGAAGAAAATAAAAATATCAAGATTGTCTCCACCGAAAAAATAGAGAATGGAATTGTCGTTCCGGTTGAAGCAAGAGAGCCGAAACATAAAGAACATAATGCCGAAGAGATTGCTACCGAGAGAATTTTGGCGGGAATTTCTCTTACTCTGGCGTTGCTCGGTATGAGTATCGGTTGGTTTATTTTCAAAAAAGACCCGCTTAAATCAATGCCGAAAATACTTCAGGATAAATGGCGGCTTGATGAATTTTATAACGGTTATATAGTTGATCCGCTGACAAATTTGTCGCGTAAAGGCTTATGGCAAGGCTTCGATGTCGGTGTGGTTGACGGCATAGTCAATGGTATCGGTCATTTAGTTACAGAACTTGGCGGAGTCGTGCGGCAAGTGCAAGTCGGATTCGTCCGAAGTTACGCTGCATTTATGCTGTTCGGCGCGTTGATCGTTATCGGTTATTTTATTTATTACGGCTTTAAACTTATCAGTTAGCAAAAACTGATAACTGCTAACTGCTAACTGTTGACTGAAAAAAAATGGATTCCATAACAGAAAATCTTTTAACAATTCTAATTTTGCTTCCCGTTTTCGGCGCGTTGGCGACGCTTGGGCATGCGCTTTTTTGGAAACAGGAAAGCAGTTTGAAATGGATAACGCTCGGCTTTACCGTTTTGAATTTTTTAGTGTCGCTTCTTTTGCTCGGCTCGAAAACCCTTTCGGCGAATGGTTTTTATTTCGAGAAAAACATTCAATGGATAAAAGCGATAAATACGAATTATCACGTCGGCGTTGACGGTCTTTCGATCTGGTTAGTGCTTTTGACGACATTTATAATGCCGATTGCGATTATTTCAACGTGGAAAGCGGTTGAAAAACGGGCGGCGGCTTTTTATGTTTTTCTGCTTCTGCTGGAAAGCGCGATGATCGGTGTTTTCATATCGCTCGATTTGTTGGTCTTTTATCTGTTTTTTGAAGCGTCGCTCGTGCCGATGTTTTTTCTTATCGGAATTTGGGGCGGAGACAATCGGATTTACGCGGCGATCAAGTTTTTCATTTTTACAGCACTTGGCAGTTTGTTGATGTTGGTGGCGATAATCGCTTTGTATTATCTGCATTTTAACGCGACAGGCGTAGGAACTTTTGATTATGTAACGCTCGTCAATTCGCTTAAATTGGGAACACTCGTTTTCCCAAAAGAAACAGGATCATTACTTTTCTTTGCTTTTGCGCTGGCGTTTTCCATCAAAGTTCCGCTTTTTCCGTTCCACACATGGCTGCCGGACGCGCATACCGAAGCACCAACCGCCGGTTCGGTCATTCTTGCCGCCGTTCTTTTGAAAATGGGAGCTTACGGCTTAATGCGCTTTAATCTCGTATTATTTCCCGAAGCGTCGAAAGAATGGGCTTGGGTGTTTATAGTTTTGGCTATCATCGGCATTATTTACGGCGCATTGGTCGCAATGGTTCAGCCGGACGTAAAAAGATTAGTGGCTTATTCATCCGTCGCACACATGGGTTTTGTGATTCTGGGGATTTTCTCATTCACCGAAATGGGAATGCAGGGCGCACTATATCAAATGCTCAATCACGGGGTCGCAACCGGCGCATTGTTTTTGCTTGTCGGTTTTATTTATGAAAGACGGCACACGCGGGCAATCACGGAATTTGGCGGTTTGGCAAATGTGATGCCGATTTACGCAACAATTTTTGTTATAACGACAATGGCTTCCATCGGATTGCCGTTACTGAACGGTTTTGTCGGCGAATTTCTGATTATGATCGGAATGTGGACTTCAACCGCGCTCAGTTCGGTAAACGGCTGGAATATGAACTATATTGCGACGATGTTTGCCGGAACGGGTGTGATTTTTGCGGCGGTTTATCTGTTGTGGATGGTGCAGCGGGTTTTCTTCGGAAAAGTTACTAATCCTAAAAATAAAACCCTTAAAGATTTAAGTTGGCGCGAAATCGGTTTAATTGCTCCGCTCGTGTTTTTGATGTTATTTATGGGCGTTTATCCGAAACCGTTTTTGGATGCTTCAAAGGATTCGATTGTCGCAATCCGGCAAAGAGTTATAAATCGAGCGGGCGGAACTATTGAAAAGGCTGAAAATGCACAGTCGGAGCATTGATTGAAAAGATTATTTTTTACAATTTTTCTTCTGATTGCATTTGGCAGTTTGGCATATTCGCAAACTTTTTACGGGACGAATAATCTGAAAACTTTCCGTGAAGGACGCGAAAACGAATTTCGTAATAAAGATGAATCTCCTTTGAAAAAACAAGATTTTGCCGAATTCAAAGGGTTAAATTATTTTGCCGAAAATAAAAGGTTTGCGGTCAAAGCAACATTTACCAGAACTTCGGACGAAAAGTATTTTCAAATGCCGACATCTTCGGGAAAGTCGAAAAAGTTTGTAAAATACGGTGTGTTGGAATTCAAACTGAACGGCAAAAAACAGAAATTGAATGTTTATCAAACTGATGCGGAAGTTTTGAAGAAAAATCCAGAATATGCAGATTTGCTGTTCGTGCCTTTTAAGGATTCGACCAATGGTGAAAAAACATACGCCGGCGGCAGATATATTGACATAAAAGCACCGACGAATAATGAAGTGATCTTAAATTTTAACTTGGCATACAATCCGAATTGCGCCTACGGAAACGACCGTTATAACTGTCCGATTCCACCGAAAGAAAATAATTTGCAGGTAAAAATTGAAGCAGGCGAAAAAGTTTACAAAGAAGCAGACGGGAAGCATTAGAATTTTTCAATAAAGTAATGAACACAGTATTTTTAGCAAATTTAACAAATCCGAATACTAATATTTCAGCAATCGCGCCCGAAATGATGTTGGCGATTACCGGCACTCTCGTGATGTTATTTGATAGTTTTGTCCCGAAACAACGCTACATAACAGGCGCAATTTCACTGATCGGAATCATCTTTTCAGCGATTTTACTCGGTATGAGTTGGAGTGAGCCGATTTATTCATCAGCCTGGAATGGAATGATCGTCAACGACGGACTGCGAATTAGTTTTTCGTTCGTGTTTCTGTTTGTAACGGCTATAACGATCCTGATTTCGTCTGTTTGGATCGACCGTGAAAATGTTCCGGTTGGCGAATATCATTCGTTGCTGATGTTTGCTACGGTCGGGATGATGTTTATGGCATCGGGAAATGATCTCGTTATTATATTTCTCGGCTTGGAAACGCTTTCCATAGCAACATATGTGATGGCAGGTTTACGAAAATCCGATTTGCGCTCTAATGAATCGGCGATGAAATACTTTATTCTCGGTTCATTTGCAACCGGATTTTTACTGTATGGAATGGCTTTGATTTACGGTGCGACAGGTTCGACCAACATTAGTGAGATTGCGGTAAAAATTGCCAATCCGAACTTCCCTGCCCTGCTGTTGATCGGCGGCGCGATGATGCTTATCGGTTTCGGGTTCAAGATTGCCAGCGTTCCGTTTCATATTTGGACTCCTGATGTTTACGAAGGCGCGCCCACACCGATTACCGGATTTATGGCGGCAGGCGTAAAGTCAGCGGCTTTTGCTTCGTTTCTGCGCGTTTTCGTTTTAGGATTTCCGCTCATCGCAACCGTTCAGGCTTCCGTGCTTTTACACGAAACATGGGTTACGGCTTTGACCGTGATGGCGATACTGACGATGACGGTCGGAAACTTTGCGGCGATTGTCCAAAACAACGTCAAACGAATGCTGGCTTATTCTTCGATCGCTCACGCCGGTTATGCACTGGTCGGTTTTATCGGCGCGGGCGTAGCCAAAACCACACAGGCAAGGGACGAAGCAATTGCGGCGGTCGCATTTTATATGCTGACTTATGCGATAACGAATCTCGGGGTGTTCGCCATTGTCACGCTTTTGGCACAGAAAAATGACCGCCGCACCGAATTTGAAGATTATAACGGCATCGGTTTCAAATCGCCCGTTTTAGCATTTTCGCTTTCGCTGTTTATGCTTTCATTGCTTGGTTTGCCTTTGACCGCCGGATTTATGGGCAAAGTTCTGGTTTTTCGTCCGGCTTTGGAAGCGGGAAGTTCTTTGTTGACAATTCTCGTGGTTGTCGCTGTTGTCAACACGGCAATTTCGGCTTATTACTATTTGCGTTTAATTGTGGTTATGTTTTTCCGCGAACGCACGACCGAATGGTTTGAGCCGCGAATCCCGACGGCACTTGCCGCTGTTTTAGTTATTACAATTCTGGGCGTGTTTTATTTCGGAATATTTAGCGACCGGGTAATTGAAAGATTTTCACAACCGCCGGTAGCCCGGATAAAATAGCTGAAATGTTTAAAGAAGTTGAGGTTGAAAAGTGGAACAGAAAAACAACCTACGAATTTTTCAAAGATTACGATGATCCGTTTTTCAATATTACGGCTAATTTGGACATAACCGAACTTTATCATTTTTGCAAAGAAAACAACTTGTCGTTTTCTCTTGCCAATCTTTTTTATTCATTGCAGACTGCCAATGAAATATACGAATTTCGCATTCGTTTGAAAGATGAGAAATTAGTCGAATACGAAAAAATTCACGCAACGCAAACGATTTTGAATGATGACGAAACATTTTCGTTTTGCTATTTTGAGTTAAAAGAAACTATTGCTGAATTTGACGAAGACGGCAAATTAGCGGTTGAAAAATACAAGCAGTTAAAAACTTTCGATGTCGAAGCGACGCGAATTGATTTGATTTATTATTCGGTAATTCCCTGGGTATCGTTCACGAGTTTCAAACACGCGATACGTTTCGACAAACGGCAAACCGTGCCGCGAATAGTTTTCGGTAAAATGTTTCAAGAAAACCGAAAGCTAAAAATTCCGCACTCGGTTGAAGTAAACCACGCAATTATGGACGGATTGCACGTTGGAAAATATTTTACGCGGTTGCAGGAAAAGTTTGAAAATCATTTGTGATATTTCTGCCGTTTTCAGACGGAAAAGTAAAGCTATTCAACATATTTTGAATATGTTAATCTGTTGAAAGGGCGTTATGGAAATAGCGGCGGAAATAAAAGAAAATTTGGGCGATGAATGGCTGCCATCCATTTATCAGGAAAAAGTGCGAACACAAAGAACCCGTGCCCATCGGCTTGAAATCGCACGACGTGAAAATCGGGCGTTAATTCAACATACTTTACTTGGGATTGAATTGAAGGTCGGCAATAAACGCTTTGCTTGCCCTGATCTATCAACAGCCAGATATTTGCAAATTTTCGCGCGTTTCGGTTGTCAGGAAGTCGCCGTGCCTTATGACATTACGAAAATCTCGACATTGGCGGACGAACTGGAATCTTCGTGGCATAAGAGTCTGCTTCTGTTAGAAGCCGCCGCCAAAGATAAAACATCGGCAGTCAAAGGTCGGATGCGTGGCGCATTAATAAAAGAAATGCGTGATGCGATTGAAACAATCGGTGCCGGTTTGCTAATGCCCGAATTTAAGCAAAGTACTAAACAAAGAAGATAATGTTTAATCGTAAATGGTTAATTACACTTTGTTAGCAACCTGTTTTGATTTACAATTAAACATTAACGATTTAATTATGTTAGATGCAATGCCAACTTCAGCTAAACCCAATCCAAAATTACAGAAACTTCCGTTTCCTTATAATAATCGTCCGTTTTGTCGATACGAACCGATTGAAAAACAGATAGAATACGCCAAAGTTTTAATTGTCAACAATCTTTTTCGCTACGAATCCGATTTGTCGGAACTCGCTAAAAAGGAATGGAACGGGACTGCTGAAAGCAAAGTCCGCTTTGAAAGCAAAATTTCTGCGATGGCTTGCAACAATATTGCTAACAATGTCTTGCGTCTTGTGCGTCAACCGAAAACTCTAACTGTTCATCTTTCTGAAGTTGCCGAAGCCGCCGCCAGTTTTGCGCCCGACGCGATCGTGATGAGCGGAACTTTATCGGATTTTGATTATTACAATCCTGTTCACATTGCCAAATTTGAAAAATTTATAAAAGAAACAAAAATTCCCGTTCTCGCCATTTGCGGCGCACACCAGCTTGTGGGAATGAGCTTTGGCGCAACTTTGAAAACTCTGGACAATCTCGTGCCTTCGGAAAAGCGCACCAACAGAGTAGTCGAATATCAATATCGCTTTATAAAAATCATCAAAACAAGCGATCCGATTTTCAAAGGCATAACCGATGAAGAAAGCGGCATTTGGCAGAATTATACACTCGAAGATGACATTTTGCGCGTCTGGCAAAATCACGGATTACAAGTCGATAGCATTCCCGTTGGCTTTGAATTATTAGCAACGGCTTACTTGTGCAAAAATCAAATGATGGTCAAATGTTCTGACGGACAAATGATTTACAGCGTGCAATTTCACCTCGAAAAATCATTTGAAGATTGGTCGAAAAACCCGACTCGATGGGAACACCAAAACGAATCACGCGACGGGCGTATTTTGTTCGAGAACTTTTTGAAATTGGCTTTACAGCATAAAAATAATTGATTGAGCTAATGAATGCCAAATTTCTAATAACATATATTCTTTTGATAGTTATTAAGAATTGGCACAAGTTGTTGTAGAAATTTCCGTTTCAAAACCTGCATCAATCCACGCTTTTGTTCCGCCGATTACGTTATAAATTTCTTTAAATCCGGCATTTTTCAAAATGCTCGTTCCCACACTCGAACGATAACCACTTTGGCAGATAACATAGGTCGGTTTATCGGGATTGAGTTTACCGATCTCACGCGAAAGAATTTCAAGTGGCAGATTAGTCGTGTGCGGCGCGTGTCCATTGGCGTGTTCGGCAACGCGTCGCACATCAATAAACTGAATGTCGTCCGATAAAATTTCTTTTACTTGTTCAACCGGAATTTGTTCAGCCGTTTTCTTCTGATCTGCATAATCTTTTAACAAAATAAAGCCTTTGACAGTTTCGATGCCGACTCGCGCCAACCGCATAAAGGCTTCGTCAATTTGTTGCGGCGTATCGGCAGTAATTGCCACGGGAGTTCCGATTGGAACGAGTGTTCCCGCCCACGAAGCAAACTGCCCGCCGAGTCCGATATTTATTGCGTTCGGAATATGTCCCGCGCCGTATTCATTGTTGACCCGAACATCCAGAATTATGCCGTCAAAATTATTGATTTCCTCGGTTGAAAATTGTTTCGGTTTTGGCAAATTTTCCAGAGCAACAGAGCCTTCAAGATTTTTCGCCGCGCTTTTCGGAAAATAAGCCGGCACTGCGGGTTGGTCTGCCGCGACGATTTTTACAAATTCTACTTTTGACATCGGTTGCAGAGCGTAATTATTTTGCCTTTGATTTCCGAGTGTTGACCACGTTTCTTTGGATAGCGATTTGCCGCACAAACTTCCCGCACCGTGCGCCGGATAAACCTCCGTTTCATCGGGTAACGGCAAGATTTTTTCGTGTAGAGAATCGTATAAAGATGCCGCCATCTCTTCCGCTGAAAAGCCTTTTGAACCGATTAAATCAGGTCGTCCGACATCGCCGATAAATAGTGTGTCGCCCGTGAACATTTTCAAAGGCTCTCCGTCTGTTTCGGCTAAAATCGTAATTCCTTCAGGCGTATGTCCGGGCGTTTCGAGAAATTTCAGGCTAACATTTCCGAGTTTTATTTCGTCGCCGTCTTTGACTTTATGTGTTGGGAACTTTGTGTTTGCACACTGTCCAAAAATAATTTCCGCGCCGGTTTTTTCCGCAAGTTCGAGATGTCCTGAAACAAAATCGGCGTGGGAATGAGTCTCGATAACATATTTGATTGTTTGATTATTTGCTTTAGCTTCGTCGATGTATTGCTGAACATCGCGTTGGGGATCAATAATCACCGCTTCATTTTCCGAACCCAAATAATAAGAGGCGTGGGCTAAACATCCCAAATAAAATTGTTTGAATTTCATAAAATTATCCTCCAAAAAAAAAACCATAGTTTTTTGCCATCAAAAAAAAGGCAACTGCTAAAACGAACACTGCAAATCCTTTTTGTAACTTATCGGCAGCGACGCGATGTGATAAAAATGTTCCCAGAATTGCTCCTGATACTGCCAAAACCGTTACCATTGCCGTTAATCTCCAATCAAAACCATTTTGACTGGCATGTCCGATCAGTCCTGCAACACAATTCAGGAAAATCACGAAAAGCGAAGTTCCGATTGCTTCTTTTATCACTAATCCACCGAACATTACAAGTGCCGGAACTATTAAAAACCCGCCACCGACACCTAAAAATCCAGTCATCAAGCCAACACCAAAACCAGCTAAAAGTGCTTTCCAGACACTTAACGGCTTTGCTGTAACAAATTCTGTAGTTTCATCATTCGTTTTCCGACGCAACATCAAAACTGCAACCAATAGCATTAATGCCGCAAACATCAGCATCAAAGCCTCCGATGACAAAAACTTTGTCATCGGCGAACCGAGAAATGCACCGACTACGCCAGCCGCTCCAAATGTAAAACCTGTTTTCAATTGGACGGTTCCGCGCCGGTAATGAAGAAACGCACCCACTAAACTGGTTGCACCAACAACTGCCAGCGACATTCCGACGGCTTCGTGCGCTTTCACGCCGAGCACATAAACTAAAACCGGAACTGTAATTATCGAACCGCCGCCGCCGATTAATCCAAGCGACAACCCGATCAATCCACTCAAAATTAAGCCTAAAATTAAAAAAAAATTCACGATATTTGCTCTTTAGGCTTTTTGCGTTGTTGTTTCGCAAACTGCGTCATTTGTTTTATTCCAGGGCATTTTCGCCAAAATGAATCCCATTGTGCAGGTATCCGTAACCGCTGAAAAAACTAGACCACTGCCGATAAAAGCCGCTAATAATGTAAAATACGGGCTTATCAGAAACGCTAAAACTACGCCGAGAAGAACAAATGCCCCGGCTGCAAACCGCACCTGCCGATCTAAAGACCAGACGGAGTTAGCATCTTTTTCAAATTCAAACCCCGCTTTTTTCCAAGCCTCAAATCCGCCGCTCACATTTCGCACATCAGAAAAACCGAATGTAATAAGTTTCTTTTGCGCTTCAGCCTAGCGTTTTCCGCTACGACACATCAAATAAACGGTCTTTTCGCGGTCAATTTCCGCATACCGTTTTTCGAGATCGCCTAACGGAATGAGTTTTGCTCCTTTGACGCGTCCACCCGTAAACTCCGCATATTCGCGCACGTCAACCAAATTTGCTGCTCCGGTTTGTAAATGATTTTCTAATTCAGCGACGTTACATTCAATAAAATTCAAAGTTTCTTGCACTAATTTAACTCCCTTTTCTTATAATTTTGCTAAAATTTAATTTTTAACTTGATATAAATATAACTATGCAGTAATATAGCAATGGAGTCAAGTTGATAAAGAAATAATGAGCAACATGAAAAACAAGGAAGAATTAAGTGAAGAAGCGTTGGAAATGATTGCCAGCCGGTTTCGTTTGTTGTCTGATCCGATGCGTTTGAGAATTTTGCATACACTAGGCGATGGAGAGATGAATGTAACGGATTTAGTGATCGCCACCCGTGCCGGACAAGCCAATATATCGAAGCATCTCGGTATATTGTTTAACGCAGGAATTGTTTCGCGCCGGAAAGAAGGCTTGAATTCAAATTATCGGGTTGCCGATGAAACTATTTTCGAGCTGTGTGAAGTGGTTTGCTCGCGTCTCAAGAAGCAACTGGAAACACGGCAAAATGCTTTAGCCGGAGTTTTTTAAACCGACTTTTCTTTTATTTTACAAAAATATTTTGTTTGTTTCATAATGATTATTTGTTTGTTTCCTCTGTCGATTGTTCGTTAGGCTTCGGAATTTCCGAGCTAACTGGAACAGATTTTTCCGATTGATTCTGTTCATTCAGGTTAGTTGTAACAGGAAATTTGTTGTCCGCCGGCGGTAATGTCTTTTCCGCTGATTTTGTCCGAAGCAAAGCCAGCGTGTATGAATCATTTCCCGGATCACGTCCCATAAAGATACCTGCCGATTTTGCCAATTCATTCGCGGAAGCATTCATCGCCTTATCGAGCATATCAATCGGTAGTTTTTTGACATCGCCATTTTTTCCATAGACGAAAACTTTTTTCTGCCCGTTCACGGCAGTTCGGACAACGAGCCTCTGCAAAAGCGGATGATCTGAAAATATTCTGGTTTCGGTTTTATTACCGAAACCGTCAATCATCGTGTTTATTTGTGAATTATCGGTTGAAGACGTAGGTTTTTCCTGAACACCGGCACGGGAAGTAGCAATCGGTTTTTGGATTTGTTCAAAATCTCTATCATCGACCAAAAGCTCGCCTTCTTTAGTCGTGCGGTAATTTTCCTTGATAAATACCTCTTTTTTATTTAACTTGCTGAGTTTCTCAATGCGGGAGCACGAAGCGACCATAAAAATACAGATTATTAGTAAGAAACATTTGTTCATATTTTTGTTTTTCCGGGATTGATCGGAACTCGATGAAATTATTTTTCGGCGACTCCAACAACTACTGTATTGATGCGGTTTGAGCCAAATAAAAGATTGCTCGCGTTATAGACGATATTCGATAAAAAACTACCTGTCATATTATATTTCGGCGGTAAAAAACCGGCGGCAAGATTATCTGCGTTATAAGGTGCAACCACCATATTTCCTTGTAAATTACCGCTTCCTATGCCGGTTCGCCTGACACCGTTGGCGCCCGTTACGAGAATTATTCCGTTAAAATCAAATGAATTACTCAATGTAAGTCTTCCCGTAACGACCAGAACTCCGCCACCGGCACCCGACAAAGTTCCGTCGCCGTCAATAAAGGTTATGCCGGTTCCATTAGCATTGTCGCCATAATTTGGCGGCGATTGTCCGTTGGCAAAATATCGTCCCGAAGCTATCGCCATAGATTTAAATTCGTTGACGTTTTTATCGAGTTCTGCGGTCGTCCGCAACCAGTTTGGAAGTTCTTCGGAGACATTCGCCGGATTACCGTTGACCGTGCATCCCGGACATAATAAGCCGCTGACGACAACCTGTAAAAAGCTACTGTCGGTTGTTCCGACAGGTGGGATTTTAGCTGCTGATAAGACATCACTGCCTGAATATGTTACCTGTTGAGTCGGGAATGTGCCGGAATTGAATATTGCCCCGGTGGTTCTGCCGACCAAGGTTATTGTCGCCGGTATCAATCCATCGAAAACATCTCTCTGCACAACCGCTTCGAGTTCTTTTCGCGCACCTCGCGGTCCGAAACCGACTGAACGAATAATCAATCTTTTCGGTTGCGATAAAGTTATGGTCACAGAAATGTCTGTTCTACCGGAGTTGGTGTTCGGCGGATTCGGGATAATGGTTGTGACAGGCAAAGAAATAATGCTGCCGAGCAGATTGAATGCGGGCGAATCGAAGACGATCCCGACACTACTAACCGAACTAGCCGAAATAGTTCCTGCCTTGATAGTTCCCCGCAAAACGACGGCGGCGGGAAATGGAGCAGTCATTCTAACAAGAATTTCAAAACGAGTGTCGGGAATAGTTGCGCCGGTTCCGGTTGTGGTAATGGTAAAATTTCCGAGATTTATCCCGACTTCATTTGTCGAAACATCGACGCTTCCCGTAGTTACCGAATTATAGTTGATGGTTGCGGTATTAAATAACAAACCGAAAGTTTTTGAACTTGTGCCGCCGCCAATTGTTCCCTGTGTGGTTAGCGAAATGATTTTTTGCGGATTATCGGGATCGCGCACCGTTACATTGTAGGCAAACCCGTTATCGGGAAAGTATGTTTCCGAACTAATGGTAACGCGGTCAGGATTCGTCGCGTTGGTTGGCGTATAGTTATAGTTCATCCAACGCGATAAACGTGCTTCGGAAGAATTATCACCCGGTATATTGGAAGTAGAAAGTTTGACGGCTTTGGCGAAATCAATCCGATTTTTTGGATCATCAGCCGGTCTATTCGGATCGATTAACGGATTTGGTATAGTGTTTCCGCGCAAAACATTGATTGCTGACTGGATACCGCTTTCTGCCGCATTATAAGCCTGCTGTTCGGCAATCGCATCGGTTACGTTTGCCGTGTTCATCGTAACTTCGAGCAGAAGCCCGATAACAACGACCAGCAGAAGCAACGAAACCAGCAATGTCATTACCATTGCCGCGCCCTTTTCGGCTTCCCTGTTTTTTAGATTTGATTCATTATTTTTCATACTCAGCACCTTCTTCAAAAGTGTTCTTCGTTGCCGATTCGCATCAGTATTGCTTCAACATATAATTTGAATTTCGCAAAGTAACATCCGAAGTAAAAGAAACCGTTTGGTCGTCAGGTTGTCCTTCGACAGATTCGAGTCGGACGGTGATGTTAATTCTTACACGTCCTGTATTGTTAGTCGGAGTTGTCCGCTGAACCGGCGTAGAATTGCTGGTGTAATCAAAATATTGAAAAGTTACATCGCTGATTCGGCTAACGATAACGGCAGTTTGCGGATTATCATTCGGATCAAAACGGACGATAGATTCGGTTTGCGAATCGAAATAATAAGTTAAATCTTCGCCCGGGCTGGTAGTCGTTGAATTAGTGTTCTCAACATTGGCTCGAAAATGTAGCATTTGTGAAGAAGAATCTGCGGTAACAATTCCATTGGTAGTCAAACCGTAACCTGAATTGCCGATTTCCCGCGATAATAAATTTAACGCGGCTTCGGATGAAGTCAGTGCATCCGTTTTACGACCTTCTCTTTTTCGTGTGCCGAGCGCACCTGATAATAAAATCGAAACTATACCGAGAAGCAGAAGTGTAATAGTCATTGAAATAATCAACTCGATCAGTGAAAATCCTGCTGTATTTTTGTTTCCGTGAGGTTTCATATTTATTACCTTTTTTAATTCCTTACATAAAATTGTGTTTTTACGTTTAGTTTGATCTTACCCTCCGCAAAACTGTAATTGTCGGCACAGCCGTCTGCCAACCCGGAGTCGGGCTTTCCAATCTGACTGTTACTTTTATGTGTTTTAAAGATTTGACAGCATTAATTTGAACGCCTTCAGTAAAAGGATCGTCATCAACGACGGTTTGGATGACGAATCGGCTTCCGTCTGCTGAAACAACGAATTTCGGAGGCTTTTCTCCGCCGGTCAAATTTGCATCCGTTACAAAAGGTGTGAACTTTGCGGCTCTGAGAAGTTCTGTTTCTTGCTGTAAAACCGACAAGGCTTGAGCACGGGAATTATTTCCCGCATTGTAATTTATGCTGAATGTAAAAACCGTAAAAACGCCGAGCAATGCAACCAATAAAACAACCATTGCAACAGTAACTTCAATGAGCGAGAAGCCATATTCGCCGCTTTTTTCAGAAAGAGCAACTAAAGATTTTTTGTGATGAATGAGTTCTTTTTGTGTCATTTTATTACAACCTTGACATCTTTTTATCTACACAGAGTGGGAATCATATTATCTGTGCATAGTTACGACGTGGTTTATGGTTTTAGTTAGCAGTCACGAGCGGGTTTATTTGTGAATCGCCGCTCACGACCGAAACATTTGGGCTTTGTAAATTCGGCAGAGTTTCCTCGCCTTCCAGCATTAAAACCGTGCCGGTCGGAGAAACTGAAACGGTTGCCGAATTGCTTGCATTTGCGGTTGACATCGTGCAGCTTTCGCAAATCTTTAAATTCGGCGCAATTTCTACTCCGAGACTGTTGGCTGCCGCAGCAAATCCGCGGCGGTCAAACCTGATTGTAATCGGGAAAGTCAGATTATTTCCGACAATCCGCACATTTCCGTCGGCGAAATTAACCTGTCGTAATTCGGATGCCTCAATTGCTCCGTTTCGATTCAAATCGGTAGCAAGACTGAATGAAGTTGCACTATTTATCGTTACGCGAGCCATATCATTAGTATTTGCTACCCGTCTTTTTACCGAATCGAAACGGGCGCGTTCGAGGCTAACCTTAAATTCACGGGTTATATTTTTTCTTTGAAGAGTATTTCGCGCATTGCCAAGCCCAAAAACCGCCATAGTTGTTACAACTGCCGAGATGACTAAAACCACGAGTATTTCAATGACCGATTGCCCGCTTTGCGAATTAAATTTGTCTCTTTTCATCGATTTTCGTTTCCGCAGATTCAATGTTCTAATTGCTTTTCCGGTAAAGACAACTCTACATTTATTAAAAAAAGACGAATTACCGAAGAATTCCAGTAATTCGTCCTTTTTTTTTCAGCGGGATAAAAATCTAATCAAAACATTGGTCAGGAACATTTTCGAGCGTATTTTTTATCAGCATATCAACAACAGGTAAAAAATCGTGATTATTTTCTTCATAAATTTCCAGTTGAAGATCGGCTGAAGTTCCGCGTTCTAAGATCGTGTGAATATGTTCGATTTCACTGCGCGAACCTAATACATCCACAACATCATCGACAAATTCGAGCAGTTCACGAATCAAATCTTTAACCGGCACTTCTTTTTGTTTTCCTAAATCGAGTAGTTTTCCATCCAATCCATAACGAATTGCCCGCCATTTATTTTCTTGAATCAATCGGCGATGATAAAGTCTGAAACCTAAATTTTTATCGGTCAAAGTATGGAGTTTGGCAACAATTGCCTGAAAAAGCGCGGCGACGGCAATCGTGTCGTCAACCCTTGTCGGAATGTCGCAAACGCGGAATTCGAGCGTCGGGAAAAACGGATGCGGTCTTATATCCCAATAAATCTTTTTAGCATTATCGATACAGTTCATTTTTACGAGCAAATCAACATATGTCTGAAACTGTTGGTAAGATTCAAAATGATCGGGAATGTCCGTGCGCGGAAATTTTTTGAACACTTCCGAACGATAGCTTTTAAGTCCCGTATTGAAGCCCAGCCAAAACGGTGATGATGTCGTCATCGCCAAAACGTGCGGCAGAAAATAGCGCGCCGCGTTCATAATTTGAATCCGGCGATCCAAATCGACGATGCCGACGTGGACGTGAAGCCCGAAGATCAACAGCGAACGCGCCACCATTTGAAGTTCCTGCACGAGAAATTCATAACGCTCATCATCATAAATCGCTTGCTCCGACCATTTTGAAAATGGATGCGTCGAAGCGGCGGCAATGACCATTCCTTTCTTTTTCGCCAAACTCGAAATTATACAACGCAGTTTGGTCAAATCTTCCCGTGCTTCTTGGATGTTGTGGCAAATGCCCGTGCCGACTTCAACCATTGATTGAATCATTTCGGGCTTGATCTTTTCACCCAAAAGCAGTTTTCCTTCTTCCATTATTTCCGAAACGTGCGATTTTAATTCGCGTGTTTCCGGGTCAATAATCTGAAATTCCTCTTCGATTCCAAGTGTGAACTGTTCAAACATATTTTCTCCACCTTCAGGTTATTTGACATTGCTTCTAACCTGAAGTTAATTGATTCCAATTTAAGTTGTTTTTTAGTAAAACTGTCTTTTCCGCTACTATTAAAATTCATATCATCAGTAATTATTTTGTTACGATATAAATTTCTTCTTTCCAAAATTGCACGAATCTCTGAAAAGTATTTTTTGCGACACTTTATTTTTCCGAGATCGTAACAATTTTAATGATAAATTTGCTTAACTAAATCTTGATTCACATTCTAAACTATTTTTCGGCAAATCAATAGCTTTATGACATATCGACTTTTGGATATATTTTTATTTGCTCAAATCCTTTGCCAATTTCAAAAAAGATTTCGCGGCGTGTGACAGCACCGAATTGCGGCGGTAAATGATGTTCAGTCTTCTTTCGAGCTTCATTTCCTTGACCGAAATTGCTTGTAATTTCCCGTTGGCAATTTCGTTTTGCGCCGTTATTTTCGGCACGAGCGCGACACCTGTGCCGTTTTCGACCAATCTTTTAATCGCTTCGAGCGATGGTAGTTCGATTGGAATATTGAGTTTGGTTTGATGTTTTTCAAAGGTTTCGATGACTTTTTGGCGATACGGCGAAGGCGCGTTATGCGCGATGAAGGTTTCCGCGCCGAGTTCCTTGATCGAAACTGTTTTCCGGTTTGCCAACGGATGCGTCGGCGCAACGATCAACGCCAATTCGTCCATCATAACCGGCGTTGAAATAACCGAATTATCGTTCGGCTTAAAAGAAATCACGCCCATTTCAACTTCACGCGCCAAAACTTCCTTTGGAATCCGACTGGCGACACCGCGCTGAACTTCGATTTTTATCAACGGATAAAGCCGCCGAAATTCCTGGATGATCGGCAACAGATAAAAAACCGTGTGTTCGTTCGCGCTGATCGAAACTTTGCCGTGATGCAGATCGCGCATTTCCTTGATCGCGGTGTGCGCCGCCTGCCGCAAATTGAGCATCTGTTTCGCATAATCGAGCAAGACTTCACCCGCGAGCGTTAATGTTCCATCCTTCGATGAACGATCAAAAAGTTTTTCGCCGATTTCCTGCTCCAAACGACGAATCGCCTGACTGACCGCCGGTTGCGTTCGATTCAAACCGTCCGCCGCCCGCGAAAAACTTTTTTCCTTCGCCACCGCCGCCAAAACTTCCAACTGATTTATATCCATAACTTTATCTTCGAATAATTAAATTTCAACCTTAAACACTTGGAATATGAACTATTTACAAAGTTTTATCAAATAATTACTTTAATAACTAAAAATTCTTAAATACTTTTTTCAAATACGCAAATTTTATATTATTCTTATATTACAATAGATTATGTTTTTATAAAAATAATAACCTTGATTTTTACCTGTCAATCTGTTTAACCTTGCACTTAAGTCTTTTATTACTTAATTTGCAGCAAAATCTCAAAGAATATTTGGAGAATTGATGGAATCAAAAAAATTGCGATTTTTGATACGACTTTGCGTGACGGCGAACAATCGCCGGGTTGTTCGATGAATTTGCATGAAAAAATCCGGCTCGCGCGGCAGTTGGAAACATTGGGCGTTGACGTGATCGAAGCCGGATTTCCGATTGCTTCCGAGGGCGATTTTCAATCGGTCAAAGCAATTGCCGAAGTTTGTAAAACTGCCACGATTGCCGCATTGTGCCGCACGACCGAGATTGATATTGTTCGTGCCGCGAGGTCGTTGGAAAAAGCAAAACACAAACGAATTCATACATTTGTGGCATGGCGGCAGCGGCGGCAATCGCCGGACATTTTGTTGACGTTCGCAATTGGCAATTTAAAGATTAAAAATGAATAAGTTTATCAAACATAAAGGCGTGATCGTTCCGCTTTATCAGGCAAATATTGATACGGATCAGATTATTCCAAAGCAGTTTTTGAAAAGTATCGAACGCACGGGATTTGGACAATTTTTGTTTTACGATTGGCGTTTCAATCAAAACGGCGTTGAAAAAGACGAATTCGTTTTGAATCAACCGAAATACAAAAACGCTTCGATCTTGCTTGCGGGGAAAAATTTCGGCTGTGGAAGCTCGCGCGAACACGCGCCCTGGAGTTTGGAAGATTTCGGTTTTCGCGTCGTCATCGTTTCGGCTTTTGCTGATATTTTTTACAATAACTGCTTTAAGGTCGGAATTCTTCCGGTTATTTTGGAAGAGGAAAAAGTTGCCGAACTCGTCAAAAACTCCGAAGAAAACGAAAATTATCAATTAACAGTTAATCTGGAAAACTGCAAAATTTATGATGAAATGAACTTTAAAATTAATTTCAGCATTGATGATTTTCGACGTTATTGCTTATTAAACGGCTTGGATGACATCGGTTTGACTTTGAAAGTTGAAGATAAAATCACGACTTTTGAGCAAACCCGCCTGAATTGGCAGAGTTAAGATTTAGTTTTCGAGATTTCCGAAACTAACAAAAAGACAAAATTACTCTAAATCTAATTCATTTTTCAACAGGTCTTGATGTTCATCGGAAAGGTTATGAAAACGCACTCCAACGCCGTGTCCCGGGTCTGTATAAACGACCACACCACTAATGCCTATTTCTTTGCCGGCAACGATTATACGCAAAAAGATCAGTGTCCCTGTATCAAGTTTGGCGTTCGTCGTCATATAAAGTCCGCCGATGCCAATATCCCGCGTGTTGGCAATGCCGGTCGCGTCGCCGCCGTTAAAGTGAACATCGACAATCAATTTTTTACGGTCGGATTGTCGTTTTTCCAAAGGTGTAAGCACCTTGTCAGATTCGTTTGGCAATTTTTTTTCCTCGTTGCTTTATAAGATTCTATAGAACTATCCTTATCATTTTAACTGTTTTTTTCAGATTTGAAAGAACTATTTTGAAAATTTAATTAATTTTTGGGTTTTTGCCACCTATCAATTTTTCGGACAACAATTTCTTTTGCACACATTATTTTAATTATCGCTAAAATATGCCAAAAATTTTTGCTTTATTTACGATTGCCTTGTAACTTCAGAAAATATTTTGTAAAATAATCTTACTTCAAGAGTAATACTTGGCACCTAGGCGACAAGTAATCAGTTTTAACAATAGATTGAATTACAAACTGTATCGTTAAAGCCCGACATCCTGTCGGCAGTTATCGAAATGCCTGTAATACTCCGAAATTTGCCAACTAAACAATTTAACCAGAATACTTATCAGAGACTTTTAAGTTCTGTGAGGAGGAATATACATGAAAAAAATTTTAATCGCCAATGCGATTCTACTATCGATAACCGTATTAGCGTTAGCACTTTTCTTTCCGCAAATAAATACGGTTGCAGAAAGAGATAAACCTAATACCGGCAGTGAGCCGGACAGTCCCGGGTTCTTGGAAAACACCATGAGCGAAGAAGAATTTCTCGCTGCTCGTGCTGAATACATCGGATTAAAACGAGGTTATGACGAAGAAAATCCGGTTGATCCAAACCTACGTCCCTTAGCTATCGATCAAATGGAAAGGGAACAAAAACGTGTTTTGGCAATGCCGGAATCGAAAGAAAGAGACGGATTGGTAACACCATGGACGGAAATCGGTCCGGCACCTATTCCGAACGGTCAAGTAGTAGCCGGTCCCCAATTAGCAGTCAGCGGACGGACAGTCTCGATTGCGGTTCATCCGACTAATCCGAATATCGTTTATGTCGGCACTGCCCAAGGCGGTCTTTACCGTTCGACCAATGGCGGAACTTCATGGACTCCGATGCTGGATACAGCTTTGAGTTTAGCGGTTAACACCGTAGCAATTTCTCCTTCGCAGCCCGACACCATTTTTGTCGGCACGGGCGAAGCAGCCTTTTCGGCAGACAGTTTTTTTGGCGCAGGTATTTATCGGATTGATAATGCCAGCACTGCCGCACCGACCTTAACCGGACCAATCGGCGGCACAAACTTTACCGGACGTTCGATCGGTAAAATCGTTGTTCACCCGACCAATCCGAATATCATTTTTGCTTCTTCAACGTCAGGTGTTGGCGGTATCGGCGGTAATGCTAACAATGTGTTGGCTGCCCGCGGGTTATTCCGTTCAACTGATGCACTGAGTGCGGCTCCGACTTTTACCAAAATGACGATTACCGGACCTGCCGCGCAAGACCGCATCATTCTCGATGTGGTAATGGATCCGGGCAATCCGAATCTGGTGCTGTGCACGGAAGTCGATTCATTTGCTTTGGGCGAAGGCGGCGTTTATCGTTCAACTGACGCGCTCGCCGCAACCCCGACATTTGTTCGCACATTTGCCACGACAGGAACAGGAACAGGAAATTCAAGAACCGAACTTGCTCTACAGCGAAGTGCGGCAGGTGTTGTTACGGTTTATGCGGCTTCCGCATCTGACGGCGGAACAGTTCACCGATCAACCGACGGCGGTGCGACTTTTGCCCTGAGAATCGACAACAATTTCTGCGGCGGACAATGTTTCTATAACATAGGCGTTGATGTCGATCCGGTCAATCCCGACAGAGTTTATATCGGCGGCACCGGCACGACTGCAACTTTTGCTTTTTCTACCGACGGCGGAACCACTTTTACAAATAGTCAAACTGGATTGCATACGGATTCACACGCCATCGGGGTTGCACCGTCACTTCCGTCAACCGTTTATTTCGGTTCGGACGGCGGCATCTACAAATCGACCGACAGCGGTTTAAACTGGGCGAGTCTAAACAACACGACATTTAGAGCAACTCAATTTATAGGACTTGCAGTTCATCCGACCGATCCGAATTTTACCATCGGTGGAACACAGGACAACGGAACTAACTATTACGATCCGGCAGGTACCTGGAGACGATCTGATTTTGGCGACGGCGGTTATTCGCTAATTGACCAAAATGCCACCGATACGACCAATGTTCGGATGTATCACACCTATTTTAATAATGGTACTCTGCAAGGTTATGCAACGACTGCGCTCTCGACCGTAGCTGAAGGTGGATGGACATTCCGCGGTTGTAATAGTGTTGCGGGTAACGGTATTCCTTGCGGCGGTGCAGTTCTTTTCTATGCACCAATCGAACAAGGTCCGGGTAATCCGAATACGGTTTATTACGGTGCGAACATTTTGTATCGTTCAGCCGACACCGGTTTGAATCATACGGCAGTCAGCCAAAATCTAACTAACCCGATTAGTGCCATCGGAATCTCCCCGACAAATGATAATATCCGAATTGTCGGACAAAATAACGGCGGAATTTTCGGTACCACGACGGGTTCGGCGACTTTAACCAATTTCGATGCCGGTAATGCCGTGCCGAACAACTTTGTTGCGCGGGCGGTAATTGACCCGAACAATAGCAATACGGCTTATGTTTCGCTTTCGGCTTTCGGTGTAGTCAATGTTTGGAGAGCGACAAATCTTAGTAGTGGAACACCAACTTGGACTGCTCTTCCCGGAACCGGTGCCAATATTTTACCGCAAGTTCCTGTTAGCGCATTTTTAGTTGATCCGGCTAATTCGAACATACTCTATGCCGGAACTGACATCGGCGTATTTGTTTCGTCTGATGCGGGCGCAAATTGGATGCCGTTCGGAACGGGATTGCCCCGTGTCGCGGTTTTCGATATTGCAAAAACATCGTCGAACCTGATCAGAATTGCCACCCACGGACGCGGAATGTGGCAAGTACTTGCATTTGGTGCAACACCAACCCCGATTTTGGGACCGGCAGGAACGACTCTCGTCAGCGAAAGTTGCCAACCGGCAAACGGTGTGATCGATCCGGGTGAAACCGTAACAGTTGCTTTCAGAGTAAGTAATACTGGCACTGGTAATACGGTAAATGACGTTGGAACACTCCAAAACACAGGCGGCGTTACAGGTGCCGGTGCCGCACAGAATTACGGTGTGATTACTGCGGGCGGACCGTCTGTCAGTAGGAATTTCACCTTTACGGCAAGTCCGTCGTTGGCTTGCGGTGCTAATATTACCGCGACCATTCAACATCAGGACGGAGCAAGTAATCTGGGCAACTTGGTCTATACGCTTCCAACCGGTGGTCCGGGTGCATCATCGACTACCAGCTATACCGGACCGCCGGTGGCTGTTCCCGATAACATTCCGGCAGGTGTTGACATTGTTCTTCCGGTAAGTGGAGTTGTCGGATTAGTTAACGACCTAAACTTCCGACTGGATGCTTTGGCTGGTTGCGATACGACTACCGGCAATCTGAATGCGTCGGTAACACATACATTTAATGGTGACTTGAGATTTTCACTTCGTTCACCGGCAGGAACAACAGTTAGTTTGATTGCCGGTCGTGGTGGTGCAGGTCAAAACTTCTGTACAGTTACTTTAGATGATGACGGTGGTTTTCCGGCAGCCTCGATGATCCCGGCAACGGGTGCTGTTACAGGCAATTTTGCACCGGAAAGTCCGCTATCGGCATTTGACGGACAAAATCCGAATGGAAACTGGACGCTGAATGTGTCTGATGTAGGTCCGGCTGATATAGGAACATTAAACCGATTCTCGTTAATTATCACCGGTAGTGCTTGTTGCATAACAGCACCGACTCCGACACCAACGCCGACTCCGACAGCTACTCCGACACCAACTCCGACTCCGACAGCTACTCCGACTCCAACGGCTACTCCGACTCCAACGGCAACACCAACACCGACTCCGACAGCTACGCCTACGCCGACTCCAACACCGACAGCTACGCCAACTGCTACTCCGACACCTACGGCAACTCCAACTCCAACTGCTACTCCGACAGCAACTCCGACACCAACTCCGGGTAATGTCTGCACTCCGGTAACAACTGTCACCGAAGGCGACTTGTTCCCGGGCGGAATCGTTTCCTTTGGTGTAACCAGTGGTCCGGGTTCAGTGACAGTCGATCACGTCAATGCCGGAACAGGACTTCAATCCTTGACCGTTGTTTCTGCGACTAATGCGGTTGTCAACATTCCGCCGTTTACGCCGGGAACACAGTCTCCTGTCACAGTGACATTCACTCCGATCAATCCGGGACTTGCAGTTGACTTTACTTTAAGGGCGGCAAGCACCTTCCACGCGGCGAATATCCGTGCCAGATGTGCTCAGGTTTGCACTCCGACAACCACCGTGACCGAAGGCGATCTGTTCCCGGGCGGAATAGTTTCCTTTGGAATCACGAGTGGACCGGGATCAGTAACGGTCGATCACGTCGATGCGGGAACAGGACTTCGATCATTAACAGTGGTTGGAACACCGGTCAATGCAATCGTAATGATCCCTGCGTTTACACCGGGAACATTTATGCCGGTGACGGTGACCTTCATCCCGATCGATCCGAATCAGCCGGTAGATTTCACCTTGAGAGCTGCCAGCACGTTCCACGCAGCAAACATCAGGGCACGATGCGGCACTCCGCCGCCGCCCGAAACTGACAGTAAGTAAATCGAGGAACGAGATATTGATATTTCTAACTACGAAATATCAATATCTCGAATTAAGGAATCGCCCAAAATCGGAAGTAAAAAACCGGGTTTGGCATAAAATGAAAAAAGACTGATCTTTAAATTTAAGAATCAGTCTTTTTTTATTGTTACTTTTATCATTTTCCTCTATCTTTCCTTGTTGCTAAATATAGTTTTTTATCATTTCTTCGGTAGCGTGTGCGCCAATAGTGTTGACGAAATATCCATCTGACCAAAATTCCCCGTCTCATAACTGTATTTTCACTTCCCGACAGGCTTTAAAGATTTTTCCCGCTGTTAGAAGCTGTTTTAAAACTCATAAAGGTTGTAATCGGCGAAGCATTACACGAATCATCGCAATCTGAATGAGCGTTTCGCTCGTTTTGGTAAATCGCTCATAATCTTTTGATAATCGCCGATGATTATTGAGCCACGCAA
>JANMAA010000265.1:0-22679 GCA_031359215.1 Acidobacteriota bacterium | reverse complement strand
GCATTTCAATTCGGAATTGCCGAAGACAAACCCATTCCCAATGCCTTTGTCCGTCAATAAATAGTCAACCTATAAGAATTCACATCAGATTTTGAAAATGTGATTACAAAGCAAAGAAAAGGACAGGTGCTAATGCCTGTCCTTTTCCGTTTTATTTAATGTTTTATTACTTACCGTTTTTAAAGCGTCTGTCGTCTTCCATCAAAACCAAACCGTAATTTTTGCCTTTAAAGGTTACGCCGTTTTGAATTTTTCCTTTTACGCCGAGTTGTGATCCCTTTGATGGCACGCTTCTATTTGTAATTACCCAGATTGAACCCGTTCCATCATCTATTTTATAAATTCCGCCCTGCCCGTTGCTGATAATCGGGATCGAAATTCCGAAACTTGTTTGGGCAGTTCCCGCAATCGCAACTTCTTTATTCTGATACCTTGACGGATTTGCCTCAATATCGGCGATGCTCACGCGTTGCGGACACGCCGCCGCTAACAAACTCATTGCCACAACCAAACACACAAAGATTACTTTTGTTCCTCGTTTCATTTTTTCTCCTTATTTTAGAAAGTATCGGGGAAAGCCATTTTTCACCTAATAAAGATTCTATTTTCCGATAAAAGTTTGCCAATTATTTATTTTTGCTAATTTGGAATTTGTTAATTTAACATAGGTTCGAGATAAGTCGTCGGAGACAGTGATATATTTGTAGTCCATAACGCCAGTTAGGGGAACAGTTACGGCACGATTTGAAGAGGTTGAATATCCGAAACACATTTTTATGCCGCCATTTTCAATGACTTTTTGTCAATTTTGATGATTAAAACCACGAACTGCATCGTGGGCTATAACTATAACGTCAGTTTCACCGACTAAATCTGAATTTGTTATCTCGAATTCACTTTACTTTTAGCAAAATGACAATCTTTCACATTTTTCTCATAAAAATTTCATAAATTTATCAAGACATTTACGGCAAAAAAGCACTAAAATTTGGGTCGAATTATAGATAGAGCAATTGAGCACATCATTTCTGATTGCTTAAAGAAATCTCTATATTTTCTACCACGGAGATTTAAATATCTAAAAGAAGGACAAGGATTATGAATATAAATGAAGAAAAATTACACAACTTACTTGGAAAATTTGTCGGCGATCTAGGCGCGACAATGGCGGCGGGATCAGTCGTCATCGGTGAAAAACTCGGACTTTATAAAGCAATGGGCAATCCGAATGAACGGATTACGGCTAAAGACCTTGCCAATCGGACGGACACGAATGAACGCTACGTCCGTGAATGGTTGAATACCCAGGCGGCAGGTGGTTATGTCGAATTCGACGCGGAAAGTAACAGCTATTATTTGACAGACGAGCAGGCATTCGTTTTAACGAACGAAGAAAGTGCGGCTTATTTGCCCGGAGCATTTATTCTCGCAACTGCCGCTTTGCAAGCAACGCCCAAAATTATTGAAAGATTTAAATCAGGTGAAGGTTTAGGCTGGCACGAACATCACGAAGACCTGTTTCGCGGAACGGAATTATTTTTCCGCCCGGGTTACGGTGTTCATCTGGTCAATGATTGGATTCCATCGCTTGACGGCGTTGAGGAAAAATTGAAAGCCGGAGCAAAAGCGGCAGACATCGGTTGCGGTCACGGGGCTTCGACAATTCTGATGGCAAAAGCCTTTCCGAATTCGGAGTTTTACGGTTTCGATTATCACGCTAAATCAATCGAAACAGCACGAGATAAAGCCGAACAAGCGGGAGTTTCCGACAGGGTAAAATTCGAGGTTGCCAAATCAAAAGAATATCCGGGAAATGATTATGATTTTGTAACATCTTTCGATTGTCTGCACGATATGGGCGATCCGGTCGGCGCAGCAACGCACGTTAAGAATTCGCTGAAAGAAGACGGAAGTTGGATGATCGTCGAGCCTTTTGCGAATGATAAAACGGAAGACAATTTGAATCCGGTCGGTCGTGTTTATTATTCAGCTTCAACTTTGATATGCACACCTGCTTCGCTTTCACAGGAAGTCGGTCTGGCACTCGGCGCACAAGCCGGCGAGCAACGCCTGCGGGAAGTTGCTCTGGAAGGTGGTTTTAGTTCTTTGCGAAGAACCAGCGAAACACCTTTTAATCTGATTTTGGAAGCGAAACCATAAGCTGTTTCGATGGCAACCAACTTAAACCAAATAATAACAAGCACCTCAAGGCGGACAAATGTTCGCCTTTATTAATATCATCTAAAGTCAAAAGACTTCGCACAAATTTCACGTCAAAATTTCACAGTTTTTCAGGAGTTTTTCGGCAAAAAGATTTTAACCTGCTTGTTCAGCCATCATTTAGCAAATGACGGCTAGACAAATTACGCCGAAACCCTCACATTCATTCATCAATTTCGCTTAGTCAGACTTTACTGAAATGACCTTGGCTTCAGAGTCGAAAACAGTAAAATGAACGGCAACTAGCAAGAAGTAACTTTTGTCTTTAATCGAGTGGGCGAATTTTGCATCGGTCAATGTTGAGTTTTAGGCTTGGCGAATCCATTTCCAGACTTCGGGAATCGTCGCCCGTTTTCCGGTCATCAACATTCCGACGCGATAAACCCGCGCTGCCAGCCAAACTAAAAAAGTGATCGTTATTCCGTTGAGTAAAATAGAAAGTCCGATCTGCCAAAACGGTGGAGTTTCCGCCAAAATCCGCACAGGCATCGTAATCGGCGCAAGAAAAGGCACGATTGAAACCCAAAATGAAAGCGAGGAATTCGGATCGCGGATGACCGTAAAACTCATATAAAATCCGATAACCAAAAAGAATATCGGAAACATCGCAAACTGTCCGCCTTCCTGAACAGTCGTAACCATCGCGCCGATAAGTGCGTAAACCGTCGCGTAAATGAAAAAGCCCAACAAAAAGAATATAAAAAAATAGGCAACAGTTAATGGCGTGATGTCGGGAATCGAAATATTAACACCCGCCGCGCTCATTTGCGCCAAACCGATGCCGACCAAAACAAGCGCAGAAATTATCCAAATCGCAAGTTGTGTCAAACCTGCCAAACCGACACCGACGAGTTTGCCCATCATCAATTCAAAAGGTTTCGCCGATGAAAAAAGAATCTCGGCAATGCGCGTTTCTTTTTCTTCGATGACTGCCGCTAAAATCTGCTGACCGTAAATAATCAGCGTGATATAGATCATCAAACCGACAATAAAAGCCGCGACAAAACTGCTGTCAGAATCCTTTTCGTCGCCGCGTTCGTCAACTTTTTTAACCGACAAATCCACATCCTTGCTCAAATCTCTTAACTGCACCTCGCTGATGTTCGCATCCGCCAAACGCTGTGAACGCACTGCTTCGTTAAGCGCGTCCTTCAAAGTATTGTTGGCAACAAAATCACCGGCTTTGCGCGAGAAAAACTCGAATTTCGCTTCAGGAGATTCAAAATTCTGCGGAATTATCAGATAAGCATCGAGTTCTTTATTAGTGATTTTTCCGTTCAATTCACCGCGGATTTGTTCCAACGATTTTCCGCTTTCGTCATAGTTTTTAAACACGAAAGCCGCGCCGAGTTGTTTCGCGCTCTGCTTCATTTGCTCTTCACGCGAAGCAGTCAAATCCTTCATCACATCATCGCGCGACGGCTCTTTCAACTTTTTCTCGTTCAAAAGACTTTCCTTAACCCGCACCGCAACTTTTCCCGATTGGTCAACAATAACAAGCCGCGTCGGTTTGCCCTTGATAGAAAAAAGCAACGCCGGAACGACGGCAAACGCCGCCGCCAAAACCGGAAATAACAAAGTGGCGATTAAAAACGTCCACTTCAAAACGATTTTTTTGTATTCGTGTTTGACGACTGCCAGAAATTTTTTCATTAGATTCCCTTCACTTTTTCGATAAATATATCGTTCAGACTCGGCTCAACCTGTTCAAATTTTGAAATACTAGCACCGCTTTCGATCAACCTTTTGAGCAAAACCTGCGCGTCAGCGTTTTCAGCCAACTCGATTTCCCTTTCGTCAGCGTGTTCGACGACCTTTTGAACTAGGCTTTTATCTTCCAAAACCACATCGCCGCCGACACATCTCAAAGCGATCAGATTTTTACCGAAACCGGTTTTGACCTGCCGCAATGTTCCGCCGACCACTTTGCGCGATTTGTTGATTAAAATAATGTCGTCGCACAGTCTTTCCGCCGTTTCCATCAAATGCGTCGAGAAAATGATCGTTTTGCCCTGCGTCTTCAGTTCGGCGACAACTTCGATCATAAATTCGACATTTACCGGATCAAGACCGGAAAATGGTTCATCCAAAATAAGCAGATCGGGATTGTGCAAAACCGTCGAGATAAACTGGATTTTCTGCTGCATTCCCTTCGACAAATCCGTCGTTTTTTTCTTTTTCCACTCCGACAGCTTCATTCTATCCAACCAAAAATCGATCAATTTGTCGGCTTTCGTCTGCGAAACATCCTTCAGCGCGGCAAAATAACGCAATTGATCCAAGACCTTCATCTTTTTGTAAAGTCCGCGCTCTTCCGGCAAATAACCGATGCGATTTTGCGATTGATTGGAAATTCGTTCGCCAAACAGTTCGATGCGTCCCTCGTCCGGCGCGGTGATCCCGACGATCATCCGAATCGTCGTCGTTTTTCCCGCGCCGTTCGGACCTAAAAACCCGAAAACTCTTCCCGCTTTAACGTCGAAACTCAAATCTCCGACCGCCGTAAAATCACCGTAGCGTTTGGTTACGTTCTCAACTTTTAATGTCGTATTGTTTTCGCTCATCGTTTAGCCATAACTATAAATGAAACTTTCTAAATTGGAAAACTTGATATATCTTACATTTACGGGAAAATAAAGTTTTTGTTTCGGGAGAATAATAGAAATATGAAAATCGTTTATTGGATCGCAACGGGACTTTTATGTTTAATGATGCTCGGTTCGGCGGGAATGTATATTTTCAATCACGCCGAAGTCGCCAAGATATTTACGAGTTTGAATTATCCGACATACATTGTTTATCCGTTAGCGATTGCGAAAATTCTGGGCGTGATTGCGATCTTGACTAAATACTCGAAGACATTAAAAGAATGGGCTTACGCCGGATTTTTCTTCGACTTCCTACTCGCCGCTTCCGCCCATTATTTCGCCAATGAATCGCCATTATTAGCAATCGTTGCACTCATTTTATTGCTAGTTTCATACACACTCGACCGCACAATTTACAAATAAAAAGTATTCACCTTAAGCAAAAGCGTTTTTTCGGGCTATGCCCGCCGATGTGCGGAAAGGCTGTGCCTTTACGTCAAACGCTTCAAGTTGTGAGGCTGCGCCTCTGATTTATTGCACTACAAGTGAGGTGCAGCCTTATTAATAGGAGAATAACCAACCGGAAAGGCACAGTCTTTCCGCACATCAGGCGGCACAGCCGCAAAATACAAAAACTGCGTAAAGTGAGTAAAGTATTCTAACCTTTGTTGTTATAACGACTAAATTTTCACAAGTAATAAATTCTGCTTGTAAAAATTATTAATAGATGTTATCTTTTTTGCACTAACCACGAATCGACAAGCAATCTAAGCGTTTTAACAGTAGTTTTACTTGTTTTTTCAGGCTTTCGTTAGTTTTCCGTATCAAAGAAATGCTCTTTGACAATTAAGTTTTAGCTTTTTTCACTCTAACAATTAAGTTTGTTATTGAAACATTCCACATTGCCGGTCAATCAATTGAATCTGTCAGCTAAACAATTGATTTTTGCACCTTAACAATTCACTTTGTCGGTCAAACAATTGATGCTGTCAGTCGAACAATTGACTTTAACATCCGCACAATTGCCCGCATTACCAAAGCAATTGTCTTCAACTTCAAAGAAATCGCGTTGGTCGCTCAATCAACGGCTCAATGCAATCAATCTTTGCACCAATTCAAGGGGTTTATTAGCCACTAAATAAAAACAATGAAGGAGAGATAATGAAAAATGAACGCCAAACAAGAAGCTAAACTTAATATGTATCGGGCAACCGAAAAGCACGTTGACGATAACGCCGCCGTCATCGCCACAAACCTTGCTTTTCAAACGGCTTTCAACAAATTCAAGACGAATATCGTCGCCATCACCAACACCGCGCAGTTAAAAGGCGTGGCGTTGACCGGCATTACCGCTGATAAAACGAGTTCCAAACAAACTCTCTGCCAACTCGCGGCAGACATTGCAGGCGTTATCTACGCTTACGCTTCGGCAAATTCCAACAACACATTGAAACAGGAAATGGATTTATCCGTTTCCAAATTACTGCGAACACGCGACAACGAACTCGCCCCGCGCTGTCAAAACATCCACGACAAAGGCACGGCAAATCTCGCCGCTTTAGCCGATTACGGTATCACCGCCGCAATGTTGACAAATCTCCAAACCGCCATCACCAACTATTCGGCGGAAACTCCAAAACCACGCACCGCCCTCAGCGGACGTAAAACCGCCAACGCCAACCTCGCCACCCTTTTCAAAGAAAACGACGCGATTCTCCACGACCAACTCGACAAATTAGCCGAACTATTCAAAACCGACAACCCCGATTTCGTCAAAACATACGAGTCAACACGCATCATCGTTGACCCGATCAAAACCACCACCCAACTAAAAGGCACAGTAACAAAAAAATCCGACGGCACTTTCATCAAAGGCGCAACCATCACAATCGTCGAAACAGGTGCAAATGCCGTTACCAATTCCAAAGGCGAATACTCAATAAAACCCGCCCCAATCGGCGAGTTCACAATCCGAGTTACCGCCAACGGTTTTCAAGATTTAGAAATGGATGAGATAGATATTAAGTTAGGCGAAATTAATAAATTAAATTTGAGCCTATGAAAAAGAGTAGATATTAATCAAAAATAACAAGTAGGAGAACTAATATAATGCCATTTATCCAACATTTAACTTCCTTTCGAGTATTTTCATCGTTGCTTCCACGAGAGCATCTTTTTGGAATAGGTGAAGATACCGATAAAGTATCAACAATCTTAGATGAAATAAGAGATAGAACATACAGATTACTTTTTTATCCTCCTGATTTATTTGCCTATACAAGTGCAATCTTAGGGACAACAGGAGCATATTATTTGGTGGTTTCGCCAGCCAAAGATTTAGTTAATCTTGATTCTGCAGATCATACTTGGGCTCCAAAAAGTATTACAAGGGATAATGAAGATAATCCTAACTCTCTCATAGAAGTAATTAATTTTGATAATGATTGGTCAACAAAAGTATGGAAATTAGGAGTAGATTGGCGAAAGTTTTTAAATCGTAACTTTGATGATATTAAGAAAGTAATCACTGACACTTCTAAAGTTGATATAGAAGAATTACTCAAAACCATTATAAACAATGACACTGATGTAGAATCGATAAACTATATTTTTGAGATTTTCAAGTTATATATTAAAGGATGTGATGAAGAAAATATATCTGAAATGCTCTGTAAAAAAGACAGTATTATTGACTCAATGATTAGATCAGATAAGAGTAAACTCAGTCGATCAGATTATGTTAAGCAAAATAATGAAGAAATAAATAAAAGATTGAACCAAGTGTGGAATGCTTATTGTAGTTTGGTCACATTACATGCCATTGCGGATGAGGCATGTTTAGGATTCGGAATCAGAGATTATATAAGAATACCGGAATATGGTGAAAACAAAAAAAGTGAATTGCAGGAGTTTGCAGAAGAACAATTGGAAAGATATGGAACTTTGTCAACAATTCACCCAGATCGTTGCCGTGTGCTTCCAAAAAGACACACCCCAAATGTTGGAATGACATTAAGAAACCTTTCAAGTAATATTGCCTTTACTCGTGCTTCTGTAAAGGTAAAATGGCGAAAATCTGAAAAAATATTATTAACTGAAGAAATACGTAATAAAACCCCTGACGAACCAATCAATATCTCTTCATTAAATGTTCTTTTGATTCCTTGTCCAATGAAAATAAATGCAAGAGATTTCAAGGTAATGGATAAAGTTCCTCGAATTCACCAGAGCAAAAAAGATAATGAGGCTTATTTTGAATACTCACCAGACGAGGATGTTAAATCAGATAGTTGGAATTCGGGTAATTGGGAAAACAATAATGAAAGAGCATACAAAGATAAGCAAAGTGGATTTAAAAATTGGCTAGATTCCCTTTTTGCAAGAGCTATTAATGAAGCAGGTAGGATTGATTTAGTAATTTTACCTGAAACAGCAATTTCTTTTGAACAAAAATCCCAACTTGAAGAAGCCATATGTAATTACAGTATTTCCGGTTACATTGCGGGTGTTAGAACCAGTCGTAATGAAATAAAAGGACGGAGGTTAAATCGTAATTTTGTAATTTGCAATATGAAAACCTTACACGATGATAAAACATTTAAGTTTCCAGAGATTAAAGAGGAGGATATTGATATAGACTGTGATTATATTCAACATAAACATCATAGATGGCGACTTTCCGAATCTCAAATTATTCAATATCAATTAGGAGGAATTTTATCTACAGAGAAAACTTGGTGGGAAGGCACAAAGGTTTCACAACGAAAGGTTACATTTATGAATATTGGTGAAAATGTAACAATTTGTCCGTTAATTTGTGAGGACTTAGCCCGACAAGAACCTATTTCAGATTTGATTAGAGCGGTTGGTCCAACTTTAGTTGTGTCTGTTTTAATGGATGGACCTCAGCTAGGAGACAGATGGTCAGCAAGTTATGCAGGAATTTTAGCTGATGATCCACGGAGTTCTATGCTTACGCTTTCTTGTGCAGGATTAGTTGACAGATGGAAATCAAGTTATCGAGATGCTCCAAGGGTAGTAGCATACTGGAAAGATAATTTAAGTTATCGTCAAGAAATTGAATTAGAAAAAGATAAAGAAGCAATAGTTCTTTATTTGAATACGAAAACTATCAAAGAAGCAACTGCGGATGGTCGAAAAGAACATATTGGAACGCCATATTTAGTATTTGGAGGAATGAAACAAGTCTAAATAAAATATCACTTTCGTTTGTTTAATCAGAATCTCTAAAATCATTTTAGGATACTGTCTTATGCCGAATTACAAAACAATCAAAGATTATCCAGATAAAGCCGGAAAGATGCAGATAATTGATAAACTTCTTCTTTTGTGGGCGGATTTGGATGTGAAGATTCCGCAGAAGACGGATGCGGAGACTGCTTTTGGCGACTTGGAATATTCGGGAGTTTAATTCTAAGAATCGGATTAATGAGTCGTATCATTATTTGGCGGAGATCGTTTCGCGGTTTGATTTGATTGCGATTCAGGAAGTTTCGCCGGATTTGAAGGCTTTGGAATGATTGATGAAACTGTTAGAACATATTTGAGATTATCTTGCTGCTACCTTCGGTTTCGATGGTTTGGCTGATGATTTTTTCTTCGCCTCTTTTCTGTGCTAAAATTCGGATTATGATACAAACACTCGAAGCAACAGTTGATGAAACAGGTAAAATTAAATTGCTGACGGAAATTCATTTGAAGAAAAGTCATCGGGCTTTGGTAACTATTTTGGATGAAGAACCGAAAACGTCGTTCGATTTGAGTGTGGAAATGCCGACCAATGAGAGCGTCAGCGATGAAGAAGTTCTCGGCGTATGGGCTGACCGAAAGGAATCGGCGCAGGAAATCGCCCGTGAAATCCGCGAGCGTAACCGCCAAACAAAATGATTGACCATTTAACAGATACGAATGTTTTTTTCTGAAATCTTCAAAAGGCAATGCCGACGTTAAAAATTTTGTCGAGAGTTTTGAAAATTCGCTAGACGCAACTGTGTATGTCGAATGTTTGCAGGGTTCAAAGAGCAACCGAGAAAAACAGATTATCAAAAAATACCTATCGCGCTTTCCTGTTTTTTACCAAACGCCGACAATCTCAAAACAAACAATTGCGCTGATTGACCAATATTCCAATTCGCACGGTTTGTTCCTACCTGACGCACAGATTGCCGCTGTCTGCCTTGAACACGATTTGACGCTGATAACTTACAACGTCAGCGATTTTAAGTTTATCAATGGATTAAAATGGTTGAAACCGAATGTTTAGCTTCCATCGGCAAAGATTATAATAATCCCAATCAATTCCCTTAAAGTTTGACTTGCCGCGCCACATTTACCGCTTCGAGATTTCGTAAATCCGCTAAAACATTTTCTTCCAACGGCGAATCAATTTCGATGATGGCTAAGGCTTCGCCGCCTTTGGCTTCTCTGCCGAGATAGAAGCGCGAGATGTTGACTTCGGCTTCGCCGAGCAGAGTTCCGATTTTGCCGATAACGCCGGGAACGTCCTTGTTTTTGGTTAGGAGCATAAAGCCTGACGGGACGGCTTCGATGGCGAAACTGCCGATTTCGGTGATGCGTCCTTCGCCGTTAGCAAAGACCATTCCTGATGCGGTTTGTTCGGTGTTTGCCGAAGAAACAGCGGTGCGAAGGTCGTAGCTCGAGCGTTTTGATTGGGTGTAACTTGTCGTGATCGTGATGCCGCGTTCTTCGGCGATGTGCAGAGCATTGACGACGTTGACACGCGCTGAAACATCCTTTAACAGTCCGGCGAGAAACGCTCTCGTTACGGGCGCAGCATCTTTTTCGGCTAATTCTCCGGCGTATTCGATCTTGACTGCCGAAACCGGATTTTCGTTCATAACTTGCGCTTGAAAACGTCCGAGTTTTTCGCCTAATTCGATGAACGGCTGAAATGCTTCGAGTTCTTTTGCCGCCATCGAAGGCGCGTTGACGGCGTTTCGGAGTTCGCCTGTAAGCAGAAAATCGCGCATCTGTTCGGCGACGGTCAACGCTACGCCTTGTTGCGCTTCGGTGGTTGATGCGCCAAGATGCGGAGTCGTAATGATTTTATCGTTTTTGAGCAAAGGCGAATCATCCGGCAAAGGTTCAGTGGCAAAAACGTCCATCGCCGCTGCCGCGACCGTGCCGTTTTCAATCGCTTCGAGCAAAGCCGTTTCGTCCACCAAACCACCACGCGCACAATTGACGATTCGCACGCCTTTTTTCATTTTGGCAAACGCTTCGCGCCCGATGATATTGCGCGTTTCGTCCGTTACGGGCGTGTGAATCGTCAGAAAATCCGCTTTAGCAAAAACCTCGTCCAAACTTCCCAATTCAATGCCGAAATCCTTTGCTTGATCGTTTGAAACAAACGGATCAAAGGCGATGATTTTCATTCCGAAACCTTTTGCAATCTTGGCGACGTGCCGACCGATTCTGCCCAAACCGATCACACCGAGAGTTTTTTCGTTTAATTCCACGCCGACAAAACTCTTTTTGTCCCAAGTTCCCGCTTGCAGTTTGGCGTGTGCCTGCGGAATATTTCGCGCCATTGAAACAAGCAATGCAATCGTGTGTTCGGCGGTCGTGATCGTATTTCCGTCGGGCGCATTCATTACAACGATACCGCGTTCGGTCGCCGCCTTGACATCTATGTTGTCCACGCCGACACCGGCGCGTCCGATGACGCGAAGTTTCTCCGATCTATCCATTAATTCGGCAGTAATTTTCGTGGCACTGCGAACGATGACACCATCGGCATCTTTCATTCGTTCGGCTAAAGCATCAAAACCTAGTTTGGTTTCCTTCTCGACCTTAAATCCGGCTTCAATTAACGGCGCGAGTTTTTCTTCGTTCACATCGTCGGCGATGAATATTTTTATGTCATTCATAAATTATTAGTCGGACATTTTTCCTTAATAATTGTTTAACTGCAGAGTCGCAAAGTCGTAGAGAAAATCAAAATACATTCTGCCATTTTGTTTCAAAAAAACCTCTGCTTCCCTATTACTTTGCGGTTAAATTTTTCTTAAACTTGATGCTTCTTTTTAATTGTCCAGCGTAAAACTTTTAGGCACAAATTCCAGCGAAATTATTTCCCCGTTTGATTTAACTTTTAAGTTTTCCTCTACTTTGTATGTAAAAACGACCGGAACATCCACGGGTTTCAGGTTACATTCTAATTCTAACGCTTCGGATTCGGGCGTAAATGAAAGAAGTTGAATTGCCTGCGGCGAGGCTGTCGTTAATTTGAATGTTTGTGTCCGACCTTTCAAATAGAAATACATTCCCTTGTTAGTGCATTCAATTTTTTCCAGAAAACCTATGTCGCGTTTTTCGCCTGATTGCGGCTGGCGCAACGCTTTTTTGATTGATTCGATTATCAATTCTTTCCGTTTTTTATCAATAGATTCCTTTTCTTCCGGCGCAGGCGGCGACAATGTAGCAGAATCCTCGCTATCTTCTATTATTACCTGATATTTACCGGCATCCATAAACCGGAAATTATTCGGCACAAAATCAATGGCGATCAATTCACCGCGACTTGCGTTTTTTGTAATCGGTTGCGGTTTATAAGTTATCACCGCTTTAACTGCGGCGATTTTTGCGTCGCAACCGATCTGTGTATCTCTAAGATTAGCGACCAAAGCGACTAGCGACAGTCCCTCAAAATCCTTGCTGGAAAGTATAAAAGTTTCACTTTCCGTTTTGACCGTGTAAGTTATAGCGTTGTTTTTACATTCGATTTTTTGTATATGTCCGAGTGATTGAACTTCGGAAGATTGGGCTTTTCTAATTGCCCGATTCATTGAAAAAATCTCGTCTTCTTCCTTTTCTTTGGCGAGTTCTTCGGGAGTCGGTTTTTTCCCGTCTGTCCGGCGGCGTATAAAAATCGGCTCGACCTCGTTATTATCTCCGGTTGCTATTGCTTCTTCATTTTGTTTGCGCCGCGCTTTCGCATTGGCAACGTATTCTTCTCTTTTCTGAAGATTCGAAACAAGATTTTCAACTTGTTGTTTTATCTGCGGATCGTCTGTCGTTTTAGCAATTTTTTCGGCAATCGCTCTCGATTCGGCAAACTTATCCTGCCGCAAGTAAATCTCGGCAAGCCGAATCGCATATTTCTGATTACCCGGCTGATAGCGCAATGCTTTTTGCAAGTAGGCAACGCCTTCGTCGAGTTCTTCATTATTGACCAGATCAACGAAAGCAATAAGTTCGTAGCTTTCCGTGAAGGCAGGGTTTATCGCAATCGCTTTTTTTAACAAATCGCGTATTTTTATTGATTGTTCCTTTGAAAATGAGTGAACATAGCCGAATTCATCGCGTCCTTCGCGGCTGAGTAAAAAGGCATAATTATAAAACGCGAGATGATTTTTTTGATTTTCGGCAATGGCTTTTTCAAAATAATTTTTTGCATCGTCATATTTTCTCTGCCGCATTTTAACCATCCCGTAGGTCGTGTTCGCCATACTCGAATCCGGTGTCAGAGCTATTGCTTTCTGCAAATAGATTTCGGCATCTTCATCCCGATTCGTGTGATAAAGCAGATCGCCGAGATAGGCATTGCTTTCCGCTTCAGACAAAATTGTCGTTTGCATTTCTTTGTCAAAAACGAGTTTTTCAGGGAAATTAACGATTGAATAGAAATACCTGTTCTGCCCGACATATTTTCTCAATTCATTTTCCATCTGAGCATAACTCAACTGAAAAGCCTCTTTAAAAGCTTTTTCGGACGGAACATCGTTTGCCGAAAGCGTCAGAAATTTGCTGAGACCTTCGGTTTTTTTATTCTGAACGAGATAATGAATTAACGCCCACGATTCGGCATAAAAGATACTGCGCGAATGGTTTTCGTTTTGATGAAGCGTGTAATTACTGATACTAAACAAAGTTTCGAGAGGAATGAACTTGTTTTGCTGAAGAAGGGCGAGATGACTGTTTTGCGGTAGTCCGAGCTTAACCGTTTGGTCATTTTCGATTTGAAAAATTTGGTAATATTCGGCTAAACCTTCATCAACCCATGGCGGAATCTCCGATTTTCCAAAATTTGAATTGTTAATAAAATGAACATACTCGTGAAAAATCGTGCCGTAGGTGTCGGCATCGTCGCCTTCGGTTGAAAGCGTGATGTAATTAACATCCTCGCCGGACTGAAAATATCCGGCGATAAGATTATCCGTTTTACCGTCAGCCCGTTTCGGCTTAAAAGGTTTGTAAGCGTTATCGCTTTTAAAAACTATGACATTGGTCGGTATCGAAGAATTAAGATTTGTTTTATTAAAAACCCGCCGAAATGTTTCGCGAAATTGTTCGAGTTTTGTCGCTACTTTGCGAATATCTTTTTCCTTGGCGTTTCCAAATAAATTGAAATTTTTTGATCGAACCTGCAACCATTCGTCTTTTGCCGAAACATTACCCGGCGTAAAACTGAAATTAAGTAAAATCAGAACGACAAAATAATAAATTTTAAGATTTTTCATAATTTTGGACTTTAATTTAATATTTCCGGTGAAACATTGAAAATTTGAGCGTGAGATGATTTCAATATCTTTTTTTGAGAAAAATCCGGCTCTATTTATTGAAATAATTCTCAAACCGAATTTATCACATAAAACACATTAAGTGATAAATAATTGAAGAAAAGCTGAAACTTTCAGTTGTTTTTTTCATAAAGATAATAGTATAAACATCTTGGATTTGGAAGTTAAAAGTTTATTTATTTGATATTATAAGGCAGTTAAAAAACAGAAATAATTCAGTAAACCGCAATTTAACGGAAATATTATTTATGGAAATTTTTGTATATCGAAATGGTGCAGATTCTATCGAAGAAGGCTTTCCCGTCGAAGATTTGCCCGAACTCTTAGAGGACGAAGACAATGTTGTTTGGGTGGATTTCGATTCAAAAACTTCCGACGACGTAATACAGGCTCAGAGTATTTTGCTGAATGTTTTCAAGTTTCATCATTTGACGATTGAAGACTGTATCGAAACCCGCAATCAGCCGAAAGTCGAGGCATTTCCGAGTTATTTGTATTTCATTGTTCACGGCGTTAAGAACGAAACCAATTCGGCAAATTTTGTTACCAAAGAGCTTGACGGCTACTTGGGCAGAAATTTTGTCGTTACCTATCATAACGAAGATTTTCGCAGTATTGATGCGGTCAAAAAGCAAATTCGTTCGACACCTTTCCATTGTCAGCGCGGCGCGGCTTATCTGCTTCATCAAATCCTCGATCAACTGGTTGATTTATATATGCCGGTGGTTGACGATTTCGATGTGGCGATTAACCTTTTGGAAGATCGCGTCTTTATGATGAAAAAGAATAACACTAAAATTCTGGAAGAAATTATGGATCTCCGCCGTAGCGTCGCACGTTTAAAAAGAATTTCTTCGCGGCAACTTGATGTGCTTTACCGTCTGTCGCACGGTGAGTTTCCCCAGATAGATGAACAGATACTTCCCTTTTATAGAGATGTTCACGACCATCTTTTACGAATCTCCGATCTTTCGGAAAATTACCGCGATCTCGTCAGCAGTTTGTTCGACATTCTTTTTGCAGTAACGGCGAATAAAACTAATGATGTGATGAAAGTTTTGGCAGTATTTTCGTCAATTATACTTCCGCTGTCGCTTATCGCCGGAATCTATGGAATGAATTTTGAAAATATGCCGGAACTGCATTCGCGTTACGGCTACTTCGGCGCGTTGATCTTAATGCTGCTAATAGGTGGCGGACTTTTTATTTACTTCTGGCGCAAGGGTTGGATATTTGGTGACGATGATGAGATTAACAATGATTAACCGACAACTTTCCGGCTTTCAAAATAATCTATAATTTCTTTATGGTTTTATAAATTCTTTTGACCTGTGAATCACCGAAACCGTAAACGCCCTCGCGTTCGCTGAACCTTTTGAAAATGTTGCCGAAATTTGTTTCACCGGAAGAGATTATGGAATTTAATGCTTTGACGGGACGTTTCTTTTTCTCTATTTCAGCTTCACAAACAGCGACAAGTTGCGGAAAACAGGCGGATTCTTTCACCGAAAGTATGATCAGTTTTGTGTAGTCTTTACTTCGATAGGCTTCCCACAAATCCGCGCCGAGCTTTAAATCCGATTCCGTGAATATCGTTCTTTTCGCAAAACACCGGCGCAAATCTTCTTCAAATAAACCACCGAAACCTTTCCAGATATTTTTTTCATTTCTGACCACGGGCGCGACGCGATAGACTTTTGCTTTTGAATGCTTAAGTAAAGACAGGCAAAACCACATATTGACCTGACAAAACAATTCATATTCGAACCATAGATATACTTCGTTCTTGTCAGTCAGATTTTGCAGCTTTTCAAATTCCCCGACGACTTTTTGATAGTAAACTTCCGCTGCATCACCGTAGTTTTCGTCAATAAATTCCGACCTGATCTGCCAGAACTCCTCTAAATTTTTTCCGCTGACATCACCTTCGATCAAACATTCACGACAGACAATAATTTCGCCCTCAATCTTGCATTCGCTGAAGGTTTCAACCAAAGAATCTCCCGGTAAAACGTGAAATTTCATAAACTCGATTTTATTGCAAAGATTAACGCCAGACAAGCACCGCCGTAAACCCCGGCAAGCAGATCGTCGGCGCAAATTCCGATACCGGTCGGGAGACTTTCAAGCGAGCGAATCGGGTAAGGCTTCCAAATATCAAACAATCGAAATAATAAAAATCCCGCGACAACATAATACCAACGAACATCGAACGGGATAAACATAAAAACCAGCAACTGTCCCATCACTTCATCCACGACGACTTTTTGCGGGTCTTTGGTTTGAAACAGATACGATGCTCTATCCGAAGCCCAAACTCCGATCAAACAAAAAGCAAGAAATAAAAGCACATTTATCGCGTGAACCCAAGCCGTTACAATCTCGCCGTTGACATCCCGATACAGAAAATAGTTTCCGAGATGTGCTTCCGCTGCCCAAATAAACAGGTAAATCACCACGCCAACCAAAGAACCCCAAGTTCCCGGCGCAAGCGGCAAATATCCGACACCGAAAGTCGTTACTGCCAAAGAAAAATAATCACCAAAAGTCTTTTTCTCGATAACTGTGTCGGTATCTTCCTGTAATTCAATAGTTGCAGGAGAATTAGTAATTTCGTCATAATTCGGCATTGACGTTGATTCTATACGATTTCACCGATTAATTCATAATTGATTGGTTATACAAGGGAAAATTATTTTTGAGAATTACGCAAAAGATGTTGTTTTAACCTTCTACACAATATGAAGTTGCATTAATATTTTCGTCATTTGCTATCTAAAAAATGTAATTCGAGAGGTCAAATAATCTATGGCACCGCCGGTTCAAACTACGCAAGAAACATCAACTTTTGAAACGATCTATCAAGTGGATTCAGAGGCTTCCGAATCTGCCAAACTGCTTCGCATAGCACGAGGTTATAAAAGTCAGGCTATCGATAATTCCAAAATAGTGAGCATCAATATCTATGGATATATCAATACTGAGGCGCAAATGAGCAGTGTAACCGAAAATAGAGAACGTGCCGCTATGCAAACCCGATTTGGTAATATGCGAAATAATCTGATTCAAATGGGTGTGCCGAACGATAAAATTTGGATTGGAGGCGTTGCTTTTTCAAGCAAATGGAGCGGGCAAATAAATGTTTCTCTCAGGGAAGTAAATCTCAATTCTATTATACTTCCACCTTACACACCGTATGTTCCGTCCAATGACCCGCAAAAACCTTCCGGCGCAAAAGAACAATGGATCGATGCCGACGGCGCGGTTAAAAAGGATGTATTAAAGGGAGAAATTGCCATAGAAATCGAGCTGAGTTTGAAAGAGGGCGGCATTTTCCGAACAAAGCCTCCGATCAGTGTAAAAGCCAGTGTTAAATCAGACGGAACAATTGAACTTGGCGCGGAATTAACGGCGATAGAAGAAGAAATCAAGAAAAAAGCCGTCTGGGGAAATATTCAGGAAATTAAATTCAAAATTTCAGTAGAAGGAAGTGCCGGGTTTAAATTTGACGAAAAGCGAATCAATACCGAAGTTAATGCGGCAGTTAAAGCGGCATTATCAGCAACCTTAGTTATTCCGGGAACTTCAGTCAAAATTCCGGTGGAAGTTTCAATCGGTGTCGGAATCAGCGGCGAAATAATCCCCGGAATCCAAACTACTTACAAATGGTAAAGTTAAAGAGGATTTACACTTTCGTTTTTAAATCAGGCTGGTTTTTTGTAAATTTTCGTTGGATTGGTTCGGGATTCAAACAATCTCACCAATCAAATCGTAGGCGTGCGCCTCGTTTATTTTGACGTTGTAAATCGCACCGATTTTAGGTTCTAGGTTTTCGGGCATATCGTTTATCAAAATATAACCGTCAATTTCCTGCGCCTGACCTTCGAGACGACCTTGAAAAAGCAAATCGGATTCTTGCGATAAGCCTTCAAACAAAACTTTGTAAATATTACCAATTTTCGCTTCGTTTTTGCGCTTGGAAATTTTCGCTTGCTCCTTCATCAAAGTTGCGCGGCGGCGTTTCATCGTTTTTGCTTCAACCTTGTTTGGCAGATCGAATGCCGCAGTTCCTTCTTCGTCGGAATATGTAAAAACGCCGACGTTATCGAATTCGCAGTTTTTGACTAACTGCATCAACTCTTCAAAATCTTCTTCGGTTTCGCCGGGAAATCCGGTGATAAATGTCGTGCGAATTGTAATGTTCGGAACTTTTTCGCGGACACGGGCGATAAGTTTTTCAAGACTTTCACGAGTTCCGCCGCGTTTCATCAATTTCAAAACATTGCGCGAGCCGTGTTGCAGCGGCATATCGAGATATTTAACGGCTTTCGGCGTTTCGGCAATTGCGGCGAGAAATGCGGCGGAAATATGCGTCGGGTAAGCATACATTACGCGAATCCATTCTAAATCTTTGATCTCGCCGAGCGCACGAATTAATTTTGCAAGCGCGTCAACTTCTCCCAAATCTTCACCGAAACGCGAAGAATCCTGCGCGATCAGAACGACTTCTTTGACACCTTGTTTCGCCAAATCTTCGGCTTCCTTCAATATCGAACCGAACCGCCGCGAACGAAACGAGCCGCGCATTCCGGGAATCGAGCAGAACGCGCACGGTCGGTCGCAGCCTTCGGCGATTTTAATAAATGCCGTGTGAGATTCGGTCGCACGATGGCGCGGCGTGTCGAAATCGTAAAGATACGTCGCGGTTTTATTGCCGATTGGCAAAAGCGGAAGTTCTTTAAAGTTAACTTCTTCGTCTGCCGCTTCCAAGATTCTGCCGATTTCATTTGTGCCGATAAATGCGTCAACTTCCGGTAATTCCTTCATCAGATCGTCACGGTAGCGTTCGACCAGACAACCGGCGACGATCACTCGCTGCGCTTTGCCGTTGGCTTTCGCGTTCGTCGCTTCGAGAATCGCTTCGATAGATTCGGCTTTCGCCGATTCGATAAACCCGCAGGTGTTCACGACGACCGTATCCGCTTCGTCGGAATTATTCGTAATTTCGTAACCGGCTAATTTTAATTGTCCCATCATTACTTCCGAATCAACGAGATTCTTCGGGCAGCCGAGACTGACAAATCCAACTTTTTTCATTTTTATCTAATTCAAACATACTTCTGACCATTTTTTTAATGTTGTTTGGAAATTCCAAAAATGTAATTTTCATACAAATACATTAAGACACACTCCGGTATAGAAATTAATATTATGCCAACAATTAAGATTGTCCATTCATCAAAAACCCCGGAAATATAAAATTTCAACATCACAAGACCAAATATTAAATAAGAAATTCCTCTGATTAGAGAAAACCATTCTGAAAGATACCACGGAATAATATTAAGAACATGCCCCTTCTTGAATATGTAGATTATACCTTTAAGCAGGGAAACAGAACCGGAAAAAATACTATATATCAGGTAAAAGTAAATAAAGTATTTTGCCATAAATTGCTCACTCTTCCGTATTTTCTAGACTAGTTAACCAATTTTCAACCTGTTTTGTTTCTTCGTTTGACAAATCTTTTTCGCCAAAACGCACACGATTATATTTTTCCGTTATCTTGACGGCTTCGGGCATATTTAGTTCAAATGCAAATTCTAAAGGCGTTTGATGCGATGCACGGGTGAAACCTTTGCTTGCTAAAATTTTTTGCATTCGTTCATAAAACTCGACAATCGTCGTTTCGTTTTTGAATTTCAGCCACGCAAGAATTTTTTGCCAAACGGTTAATTTTATAACTTTGCGGTAAAGCCAGATTAAAAGAAATACTCCTAAAATCGCCGCAAGTAAATAGCCAATTCCAAAAGCGATAGCTTTTGCACTTGTCTGCAAGCCTTTGTCGCCGCGCACTTCTTTCCACCAATCTGACAAACGCGATTGCATTTCGGTCAGCCACGCAGAAGTTTTCGATTGATAATCACTAAAACTACTTTTGACGGAACGGAAAAGTGAACGCTGTTCCTGATTGTCAAAAGCCACGAAATATTGAATCCAAAATGTTTCCAATGCTTCGAGATATTTACTGAAACTTCCGATAATACCTGCCGAATTCGTTTCGTTTGCTTGTCCCGCGAAAGGTGTCGGGTCAAACGGAATCCAAGCCTTTTCACGCGGAAAATAAACTTCTACCCAGGAATGCGCGTCTTTTTGTTTGACGACATAGACATCCGCCGTTTCATTGTATTCGCCTTGCTGAAAACCGTTGACGACACGCGTGGCAACGCCTTGTGTGCGAAGCATAATTGCCATTGCCGTAGCAAAATATTCGCAATGACCTTCGCGCACATTAAACAAAAAATCTGCCAAAGGCTCATCGCCATCGGCTTTTAAATCCAATGTATAACCGTATTGTGTTTGAAGATAATTTTCAACGGCTTTTGCTTTTTCATAGCGACTATCGGATGTTCCGGTGACTTCTGCAGCAAGTTGCGAAATTCTTGCATCCATAGTTTCAGGAAGCTGCAAATACCGCTTTTCTTCTGCTGAATATGCTGAGTTATCGGTTTTCAGTTTATCCTCACTTGGCAGACTCCGATCGGAATATATTTTATAACTAAGACGTTCAAACCCGTTTCGATTAAAAGTTATTGCACTTTCGGAGTCTTTATTAATAATTTGGAAATTTCCCTGTATGGCGACCGGACGCGATAATGCAAATAAAACATCCGTATCAAGCGGTTCGAGATAGACTGTTTGCACGGCTACGTCTTCTTTATTTGACGAATAATCAACCAGAAAAAAATCTTTTTCACCTTTGATATAAGGTTCTTTATATTTCAATCTGGATCTGCTCCAGATTTTGTTATCAAATCTATCAAGCGCAACTCCGCGCCAATACATATTTCCGATGTTTCTTTCGCTCATTTTATCCAAACGAACCCGCATCACCGTTTCATTGTTTTGCTTAAGCCGTCCGATTGAACCTAGTTTGACTGCATCTGAGAATCCGGTCATTCCTGAAAGTCCGCTTAAACTGCTTCCCAACCCGGCACCACCAACACGCGGCAAAATAAAAAATAAAGGTGTTGAAATTGCGACGATCAGAATAAGTAAAGCTATAGCAGTTAACGGTAGCCGCGAAATTTTTGTTTCGTTCAATGATTTGTTTCTATCAATCAAATCATTTTTATTAACGATGCTTGAAGTTTTTCTTATCTCGAATAAAACAATTGCACAAATAGTTACTGACAAATATATGATAAACGATGCTAAATAAAGTGGACTAATACTTAATCCGGCAGCAAGCAAAACTTCAAAAAATGAAATAAGGTAAAGAAAAATCCAATCTCTGTCGGACTTTTTTTGTAGAAGTTTTATTGACGCAAGTATTAAGATCATTCTTGCTAATACTGCCGCAACAACCGTTTCTGTTTCTCCTGATCCGAAAATCCTATATTTCCAAGTTATATAAAAAAGCGGAACGACTAGAATAATCAAAACCGTCCCGACACGTTCGGAAATATACCACTTTGAATCCTCCAAAAACCAAGCACCGATAATTACGCTAAGAAAAAGTGCTGTTACAATAAAACCAAACCCGCCGGAAAGCCACAGTGAGAGAAAACCACAAAATATAACCAAGTATGATGTGATTTTGAAAAAAGTTTCAAAGTTATTGAGTTTTGCTAACATTTTCTTATAATATTTAAATACAAAACAAAAGCCCGTCCAGTATTATGACTGAACGGGCTTAAAATTTAAATCCGGCAACTTCCTACTTTCCCACACCTGAAAGATGCAGTATCATGGGCTCTAGCAGGCTTAACTTCCGTGTTCGAGATGGGAACGGGTGTGACCCTGCCGATAAAATCACCGGAAAACTTATAAATATCTAAAATAATGACTATTGAAATAATGATAAATTTAACAAATTGCAATTATAAAAATTTGCTTATCAACAAATTTTATGGTCAAGCCTTGGGACTATTAGTATTGGTCAACTAAATACATTACTGCACTTACATCTCCAACCTATCAACGTGGTAGTCTTCCACGAGTCTCACTGGCAAAATTAATCTTAGGTCTGGCTTCACGCTTAGATGCATTCAGCGTTTATCCATGCTTGACATAGCTACCGTGCGATACCGCTGGCGCGATAACACGTACACTAGAGGTCAATCCAACCCGGTCCTCTCGTACTAAGGTCAGATTCCTTCAATTTTGCTGCGCCCACACCAGATAGGGACCGAACTGTCTCGCGACGTTCTGAACCCAGCTCACGTACCACTTTAATCGGCGAACAGCCGAACCCTTGGGACCTTCTTCAGCCCCAGGATGTGATGAGCCGACATCGAGGTGCCAA
>JANMAA010000228.1:0-25504 GCA_031359215.1 Acidobacteriota bacterium | reverse complement strand
GAACGCGACGCGGCTGCCATCGGGCGAAAACGTCGGCTCGGCATCACTCGCCGGGTTGTTCGTCAGGCGAGTCTGATTCGAGCCGTCGGCGTTCATCACGTAAATCTCAAAGTTGCCGTCGCGGGTGGAGGTGAACGCGATGCGGCTGCCGTCGGGCGAAAATGACGGTTCGACATCAAGCGTCGCGTTGTTCGTCAGGTTAATCGGATTCGTGCCGTCTGAGTTAATCACATAAATATCAAAGTTGCCGTCGCGGTCGGAGGCGAACGCGATGCTCTCGCCCGCCTGCGCCGCCGCGCTCTGCACTCCCGCCAACACTAAACCGACGCTCACGCCGAGCATCATTAAAATCATCATCATTTTTCGTTTCATTTTCTTTTCTCCTGTTATTTTGTTTTCGTCTTGTCTATTCATCCGTAAATTGCCGATGCCCGATAAAACGGTCAGCACCATCAACGCCAACCGCATAGCTATATTCAAATTCATTTTTTGTATGCTGTTTTTCATAATTTTTCTCCTCTTCTCAAAAGTCATATTTCTAAAAATCGTTGCTCCTCAAACTCTCTGTTCACGGTTGTCAATCAAACATCGCCGCAAATCCATCAAATTTTCCTTGAGAATAAAATCGCAAACGCCCGCCTTGATTGCCGTTGTTCGCAGTTCTTTCCGGTTGTGCATCGTAATCATCACGATTCGCGCCTTTGGAAAATTCGACACGATCTGTTGCGTCGCCGTGATGCCGTCCATTCTCTTCATTTCCCAATCCATCAAAACCAAATCCGGCAAAAAACTCGTGTAAGCCTCCAAAGCCTCCGCGCCGTCCGCACATTCGCAAATCTCGTCCACCAGATCGTGTAACCACATTCCCAGCATTTCACGCACTTTTTTGTTGTCGTCCACAATCAAAACCTTCATAATTTCACGAGCTGTCATAATTGGTAAAAATAAATTATGTAAGTTGAATATATTGAGAAAAAAGAGGTTTGAACATCACTGTAGACACCTAATTTGCCATCCGTATTCATACTGATTTTGTATCCGTATTTATACTTAGCGCAGACCAAAAAAGCCAACCAAACTCAATGTTTGATTGGCTTTAGATGATTTATTGAAGTTTATTTCTAAAGTTCGGATTTATGTTCGATGGCAAATTTCACGAGGGCAAGACTGCCTTGCAGTTCGAGTTTGCGACTGATATTGGCGCGGTGAGATTCGACGGTTCGGCGGCTGATAAAAAGAAGTTCGCCGATCTCGTTGGAAGTATTGCCGTCGGCGATCAATTTCAAAACCCGAAGTTCGCTTGGCGAAAGTTGGTGCAAACCGGGTTGATTCGTTTCCAATTCGTCAGCACGGCGGCGGCGTTTCAAAAGCAAATTTGACAACGCCGGACTGATATAAGATTGTCCCGCCGCGACCGCTTTGACGCTCGCCACGATGTCGCTGATCGCACTATCTTTTAAGACATAACCTTTCACGCCCAAATCGAGCGCGGCGTAAAATATCTCTTCTTTGCTGTGCATCGTCAGGAAAATTATTTCAACGTCAATTCGTTTTTGATCGAGTTCACGAACAACTCCAAAACCGTCCATTTCCGGCATATCTACATCAATAACAGCAACTTGCGGTTGGTGTTTTTCGATTAGTTCAAGTGCTTCACGTCCGTTTCCGGCTTCGTCAACGACGATGAGCGATGCGTCCGTTTCGATCATCATTCGCAAACCTTGCCGCACAACCGGATGATCGTCCGCTAAAATTATTCGGATCTGTGGCTGTTCCATAAATTTAATTTTCTTTGCTCAAACCGATTGTAATAGAAACTTTTGTGCCGTGTCCGATTTCGGATTCAATAATATGTTTGCCGCCGAGCATTCTGATGCGTTCCGCCATTCCGAGCAACCCGAAACCGCCTTTGTTGCTGTCATTATTTTTTACAATATTTACATCAAAACCTTTGCCGTCATCCTGAATAATGATCGTCAAATTCGTCCCGATTTTTTTGATCGAAACGCGCACCAGTTTTGCTTCGGCGTGTTTGATGACGTTGTTCAAGTTTTCCTGAATTATGCGGTAAATGCTCAGTTCTTTTTCAATGCCGAAGATATTGTCCACATCGTCAATCGCACTTTCAATTTTTAAAGGATGTAGATCGGTAACTTCATCAAGAAAGGATTTTATCGCTTGCGTCAAACCTAAACGGTCGAGCAGATACGGTTTCAAATTATAAGAAATTTCACGCACTTCGTTAATTGTCTGCGCGGTTTGTGCGGTAATCAATTCGAGATGTTCCTTTGTTTCTTCGTCGGTAACTTTCATCGTCCCGAAAATCGCCCGATTTTTTATCATCGCCAAACTTTGCCCGACGGAATCGTGTAGTTCGGCGGCAATTCGGCTCCGTTCCGATTCGTGCGCGTTGATCAAACGGCGCGAAAAATCTTCCTGCACCAATTGTCTGCGGCGAAAGATCGAAACGCGCCGTTGATAAAGCAAAAACAATATTCCCGCCGCTACAAAAAACATCAGCAAAGTAAACCACCAGGTTCGATAAAACGGTGGTAAAACTCGTATTTTCAGAGTTTTACCTTCCATATTCCAAACGCCGTCGCCGTTATCGGCAATTACTTTGAAAGTGTATTCGCCCGCCGGAAGACGCGAAAAATAAGCCGTCCGGCGTGTGCCAACATCAATCAAATCTTTGTCTAAACCTTCGAGTTGATACTTAAAACTTATCTGTTGCGGACGCGCCCAACTTATCGCCGTAAATTTTATTTCCGTGTTTTCCTGATTCGGACTGATTTCCAACAATTCTTCATCCGACTGAATTTTCCCGTCAATCAGAACTTGTTCGATCAACACGGAAGGCGGTTGCAAATTTTGTTGCGCGGCATCAATTTTGACCAAACCGGCAATTGTCGGAAACCACAGATTGCCGTCGCGTGTTTTCCATCCGGCAGGATTTGCGCCGTTGCATTCGCGCGAAAGCATTCCGTCTTCCGTGCCGTAGGAAAACGAACTCACCGATTTGATCTTGCCGTCGGCAAAATCGTTCAGCTCGCGCAGACTCGCCCGATAAATTCCCTTATTTCCGCTCATCCATAAATTGCCGAAATTGTCTTCGAGAATCGCAAAAGCAAGACTGTCATAAAGTCCGTCGCGACTCGTAATGGTTGATAATTTTCCGTCTTTCAAACGATTCAATCCGCCGCCGCTCGTGCCGATCCACATTGCGCCGTCGCGGTCTTCGTAAAACGCAAAAACCCGGTTGTTCGCCAAACCGTCGGCAGTTGTCCAATTGTTAAATTTTCCGTCTTTGTAGCGGCTGATACCTTCGCGTCCGCCGATCCAGATCGCGTCGCTGCGGTCTTCAAACAGCGACAAAACATAATTGTCAATCAAGCCGTCCTTTTTTGTGAAAACGGTAAATTTTCCATCCTTAAACAAATTCAAACCGTCGTAGGTTCCAACCCAAATGTTTCCCTCACGGTCGCCGATCATCGTATAAACAGTATTATTCGACAAACCGTTTTTAGTTGAAAAAGAGGTGAAGCTTCCGCCTTCGTATTTGAATATTCCATTGCCGCCAACCCACAGATTTCCGTTCGCGTCTTCGGTGATCGTGCGGACATTACCCGGAATTGCCGCCGATTGTGAAAAATCTTTGATCACGCCGTCTTTGAGTTGGTTTAGTTTATTAGGTGAACCAAACCATAAATTGTCCAATTTATCCTGAAAAACTGCACCGACATAAGCCTCCGCAGAGTTGTCGGAAACCGTATAAGCGTGAATGCGCGGCGGACGATATTTCAACAAACCGTGCAAAAACGTGCCGATCCAAAGTTGATTTTCAGAATCATGATAAATTGCCGCAACATTTTCGTCAGTTTTTCCGACCGCTTCCCACTGATTCGATTCGTTTTGATTTAGTCGAAATAGACCGTTTTGTGAAGTTCCAACCCACAGATTTTTTTCGTTATCTTCCCAAAGTGATTGAATGGATTTGCCCGAAACATCTTTTTGCGCGGCAAATTTTACAAAATTTCCGTTTTGAAAAAGATCAAGTCCTTTATCGTTTCCAATCCATATTCCGCCGTTTTTTGATTTGTGAATTGCTCTGACGTTGTTGCCCGACAAACCATTTGAAGTCGTGAAATTTTCAAACTTTCCGTCTTTGAATCTTGCCAAACAACTATCTGTCCCAACCCAGATCGCGCCGTCGGAATCTGCTTCGACCGCCCACACATTTTCGTCGCACAAACCTTTTTCAGTTGAATAATTGGTGAATTTTCCATCTTTCAAAACGCTTAAACCGCCGTCTTCCGCGCCGATCCAGATCGCACCGTCGCCGTCTTCGACTAGTCGAAGTTACATTATTACTGACAAATCCGTCATTTTTGGAATAGTAAAAAAAACGATTTCCCGTGCGTCTGACAAGTCCGCCACCATCAATCCCGATCCAAAGATTCCTGCTTTTATCTTCGATCAAAGCGCGGACATAATTGCTTTTAAGTTCCGGCGTATTGATCATATCGAAAACCGTAAAATCCACACCGTCAAACCGTGCCAAACCTTCAAAAGTTCCCATCCACAAATAACCGTCATTTGTGCGAACAATAGTTCTGACGGAGTTTTGAGGCAGACCTACCTTAGTTGTCCACACTTCAAACCGGTACTGCGCCGGATTATTGAAAGTCAGATAAAATAAAAATGTTATAATGAACAAAATCCGTTGCAAATTTAAAGCTCCTCAACACGAATAAGCTATTTTTTTGTAAAATTGTAATAGGAAACTACTGCATTGCAGAATGTTGGCGCAACTATCGGAAACTTCGTCCAAATCCAATACCAAATTATTTGCATAAAGTGATTTTGAAGAATATTTGATAAAATATCTGAATACTTTGAAATATCACAGAATTTTGCGGCAACCCGTCTTTAATTCTGTCTGACAGATTGATAAAAAAATTACAGGAGATTTATGACAAATTTGAACAACCCGGAAATTTATCCGAGTCTGCCGCTGGTTGAATGGCAAGACACGAATGACACGCTTCATTTATGGACGCAGATTGTCGGGAAAATTCGCCTTGAACAAACGCCGATGGTCAACGAATGGTGGAATATCCCGCTTTATTTGTCGCCGCACGGTTTGACGACTTCGGCAATGCCTTATAAAAACGAATCGTTTGCGATTGATTTTGATTTTATCAATCATCAGCTAATCGTGCAGACGAGCTTTAACGACGGATTTAAATTTGGACTCGAACCGATGCCGGTTGCCGATTTTTATAACAAGTTGATGAACAATCTAAAATCAAACGGCATCGAAGTTGAAATAACGGCGATTCCCGACGAACTCGAAAACCCGATTCCGTTTGCCGAAGATACTGTTCACGCTGCTTACGACGCAGAATATGTTCATCGTTTTTGGCGCGTTTTGCTGAAAGTTGACCAAGTTTTTAAAGAATTCCGTTCGCGTTTTGTCGGCAAATGTTCGCCCGTTCATTTCTTTTGGGGAAGTTTTGACCTTGCCGTAACCCGCTTTTCCGGTAATGACGCGCCGCCGCGCGAAAACGCCGACCGCATCACCCGCATTGCTTATGATCAGGAAGTTATCAGCCACGGTTTTTGGACGGGAAACGGGTTTGGTGAAGCCGCGTTTTACGCATACGCCGCGCCGCCGCCAAAGGATTTCGGTGAACAAAAAATCCTTCCCGACACCGCATTTTATTCTAAAGAAATGGGCGAATATCTTTTGAAATATGAAGATGTCCGCAATGCTGAAAATCCCGATCAATTAATTTTGGATTTTATGCAAAGCACTTATGAAGCAGGCGCAGATGCAGCAAATTGGGATAGAAAAAATTTAGAGATTGATTGGAGTAAGATTTTGAAAGACAAATAGAATTTAAAGATCAAAGCGAGAAGTCTGTGCTTTGGTTAAAAAGCACAGACTTCCCCTTTTTTTATTTCTTCACAGCTTTATATTCGATACGCCGATTTTGAAATTTCCCGTCTTCGGTATCGTTGGTCGCTTTTGGTTTTGATTCGCCGTAACCTTTTTCCGTCAGCATTTCCGGCGTTATACCGAATTTAATAAGTGCTTCGCGGACGGCTTTAGCACGATTATCTGAAAGCGTCTGGTTAGTTGAATCAGTGCCGACATTATCCGTATGTCCGCCAACTTCGACGACAACGGTTGGCGGCAGTTTTTTCATATAGCCTGCTGACCTTTCCAGAAACTTCAAATTTCTATCGGGAATGTCATACTTTCCGCTGGCAAATTGAATGATATACAAATTCATCGCGCGAAGCAGATCGTCAACCGTATAAGTCGCCGATAAATCATCCAATGCCTTGTTCGCGCATTTTTCCGCTACATCATACGCACCGGCTTTGATGTTGACACATTCCTCAGCAACTTTGATGTCAAATTGCTTACATTGAGCAATAATCGGTTCGGGCTTCACGCCGTCCTCGCCTTTTATAGTTCGCGGCTCACAAGTGTAATTGGGATGAACGATCTCGATTTTTTTGGTTTCGCCTGATTTTAAGGCAGGCAATTTAATATCGCCGCCCGATGAAACTCCCCAATATGCGCCGTCGATCAATATACTGCTGCCGGAAGGTGCGCCTTTGACAATTGCTTCAAAACCCGTCCGATTCATAAAGAAAATATAAACCACCAGCAAAAGAAGAATTGCGAAGAGAAACATCGTCATCAATCCGCCCGAAATCCAAACCCACGACGGGACACCGCCTTTTTCTTTTTCTTCCTGTTGTTTTTTCTCGGCTTCCTGCGTCGGAGTGAGCGGAATGTTTTGATATTTGGCGCGTTCTACTTCCGGCAAGCGAAAATAAGGCGTAGTTGCACCGTAGTCGGCTCCGACTTCCGTTTTCCCGCCGAAATCGTTATCCGGCAGTTTAATATCGCCTTCGGTTATTCCCCAATCGGGCGTTTTCGGCTTGTTCCCGGAAGGCATATATGTTTTGCCGAAATCAAAGTCATCATTGCCCTTTGGTTTTATGTTAGCCACCGTATTGCCCCAATCATCTGCCGGCGGCTGTGCCGGATAATTATAATTTGTCTTTTCCCAATCAGTGCTTGTTGATTTATCTCTATCCGAAATAGGAATATTAGGCGTAGTTTTAGAAAAATCATCGGGCGGCGGCGGTTTTGGAAAATTATTGGAATCGCTCAAGGGTTTGATCTCCTTTTTTTAACTCCCTGAATATTCTGCAAATTATATGACGCAAAAAGCAGAAGATTTTTGCCCGCTTAAAATGCAAGTTACGCGGCAAAAAATATCAAGGAATTAAACAACAACTTATTATTATTACATAAAGCAATCACCAATCAAAGCAAAAACCTTTAAGAATCGTTTAGTGGTTTAATACAAAAAGACAAGATATACTCGCTTTTACAATCAAAATAAATCTTGTGTTTCGGCAGAAAATGCCTAATCACAAAGTATAAAGATTATCAATCGGGATAAATATGGACATCATCGTTGGCACGGCAGGACATATCGATCACGGAAAAACGGCACTCGTCAAGGCTTTGACGGGCGTGGATGCCGACCGTTTCCCGGAAGAGAAATTGCGCGGAATTACGATTGACATTGGTTTTGCCGAACTACGGCTGGACGATTTGCAAATCGGTTTTGTTGATGTTCCGGGACACGAAAAATTTGTCAAAAATATGTTGGCTGGCGCAAGCGGAATCGATCTTGTTCTATTGATAATTGCTTCCGACGAAGGCGTGATGCCGCAAACCCGCGAGCATTTTGAGATCTGCCGGTTGCTTGAGATCAAAACCGGTTTGATCGTGTTGACAAAAAAGGATCTGGTTGATGAAGAACTGCTCGAATTGGTAAAATTAGACGCGCAGGAATTGGTTGAAAACTCGTTTTTAGAAAATGCTCCGATGATTGAGTTGAGCGCGAAAACGGGCGAAGGAATCGAAGAATTTAAAAAGATTTTGCGCGAAACCGCTTCAAAAATTCCGAATCGAAAAAACGAAACGGTAGCACGCTTGCCGATTGACCGTTCGTTTAGCGTCAAAGGTTTCGGCGCAGTGGCAACGGGAACTTTGATTTCGGGTAAAATCAAAGAATCGGACGAATTGGAGATTTTGCCGATCGGGAAAAAGGTGCGTGTGCGCGGATTGCAAACGCACGGCAAAACGGTCAAAGCGGCTCACGCGGGACAACGCACGGCAGTCAATCTCGGCGGCATCGATCACGCGGAAATTGTGCGCGGAATGGTTTTGGCAATGGCAAACATTTTGCGTCCAACACAGATTTTTGATGCGGAAATCGAGGTTTTGAAAGACGCGAAACGCTCTTTGAAATCCCGCCAGCGAGTTCGCGTTCATATCGGAACAATCGAAGCACTTGCCAGAGTTCAGGTTTTGAATAACGAGGGTGAAATAACAAAAGGCGAAAAAGATTTTGTCCAGTTGCGGCTTGAGATTCCGATTGTGACGATTCCGAATGAAAGATTTATTTTGCGCTCATATTCGCCGCAAATCACGATTGCCGGCGGAAAGATTCTCGATGCGTTGGCAATAAAACATCGGCGCAAAGATATTGAAAACATCCGAAAATATCTCGGCAGTTTGATCGAAGCCGAAAATGACAAGGCGAAACAATTAAAACTTTTTCTCGAAACTGCCAATGAACACGGTTTGACCTTTTCCGATTTGCAAGCCCGGACAGGTTGGCGCGATGAGATTTTGAAAAAGGCGATTGCCGAAAATACAACCCAAAAAGCGATTATCGAAGCAGAAAGTTTTTATGTCGCACGAACACCGTTTGATGATTTAGCCGCCAAAACTCTCGCGGAAATTGCTAATCATCACCAACGCGAACCGCTTGCGAAAGGCATTTTGCGTGAAACTTTGCGTGAGAAAATCTTTACCCGAATCGCTCCCGAAATTTTCAAAACGACGCTTTCCGCATTGGAAAAAGATGGAAAAATCGCCGCAGAAAAAGATATTGTCAGACTCGTTTCGCACAGTCTTGAGCTTTCCGCCGAAGAAAAACTTCTTCGAGAAAGGTTTCAGAAAATTTACAAAACCGCGAAGTTGGAAGTTCCAAAATTGGACGAAGTTTGTTTAGAAGTTATTAAAAACACAAAATTAACCAAGGAACACGCCCGCAAAATTTTCCAACTTTTGGTAAATTCAGGCGAAATTGTCAAAGTTACCGAAGAATTTTATTTCGGGCGCGAGGCAATTGATGATTTGGTCAAAAACGTCAAAAATTTTGCCGACCAAACATCCGACCGTTTGATCGATGTTCCGAAATTTAAAGACATCGCGGACATTTCGCGCAAATACGCAATTCCGCTTCTCGAATACTTTGACCGTGAGAGAATTACACGACGGGCAGGCGATAAAAGATTGATTTTGTAATTCAGGATAAATTTATGGCGATCATTGGAATTGTGGCGATAGCGCAAAATTTCGCTATCGGTAAAGACGACAAACTGCCCTGGCATTATTCGGCGGATTTGAAGTTTTTCAAACAAACAACATTGGGAAATGCTGTTTTGATGGGTTTTAATACTTGGCAATCCATCGGCAAGCCGTTGCCGAAACGGTTGAATATTGTCTTGAGCCGCAGCCGCAACATTGAAAACTTTCAGGATGTTTTACTTTTAAGAAATAAAACGGAGGTTTTGACGTTATCGAAATATCTAAAATGTGATTTATTTATCATTGGCGGCGCACAAACTTACGCGAATTTTGCCGATGTGATCGAAAAGTGGATCGTGACGGAAGTTCCGCAATCGATTGAAAATGCGGATACTTTTATGGCGCGGGATTTTTTGAAAGGGTTTGAGGTAAAAGAAACTATAAATCTTGAGGATGATTTACAGGTAAAAATTTATCAAATATAAAAAACAAGGCGTGAACAAACATATTCACGCCTTGTTTTTTGACTAATTTTTCATTTCAGCATCCGGTTTCATCATCCCTTTTTGTTTGTCGGTCAATTCGATACCCATTTTTTCTAATGTAATTTGATTGAGCGTGCCGGTTGATTTTATACCGTTGGCAGTTTGATATTCTTTCAGCGCGTTGCGGGTTGCATCGTCGAGTTTGCCGCTTTCTTCTACTTTCAGGAGTTTTTGGGCTTGCATAATTTGCTCCTTGTTCGCACGGAAAATCGTTTTCTTGGTTTTTACATCGCCCGAATCAGACATTTCATCCGACTTGGACATTTTATCCGATTTAGACAGTTTATCGGCTGAACTATCCGACATCGGCATTCCTTTTTGCTTATCGGTCAATTCGATACCCATTTTCTCAAGCGTAACTTGATTAAGTGTGCCGGTCGCTTTTATATCATTTTCGGCTTGATATTTTTTCAAGCCGGCACGGGTTGCGTCGTCGAGTTTACCGCTTTCCTCAACTTGCAGAATCTTTTGCGCCTGCATCACCTGTTCCTTGTTGGCGCGGAAAATGGTGCGCTTCGGCTTGTCCATCTTGTCACCTTCAGCAATTGCGAAAGAATTGGGCGACACAGGAATTTCCTTTTGTTTGTCGGTTAATTCGATGCCCATTTTTTCAAGCGTAGCGCGGTTTAGCGTGCCGGTTGCTTTCAAACCGTTTTCGGGCTGATATTTTTTAATGGCGGCGCGGGTTTCGGTGTCGAGTTTACCGCTTTCCGCTACATTCAACATCTTTTGTGCCTTCATAACCTGTTCCTTATTAGCACGAAAAATTTGTTTCTTAGTTTTCACTTCGGTCTTGGTGTCAGCATTTTTGTCCATTTTCGAATCTGTTTGCGCGTTGATAGAAACGCCGAACAAAAAAGATACAAGTAGTATAAAAATAGTTTTTTTCATTTCTTCTCCTATAATGAGTTTTTGGTTGGCAGCAATTCAGAAACAATATCCCTGAGCCATGCGAAGACCTGCTCCACATCATTTCCGAATTACTAAATAAGGGGTTTCAGCTAAAGAATAATAAACTAAATAAAAAAAATGTCAAACCTCATCAAATAGACATTTTGAGTTTTGCGTTATGATGTAAAAAAGATATATGAAGGAGAATCTTATGGCATGGATAAAGGTGATAGATGAAGCGGATGCAGAAGGCGAGTTGAAAGCGATGTATGAAAAAATGGTCGAACCGTCTGGCGATGTGGATAATATCTTGAAAATCCATAGTTTGAATCCGGCATCGCTGCTTACTCATTTCGATCTATACAAAACGCTGATGCGCGGCAGTCGTGATTTATCGCGCATCCGGCGCGAAATGATCGCGGTGGTCGCATCATCGCTCAACCGATGCGAATACTGAGTGAAACATCACGGGGCGGGACTCCGTAGATTGACGAAAAACGATGCGTTGGTGAAACAATTAATCAAGAATTTCCGGCAGGCGGAGCTGAGCAAAATGGATAGATCGATGCTCGAATACGTTGCCAAACTAACGCTTGAGCCTTGGAATATGAAAGAAGCCGATGTCATTGCCTTGCGCGAAAACGGCTTTACTGACGCGGCGATCTTAGACATCAATCAGGTTACGGGTTATTACGCTTTTGTCAACCGTCTGGCTGACGGGTTAGGTGTCGAATTAGAAGATTTTTGGGAATAAATATATATTCAAATTATTAGACTCCGCCGGTTAGTGCGGCAGTTCGTGAAAAAACGGAGTTTCGTTTTCAAACGCCGCATCTTTAGATTGCATAATTGAACCGACGAATCTGAAAATTAAAATGCTCAATATCAATAGGTTTTCTCTGATTTACGCCAAAGTCGCCAGTGATAAAAGATTGCCAATAACTGCGTAGCCACAGTAAAATAGGTAGAATTATTAACTTTTCTATCAAGGTATGATGGAATTAAAAACAAGATTGATGTGAAAATATAAAATCCTATTGCAAAAAGAAAACGTGAAGATGAAGTATTGCACCGCTTGGGAAAGCGCAACTGTGTAGTTATCTTCATTAAATACGCATCTATATTTTTAACATTCATCATTAGATTCAACTAATTTATTTGCAGTGAAATTATTGCTGCTCTTGCCATTCGTCAGCTAAAAGACTATAAACGGCTTGGTCAATAAAACGGTCTTTGAGCCATTCGGATTGGCGCAAAGTTCCCTCTTTCGTAAAACCTAATCTTTCGGCAACGGCGCGGCTTTTCTGATTTGCCATGTCGCAGATTATTACGATGCGGTTTAGTTCGAGTTTTTCAAAGGCGTAAGAGATCATCACACGGCAAACTTTGGTGATAAGTCCTTTGCCTTCAAATTCCGCCCCGAGCCAGTAACCGAATTCGGTGCTGCGGTTTGCCCAATCAATTTCGTGAAAGCGAATCGACCCCGCGAGTTTGCCGCGATGCCAAATGCCAATGCCCAAACCTTTATTTTGTGCAAAGAGCAGTAGATCGCGCTTGATCGCTTCGCGTGCTTCTTCAAGCGAAAAAAGTTGCGGGATCTCAAGATGACGCTCACGGTTTTGCTCGATCAAATCCAGAAATGCTTTAGTATGCCGTTCTTCGAGAATGCGGATCTCCGAATTATTATCTATTTGATGTCGAAACATATTTATTATTTTTGCACGACGGCTTTTAGCATCGCTCGATAAGAATCCGCCGCAAAGCATTTCTGGAGATATTGAACATACAAAAAACCGAACTTCGCCATCCAATTCTCCGCTCTCGCAAAAGCGTAAATTTCATACCAAACTATATCATTTGTCTTGTCCCATTCGACGACAAATTGCTCCTCGCCTTGTTCGGAATGTTCGGGCAAAGTTCCGAAGCCAAAGCCGAACCGATTGAATTTTTCGCTTTCTTCATCAATCAAATAAATTATGCGGCACGGATTCAAAGACCAAAAACCGAGATGATTTATCAAAGATGCGACAACTTCCCCTTCCCTGATCGCTGCATTTGAAGGATACATTTTCGTCCAATCCAAAGCATACATCTGCCACTGACGAACAGCTTCGACGGCATCTTTAAATGTCTGCCGACCACTGCCTAATTCTTTGCGATAATGGTTGATCGGATAATTCTCCGGTGCGTTATGATCTTTTGTCGCGCCAACGTCTTGATAAGAAAACGGAAGTTCGGATTGCACGGTGAGAAATTCGTTGATTTTTTTTTCTGAGGGTTTGTGAAGCAAAAACATACCGCGATTTTAACACAACTTTGTTTTTTGACTGGGATTTGCTACCTTATCTCAAGAGTAAAATATTCGATACCGATTGAAGTGAAAAATTACTCTGGTATTACTCTTCAACAACTACTTAAAAATTACACTTATTTATTACGTTCCATAAAAAAACAATATGGCAAATTCTTTTAGAAACGAAACTTATCGTTCCACCAAAACTCTTTCATTTATCGTTATGGGACTTCTCGGGGCTCTAGGTTTGTGTGCGGTTTCTTATATAATCTTTAGCATTATGATGATTGCCCTACCCGACGCACAGATGAATTTGGGTAATGGTGAAAAAATAAATATTGGATTTGGCTTGATTGGTCTGGTTGGAATTTTGGAAATCTTTCTGCGTATCGCCACTATTGTCTTATTCCTGATTTGGGAATATCGCGCCTTTAATAATCTATCGGCACTAAAAGCGAGAAATTTGGAGTTCTCGCCCGGTTGGGCAGTTGGTTGGTGGTTTATTCCATTAGCCAATCTGGTCAAACCATTTCAAGTGATCCGCGAACTTTGGAACGAAAGCGATTCGGATTTTGATGAGGAAACCGGATTTCTCAATGTAAGTCCCGGAACGCCGGGAATCGTCGGATTTTGGTGGGCAGCTTTTTTGGTTTCAGGAATCACTGCCAGAATAGCTAACAAACTGGTTGATACAAATAGCGCAGCTACATCAACTGCTTTTCCGATAGTTTTGATAGTGGCAAGCCTTTTGCTAATTGCCGCTGCTGTATTAGCAATCGTTTTGGTTAAAAATATTACTCAACGACAGGAAAAGCGGTTCGCTAAAGTTGATATGGCGCAAAATTTTGCACCGCCGCCGCCGCCGACTTTTGGCGATAAACAATACTGAAAATTTATTTATCTCTTGTGTCAGCAACTTATTTGTTCAATCTTCGCATTTGCCTCAGCAAAACATCGGCGTATTTTTTCGGTGCGTTAATGTTTTTCAGGATAATTTTGCCATCATTTTCACCGGCATTTTCGATTATCAAATCGCCGAAACCGAGAAGTCTTTGCGGAACTGTCGCCGTTACGGTTACGTCTTGAATCGTGCGAAGCGGCACATTGCGCGTCGTATGCGAAATCAAACCTTCGTCAATTTCGATCTTTGCATCAGTCAAGGTGTAGCGCACTAATTTTTGTTTGAGATGAAAATACGCCGGAATCAGAAGTAGCGAAAGTCCGGCAATAACGGAAAACCAAGTAGGAATCGATGGAAATAAACTAAAAAAAGCCACCAGCAAAAACGCACCTAGAACAGCCAGTCCGTAACCGATTTTGACAAACATCAGCGTCGGACGAATCGTAAAAATCTGCATTTCGTCGTCGTCGTTATTCGACTTATTTGTAATCGGACGTGCAATGCGTGTTTCTTCTTCGGCTTCGAGAAGTGTGCCGCATTTTTGGCAATAAACCGCTTCATCCGAATTGTTCGCGCCGCATTTTGTGCAAAACATATTTGTAGTTTTCAGTTCAAAGTTCAAGATTTCAGGCTCAAAGTTAAGAATTGAACTTAGATTTTGAATTTCGAACCTGAAACCTTGAACTTTGAACTTTGAACCTTTTGCAATCATACAAGATTTATTAATTTTAAACAAAAAAACGCGGCTGAAACTTTTCAGCCGCAAGTCATTTTCAGACCAGAGGAGAAGAACACATGAAAAACCTGCAAAAGCTATTGATTAACAAGAAGCAATTTGCCGTCAGATGTTTTGATCGCCAACGCTTTCGCTTCATAAATCGTCAGCGGGGCTGATTCTTTCTTTTCGAGTTTGACGGCTTGGTCATTGGTAACTTGACGCACTATTTTCGCTAAGTTCGGATTTGTTACATCATTATATCGCCCTGCAATCCGCCGCACATATTCCTGAGTTTCACGATATGGCGGAACTTGATAGCCGTATTTCATCACCGCGCCTTCGCCCGCATTGTAACCGGCTAATGCCAGGACGACATCACCGCCGAACGCATCGAGCAACCAGCGCATATATTTAACACCGCCTTCGATGTTTTGCTTCGGATTGTAAATATCGCTGACACCGAAACGCGCCGCCGTTCCGGGCATCAACTGCATCAAGCCCCGCGCACCTTTGTAAGATGTCGCCTTTAATTTAAACGAAGATTCTTGGTGCATCTGCGCGTAAATTAAAAGCGGATCGATATTGTAGCGTTTGCAGGAATCGACAATATACGAGTCAATAACGGTATCGCCCGTCGTAAAATTTCCCAAACTTTTTCCCGGCGACATTAAAAACTTTGAATAATTAACTGCCTGTGCAGTTTTTTTCAAACCTAAACCATCCTCTACACTCATTTTTTGCTGAACGGTTTTCTTGACTAATTTTTTGCCTTTGGATTCGATAATCGGAATAATTGTCGGTGTAACGATCTGCACACCTCTAGCCGTATCAAAATTATCAAAAACTCTCTGCGTTTGAGCAATCGTCGGTATCGCCAGCAGACAAAAGACACATATATTTAGTAAAAACTTGTTCATTTGCAAAATTCTGAAATGTATTCGGTGATTTGAAAGCAGTTTTTAATGCTAAAAGTTTGGGGGTATCTCCTTTTTATAGCAAATCAATTTAATGAACTGCCATATTAAAACAAAATACTTATAGACAATTGTTTTCCAGAAAAAATTGAACAAAGTTTAAACCTTTTTTGCATTTTGAATTTTTACCCCGTAAAAGTGAGTTTGTGGAAAGTTTTAACTACAATGATTTTTCGATAAAATTTCTTTTGTGCTTCAACCTTTGGCGAACATCGTTTATCTTTAACTTATGTTGTATCTGTCGCAAATTCTCGGTCGTCCGATCTTCGATGCCGAGGGCGAAAAAATTGCTGTTATAAAAGATGTCATTGTGCGTTACGGTGAAGAAGATTATCCGCCGCTTCTCGGACTTGTGGCGCGTTATCGTCGGCGCAATTTTTTTATGCCCCGCAATAAATTCTCGATACTCAATGATCACGGCGCGAAGATGAATTCGGAAGTGCTTGATTTGCGACCTTTCACGCGGCGCGAAGGCGAGGTTTTGTTGGCGAAAGATGTGTTAGATAACCAACTGATCGACGTTGACGGCAAGCGCGTCGTGCGCGTCAATGACGTGCAGATTATCGAAGTCGGCGACCAATGGCGCGTTACGGGCGCGGATGTCAGTCTGCAAGGATTTCTTCGCCGTTTGATGCCCGCCGGTTTTTACGGCAGTAATCGTGTCGTGGAAGTTCTCGACTGGGCGGATGTCGGCTATTTGGCAACCGATAAAGCGAGTGTTGCAGTTAAATTAAAATCCTCAAAGGACAAACTTTCGCGGCTTCATCCGGTTGAGATCGCACAGCTTGCCGAAAGATTATCGCCGATTCACCGGACGGAAATCGTCGAATCGCTGGACGACGAAATTGCCGCCGACACTTTGGAAGAGATGTCCACCGAAAATCAGGCGCGGATTCTCGAAGAAATGGATGGTGAACGCGCTGCCGATCTGTTGGAAGAGATGTCGCCCGACGACGCGGTTGACGTGCTCGGCGAGATGGACGAAGACAAGGCGCAGGAACTTTTCGATTTGATGGAAGATCATGAAAAAGCAGATGTCGCCGAATTGATGTCTTTCAGACACGATACGGCGGGCGGTTTGATGACGACGGAATTTGTTACGTTTCCGCAAGATTTGACCGTCAGCCAAGCGATAGCGCGGCTCCGTGAAACGGCGGAAACGCCGAATATGATTTATTATTTGTATATCGTCGAAAAAGAAAATTCGTGGAAACTCGTCGGGCTGATTTCGCTGCGAAGTTTGATTTTAGCCGACCCGACCTTTCAACTTTTCCAAGTTATGCGCGAAAAATTTCAGTTCGCGCATCCGAACGATGATGCGGAAGATGTTGCCAAAACCATCGCCGAGTATAATTTATTGGCGTTGCCGGTAGTCGATGATTTGGGTGAAATCGCCGGAATCGTTACAGTTGACGACGCAATGGAAATTCTGCTTCCGAAAAATCTGAACAAACGTCTGCCGAGACTTTTCGGTTAGCATCTCGACAGGAAAAGCACGTTTTTAACTTGACCGAATCGTTTTCGGATTCTACATTGTCGCTTAACGGCTTTTGAATTTTATTACAATTTAATTTCTTCGATTTCAATAAAGGTATGAAAATTATGTTATCAAAGTTATCTTTTACAATGCTTTTAATATTATTTGCGGCTACGGTTTTTGCTCAGAATACGAATTCCGCCAAAAATTCAGCGACCATCCGGCTTTACGCACTTTTTGATGAGGAGTGGGAATTGAATTTGCGTGAAAACCCGACCTTTGCTTCGTTTTTAGGCGACAAACGCTTCAATACACGCTGGACTGACGCAAGCCTCGCCGCGATTGAAAAACGCCATCAACATCGCATCGAAACGCTCGCCAAACTTAAACAAATAAGCCGCAGCGAACTTTCTGTATCCGACCAACTCAATTACGATCTCTTTCAAAAGGATTACGAAGAAGCCATCGAAGGGAATAAATTTAAGCAGTATCTTTTGCCCGTAAATCAAGGTGGCGGAATTCAAACGGCGGACGAATTAGCGGCGTTGATGAGTTTTCAAACGGTCAAAGATTACGAAGATTGGATCGCGCGGCTCGATGCTTTTCCCGTTTATATGGAGCAAACTTTGTCGTTGATGCGGGAAGGCAAAAAGCAAAATGTGATGTGGGCAAAAGCCGTGATGGAAAGAATTCCCGCGCAGATTGACAAACAAATCGTTGCAGACGCTGAAAAAAGTTCCTTTTATGCTCCCTTTAAACAGTTTCCAAAAGACATTTCCGAAGCCGACCAAACACGCTTGAAAAATCTGGCAAAAGAAGCGATTTTAGAAAACATTATTCCATCTTATAAAAAATTAAAAAGTTATTTCGAGAGCGAATATCTGCCTGCATCATATCCAAAAGCGGGAATTTGGCAAATGCCGAACGGCAATGAATACTACACTTTTTTGGCGCGTTCTTACACGACCACCAATCTCACACCGCAACAGATTCACGAAAAAGGTTTAGCCGAAGTCGCACGAATCCGTGCCGGGATGGAAAAGATAAGAACGCAAGTCGGCTTTAAAGGAGATTTGCCGGAATTTTTCCAATTTTTGCGAACGGACAAACAGTTTTTTTACCAAACACCCGAAGAATTATTGAACGCATATCGGGCAACGGCGAAAAGAATTGACCCGAATCTCGTCAAAGTCTTTCGCACACTGCCGCGCACACCTTACGGCGTGATCCCGATTCCCGACAAGATCGCACCCGACACGACCACCGCATATTACAATTCGCCTGCCGCCGACGGTTCGCGTCCCGGCTATTATTACGTCAATTTGTATAAACCCGGAGTGCGTCCAAAATGGGAAATGATGGCTTTGAGTCTTCACGAATCTGTTCCCGGACATCATCTGCAACTTGCCTTGCAACAAGAACTCGGCGAAGTCCCGAACTTCCGCAAATACGGCGGTTACACGGCGTTTGTCGAAGGTTGGGGTTTGTATTCGGAAAGTTTGGGTGAAGAAATGGGTTTATACGATGATCCGTATGATAAATTCGGACAATTGACTTATGAAATGTGGCGTGCCGTCAGACTTGTCGTGGACACGGGCATTCACTATTACAAATGGGACAGACAAAAAGCGATCGATTATTTCAAGGCAAACGCCGCCAAAACCGACCAGGACATCGTGAACGAAATTGACCGCTACATCTCCGATCCGGGACAGGCTCTCGCCTACAAAATCGGCGAACTGAAAATAAAAGAACTCCGCGCCAAATCAAAAATCGAACTCGCCGACAAATTCGACATCAAAGAATTTCACGATGTCGTTCTCCTTTCAGGGGCAGTTCCACTCGATATTTTGGAACGCAATGTTAATGAATGGATTAGCAAAAAGAAGTTGGTTTCCAAATAAAATAACTCACTTTACGCGATTTGTGTTTTTGTCGCCGAAGGTGACCAACAATATAGCGTAGGGAAAGCGAATGAAATGAGCGTATCCCTACGAAACGCGATAATACATAATCCGACACTGAAAGTGTCGAACAATTCCGCGCCCGTTGTTGCTCACCTTTGGCGAGCATTTGTTTGATTAAACTGACGTAGGGTTACATTCGCTTCGCTCATTTTACCCTACGCTATAATGTTGGTCGCCTTCGGCGACACTAAAACATTAAGGTGAATTTATTCATCCCATTTAGCAAGCAACATAAATATAAATTATCCAAAACTAAATTTTGGCAAAAAAAGAGAGGCGACTAACACCTCTCTTTTCTTTTTTGGATTGATATAAACTCTTAGAAAGTAAATCTCAAACCTAGTTGAATTAGTCTTCTTCCGTTTTTTGAAGCAGTAACTATGGGATTAACAGTTTGACCAGTAACTGGATCAACAAAAGATGATATATCTGCTTCAGCACCATTGACAGACAAATTTGCATGATTGAATACGTTATCCGCGTCAATCCGAAGCTGCAAATTGGTTCTTTCCGTAAAGACGATTCTCTTTGACAAAGCCAGGTTAACATTCCATCTGCCCGGTCCACGGAAAGCATTTCTCGCCGTTAAAGTATTCGGCAAAAAGCCGTTTTCACCCGGGAAAAGATCGTTTGCGTTGGCAGGCGGCAATTCAATAGATCTTTGATTTGCTAAATTAATAAACACAAAGTTATTCGGGTTGCCGGTAGATGCACCTTGTGAACCAGTAAAACTAAGCGCACCGGTTGGAATCAACCGTGTGCAAATCGAAATTCCATTCACGCAGTCAAAAACCGTGAATGGTGATCCGCTTTGAACATTGACAATACCGGAGAGTGTAAAGTCACCTAAAACTTTTCTGGCAATACCTTCCGAAAAGTATTTTTTAGTAGGTATGTCCCAGACAAAGTTGGTAACAAAACGATGTCTGACATCGGAATCGGAAAAACCATAATCTACTGACGGATCAAACGGATCCAAAAATCCGAGATTAAAGGCATTACCGGTTTCGCTAAATGTCGAACTCAAATTATCTCTGGAAACGGCATTAGTGTAGCGCGATGCCAGTGTTAACCCGGAACCAAAGAGGTTTCCGCTTTCAAGTGAAAAAGTAATACCTTGATAGCTGGAATAACCGCCATTACCGCGATAATTGATATTACCGTATTGACAGTTCAAGCGGTTGGAGACACTTAATCCGGCACAGCCGGTTGAATCACTTCCTAACAACGCACGTCCGCTACCGGAACGATTGATGTTTGCAATCGAATACAGTTTTTTACCGGTCGTTCCCGAAAAACTCGCCGAAGCGGTCAATTGACCGAATCTACGCTCGAAACTCGCACTATACTGATGAGCGTAAGCATTGACAATATTCGGATCAACTGCTCTTAAAGTAACTCTCGGCAGTGTAATCGTTCCGACATTTCCGGCTAATGGACCGGCATTATTAAGGGTAATCGGAATCGGTGTGCCACCGAGGTCAGCTGATGTTATTCCAATTACGCCGTAATTAGGCGGATTTTGAATAACATTGAAAGTTACGTTTCCGAAGTTACGTTCATAGCGAAGCGCATATCCGGCTCTCAGGCTGGATTTACCATTGCCCTCGATGTCATAAGCAAAGCCGACACTCGGAGCGAAATTGTTTTTATCCGCTTTCCATAACTGACCAATCGGACTGTTCGGGGCAATTTGAACCCTACCCGTTCTGATATTTGCCGGTGAAAAAGTTCCATCACCACCGAAGTAGAAATTAGAATCCAAATTGGGGTCAGAGTTTCTTTGCGGACCGTAGAATTCGTAGCGAAGTCCCAAGTTAGCGGTAAAACCCGGAAACAATTTGAACGAATCTTGACCATAAACCGCAAACTCGTCGTAACTATTATCACGACTAAACTGTGGGAAGGTAACCGGCAAGGTTATTGTTTGACCGGGGAATCTGCCTTGCGGATTGATAGCCCCTTGGAATGATTGAAGAACCCCGTTAAAGAAGTTTTCTGCCGCTGAAGCATTACTGTTTCCTAAAGTTTCCACCGAGTTCTGAAATGCTCCGAATGCACGGTTGTCTTTAATCTTGTAGTATTGACCACCGACTTTGATACTGTGATCGCCAATGTTGTAATTGATTTCTTGTGAAAAGTTAAAGACTTTTTGCGGACCGCCGAAAGGAATTGCCGAACCCGGACTAAAGGGCAGGTAGCCCGGAAAAGCAATCCGGGCACCACCGAGGGCTACCGCGCTCGTCCTTAAATAAAGCGTCGGTCCCGAGGGTTGTGCGCCGAGCGGTTGATCCTGAAACAATCTATTATAAGTAAATCTACTGACACCTACCAAATTGCTGGACAAAGAGTAGGTTGCCGCTAATTGAATATTCGTATTGTCTCTTGTTGACCCCGTGCTGAAGCCGGCATACGGGCTGCTTGCATTTGTACCCAGCAAATTAGTGGCTTTATCAAGTGCATAAACTCCATAAATTTGAACTTTATCCGAAACATTCCAATCAATTCTGTTCGCTGATTGGATGCCGTCAACCGGAGTTCCGGCACCTGTGTCATTTGGAACGCTGTATTGGACCTCATTAAATACGAGACACCTTTGTACCGGAGGAACTAACGGATTGCAATTTCCAGTGGTGGCAGCAATACTTTGCGTTCTTCCGGTTGGAGTCGCGGCAAGCGTATAACCCGCAAAGAAGGCTCGTGTCGCCGGAGCGGCAGCGGCAATTGAAGCGGCTGTCGGAACTAAAGCCCGGAGGACTCCCGTGCTACGGATTCTGGTCAATTCGGTATTAGTAAAAAACAGTAGTCTGTTCTTAATAATCGGACCACCGACTGACCCGCCGAATTGATTACGATTAAAAAATTGTCTTGGCGCAGTTCCGGCAGCGGTTGTAGCATTTGCGTCAAAGCCGGCAGAGGCGAATTTGGAGTTGCGGTTATAAATATAAGCCGACCCGAAGAAGCTATTTTGTCCGCCTTTGGTAACGAGATTAACAACTCCACCCGTCGCCCGACCGACATCAGCGGTAAATGTTCCGGTTATAACGCGATATTCCTGCACCGAATCGAGCGGCACACTTTGTCCGACCGTTGAAGTAAAAGAATCAACATTTTCGCCGCCATTTAACAAAACACTGGTACTGGCTGAACGTTGTCCATTAATATTCACACCGGCACCGCGCAAGCCGCCGCCTTCATCTGAAACATTGCCGAGAGTAGTGACAAAGTCATACGGATTGCGGGAAATCGTCGGTAGTTCGATAATTTGTTTGTTACCGATAACTTCGGAAACCGTTTGGTCGGTTGTGTTAACTTCCGCGATGTCGGCTTGACCTGCGACCACGTCAACTATCGTTTGTCCAGCCGTTGCCGAAAGTGTAGCGTCTATATTTACATTGGAGGCAACCGATATTTCTCTTGTTACCTTAAACTCCTGAAAATTTCCGCTTTTAATGGAAATTTCATAAGTGCTCGGCTGAACATTTGAAATACTGTAATTGCCTTCGTCATTTGTCGTTGTGGTTCTGGTGAACCCGGTCTTGGTTGATGTTATAGTAACAGCCGCCCCCGGCACGACCGCACCTGTTCCATCAACTACTGTCCCGGAAATTTGTGCCGTGTCCGCTTGTCCGAAAGCCATTGCTGTCAGACATAAAACGAGCGACAAAATAAAGGACAAAGATTTTATTTTATTGGTCATAGTTTACTCCTAATCTAATTATTTATGGAAAATAAGTTGCGAAGGTAAAATATCCTTATAAAAGTCACATTCGTTTTTTATAAAGAGATTTCAAATTTATCAACAATTTAAAATTCAAGTTTCCAAAATTGCTCCTTAAAATTACTAAACTTAAATAGATGCCGACAAATGGATACTTAACTTAATAGATCCATAGTCATAGCAATTTCCATCTAAATTCAGAAAATTAAAAAGACAAGTTTGCATACATCTTATTCCAAGCAGAATTGAGCAAATCTAATGCCAAAAAAAAAATTAAGGAAAAAGTAAGTCAAATCCCTTATTATTTCAATACTTATTATGGAAATCTGAGGCAAGAGAAATTACATCGAGCCGAAATAACTACAATTTCTTATAAATTATTCAAGATTTTGGATGACTTTTACAAAGCCGGTAAGTGTCCATATTTTCTTTAATTTTTTTTCATTACTTCTAAAATGAATTATTTTTCTTTGCGATACGGAATACCGAGAGCTTTCGGCGCACGCGACAGACCGATGAATCCGGCGAGGACGATGATCGTCAAAACGTATGGAATTATTTGGATAAATTGTATCGGAACGCTCTCGCCCGACGGTAGTTTGAGATTACCGAGTTGGATAGTCAAGGCTTCGGTCAGACCGAAAAACAGACAGGCGAAAAGTGTCTGCCACGGTCGCCATTTTGCCAGAATAAGTGCGGCAAGCGCGATGTAGCCGCGTCCGGCGGTCATATTTCGCGTAAAGAGTGAAGATTGTCCGATTGATAAATATGCACCGCCTGCCGCTGCTAAAACTCCTGAAATAATAACGGCAATATAACGCAATCTGATAACTTTTACGCCTGCCGCGTCCGCTGCCGCCGGATTTTCGCCTGTTGCCCTTAATCGCAAACCGAACGGCGTTTTATACAAAACATACCAACAAATCGGGACTAGCGCGAAAGCCAAGATCGAGGCAAGCGACAATCGATTAAAATATTCGGGCAAAAGATTTACTTTATCAATCTGTGGAGTCGAACCCGACGAATCGTAAATCGCGCCGCTAATGACGGCGGGCAAACCGATCATCAAAAAGTTTATCGCCATCCCGCTTACAACTTGGTCGGCTTGAAATTTTATACAAGCAAGGGCATAAACATAAGCCAAAACCGCTCCCGCCACCATTCCGGCTAAAAGTCCGATATATGGATTTCCTACTTCAAATGTAATCACCGCAGCCGTAAATGCACCTGCTAACATCAAACCTTCGAGCGCAATATTGATAACGCCCGAACGCTCCGAAAACATTCCGCCAAGTCCGGCAAATATCAACGGGGTAGCCAGCCGTATCGTCGAAAATATCAATGCAATAATAGAAATCTCGCTCATACTTTCCCTTTCGTTCTCGTAGTTTTTGAATACATTTGCAAACACGCCACAAACAAAATAATAATCGCCTGTAAAACCCAACCGATGTCTTTGGAAACACGCGGTGTGAATGCGTCAACGAAAATCTCGCCACGCGCTAAAACGGCAAAAAACAGTGCCGCGATGAAAACCCCGAGAGGATGATTTCTGCCAAGAAGCGCGACAGCAATGCCCAAAAATCCCCATTCCGCTGAAAATCCATCGTAATAACGATGTCGATAGCCTAAAACTTCACCGATGCCGACCATTCCGGCGAGTGCGCCCGAAATAGTCATCGCAATAATTATCTGCTTTCCCGGTGAGATTCCGCCGTATTCCGCCGCCGTCGGATTTTCACCGACGGCGCGAAGTTCATAGCCCCATTTTGTTTTCCACAAAAAGATATAGACCAAAACGCACATCAAAATCGCGATTAGAAATGCGACGCTCAACGGAACGAATTCGGGCATTCCGGGAATGAATTGACTGATGCGGGGAATGTGCGCGGCTTCACCGATTTCGGCGGTTTGCAAAATCGCGTCGCCCGGAATTTTGTAATGATATTGGGTGAAATAACTGACCAGTGCGATAGCGATAAAGTTGAGCATTATCGTATTGATAACTTCGTGCGAACCGAATTTCGCCTTCAGAATTCCCGGAATCGCGCCCCAAATTCCGCCGACGACCATCGACGTTAAAATACACAGCGGAACGAGTAAAATCATCGGCAAACTCACCCACGACCAATCTTCCTGTTTGCCGAAAATATCAACTATCGCACCGCCGAACGTGATGCCGACCCACGCCGTCGCAAATGATGCAACGTAAAGCTGACCTTCCGCGCCGATATTTAAGAGTCCGCATCGAAAAGCGACCATTACCGCCAAGCCCGTAAAAATCAGCGGCGTGGCGTAAAACATCGTGTAGCCGACATCTTTGATCGAACCGAAGGAATTGGAGAGCAACAAATAAAACGTATTAAACGGGTTGTCGCCAATCAACCAAACGATTATGCCGCCGACGACAAAAGCCGCCGCAATCGCAATCAACGGAGATAAAATTTCACGAATAATTTTCATGGTTCTACTGGGAATTTAGTGGAAACAAGCTAAGTTTGCCGTAGAAAAAGAGTATTGCACTGCGGAAGTTTTCAAACTTCCGATAGCCTCTGCCGATTGATTTGAGCAGTTGGATTTTACCGTTCAATCTTTCTGCCAT
>JANMAA010000225.1:0-16115 GCA_031359215.1 Acidobacteriota bacterium | reverse complement strand
CTTTTCATTTGAAAATTAAAATTTAACCCAAGCCGGTTCCCGTCAGCCAATGTCCGCCGTCCACGACCAGGGTTACACCGCTGATGTAACTTGCCGCATCCGAGCAGAGAAAAATCGCGGCGTTTTCAATGTCTTTGATTTTGCCGAAGCGTCGAAGCGGGATTTTTTTCTCCAATTTGTCTTTCAAAGGTTCGGGTAAAAGCCGTTTGAATCCTTCGGTGTCGGCAATCGGACCGGGCGCAATGCCGTTGACGCGAATGCCGTAACGTCCCCATTCTATCGCCAGATTGCGTGTCATCGCATCAACTCCCGCTTTTGCCGCCGAAACGTGAATCTGCATCGGCGTTGCCGCATAATGAAGCGTCGCGCTTATATTTAAGATCTGTCCGCCCGATTTTTTCAATTCTTCAAACGCGGCACGACAGACGTTAAATGTTCCTTTAGTGTCAATATCGATCACCGTTCCGAAGCCGTTTGCCGAAAGTTCTTCGGGTTTGCACAAAAAATTTCCCGCCGCGCCGTTGACGACAATATCGATTTTGCCAAATTCTTCGACGGTTTTATTAATCGCATTTTCAACTGCCGCAAAATCACGCACGTCAGCCGCCACCGCAAAACACGTCCCGCCATTCTCTTCGATAACTTGTTTCATCGTTTCGAGATTTTCCTGTTTCCGCGAAGTGATTGCCACTTTCGCGCCCGATTCGGCTAATGCCCGGGCAACTCCGCCCGTGATTCCGGTTCCGCCGCCTGTTACAAACGCGACTTTACCTTGTAGAATGTTATCTGCAAAAATTTTCTCCATAATGAAAGAAATATTACCACAAAAAAATAACCGCAGTGCCGCAGAAACGCCTAGTTTTTTTAGAAAAAAAGAAATATTCAAAGTTCAAAATATTAAATTGCAAAAATACTTAATTATTTTTTCTCTGTGTCTATGCATCTCTGCGATTATTTGTTCCTGCAAATCCGTGCCGACAGATTTACGGAAATTTTTGCCTGCGGAAACACTTGTTTATCTTGAAACACGAGATTTAGGCAAAACTCTTGCGGCATTGACCGACGGTAAATCCTTTCAGGAACTGGCGAAAGTCAAACCTGATTTTTCCGCGCTTGAAAATATGCAAATCGCCGTTGCCGTTACGGGATTTGAAACTTCGGAAAAACAAATTACGGACGATCAATCAATTTTAAATTTCAAACCGCATTTTGTCGCTGTGGCGGACACGCATACTTGGGAATGGCAAACTCGCGGTTTTGTCGAAGAAAAACTCAGCGCATTTGTTAATGAAAATTACGGTGATAAAGTGAATAAAACCGTTTCAGATAAAAACGACGGTAAATGGTTTGTTTGGACGGCAACCGATCAGCGTCAAATGTTTGCTTATGTTGAAGGAAGTCAGATTTTTTTCGGAAATGACGAATCGGCAATCGAAAAATGCTTGGCGGTAAAACGTGGTGAATCCGATAATTTGTTGAAAAATGAAAGTTTCGCAAAAATTTATTCTGCAAACGGCGCAAATTCTTTGGCTTTCGGCTATATTTCGCCCGACGGCATCGCGCAAATCTCCAATCTTGCAGGTATCTCAACCGCTATTCAAGCCACCGAAGATGATGACGGACGAAGTTTTATTGCGCGGGTCTTACCGCAAATTTTACAAAAAACGACGGAGGAAATTTATTGGACGGCAACTAAAACCGATGAGGGAATTGAAGATAAAATTTTTGTTTCCTTAAATTCGGAAGCCGCCTCCGTTTTCAAAGAAACGATGGTTTCCGCTTCACCATTTTTGTCGAATCCTGCTGATTTTTTGCCCGCCGAGATCTCGACCGCAACTCGTTATAATCTGCAAAACCCCAATATCGCGTGGCACAGTTTGCTGTTGATTACGGCTAAAAATACGGATGCTTTGAGCGGAAAACTTTTACTGAATTTTTCTAATAGTATGCTCGAACCCTACGGCATTTCCGACGCAGAAACTTTTTTGAGTGCCATTAATTCGCAGATTTTTACTGCCGGTTTTGACGAGGAAGGTGAAAAATCGGTTGTGATCGTGGATGTCAAAAATTTGGAAAATATAAAAAAATCAATTGCCGATATAGACTTCAAAATGCAGCCTGAGAACGCGGGAATTTGGAAATTAAAAGACGGCGGAATTGTGGCGGCATTTGTCGAAACAAAACTAATCTTGGGTGACATTGAAAGCGTTTCGCGCTGTATGCAGGCAAAAGCGAGTGGCAATAATTTTACTAAATCCGTGAACTTTCAAAAATTTGCCGACACGCCAGCCGTTTCAATTACATTTGCTAAAGACACGGATTCAGCCGCAAAAATTGTCGGGGCTTTGGCAGAGTTGAAAGATGAAAATAAAAAAAGCACTATAAATTATTTTACTGAAACTCGTTTTACCAATAAAGGAATTGAACGAAAAACGGTCTCGGAGTATGGTTTATTAGGAACAATTTTAGAGCAAATCAATAAGTAGTGAAATAATTCCCTAGCTAGTTAAAGCCAGAGCAATGAATAGTTTACAGCTACCAAAAAAATTTGACGCAATCATTATCGGCGGCGGTGCGGCTGGAATTTCGACAGCTTTTTGGTGCGACGAATTGGGTTTGGATGCTTTGCTGTTGGAAGAAAAAAACGAACTCGGCGGACAGCTTTTATGGACTTACAACGCGATTAAAAACCATCTTGGCATCGAAGCCGAAAACGGGCGCGAACTTTGCGATATTTTTCTAAAACAAATTAAAAATCACCGTTTCAAGTTAAAATTAGCAAGCGAAATTGATGAAATTGATTTGGAGAATAAAAATATTCGGCTAAAAAACGGTGAAATTTATTCTGCCAAATTTATAGTTATCGCCACCGGCGTTAGTCGCCGCAAACTGAAAGTCGCGGGCGAAGAAAAATTCAAAAATAAAGGGATCATCGAATCAGGCAAACGCGACCAAAAATTAATTAACGGAAAAATTACGGCTATTATCGGCGGCGGCGACGCGGCTTTTGAAAATGCGTTGATCTTGGCGGCAACGGCTTCGGAAATCTTTCTTATACATCGAAGTGAAAAATTTCGGGCGCGTGCCGAATTTATCGAAAAAGTTATTGGAAATCGTAAAATTAAAATTCTAACCGAAACGCGCGTCCAAACAATTATCGGAAGCGAAAGAGTCGAGGCTGTCGAATTAGTAAATTCTCAAACAAACGAAGTTCAAATTTTACCTGTCAATGCAATTTTAATTCGCGCCGGTGTCGAGCCGAACACCGATCTTTTTCACGGAAAAATTCAATTAGACAAAAACGGTTATATCAAAGTAAATCAAAACTGCGAAACAAATATCAGCAAAGTTTTTGCTGTCGGCGATGTCGCCAACCCGCTTGCGCCAACTGTCAGCAGTGCCGTCGGAACAGGCGCAACCGCCGCAAAAATCATTACAACTTTATTAAACCGCTAATTTAATCTATAGTTGACTCACATTATTTCCAAAAAAATGAATTTTATCTGAAATCTTATTAGATTTGCATTTTCTATTTTTCGGCATTTTGCAAATTCTCCTTTATTTCTCGACATTTCGAGATGCAGATGTAATTGGAGTGCAAATTGCCTCTAAAATTATAATAATTCTTTAAAAAGCATTTTTTTTTACGAACCTCGACAGATTTTTTGATAATTTTTGTCGTAATCGGCGAAATATTCTATCCAAAAATCAAGCTATTATTTATAGCAAATTCTCAAAACCTTGGAGTTAGAAAATTCGATGTTCGCATCGTAATTTTCTTTTAATTAAACACTTAAGGAGGAATATGAACTTAAATACTTTGAAGATGAAGGCTTTTGCAGCCTTTTCCGCGATGTTGCTTTCCGTTTTTTTGGTCGGAAATATCAACGCTCAATCAGGCACAACCGGCATTAGTGGAACGGTTAAAGATCAGCAAGGAGCAGTCGTGCCGGGAGCAACCGTAACGCTGACCAATCCGAATACGGGTTTTAGCCGCACTGTTACCACAAGCGATGTCGGGAATTATAGCTTTCCGGCAATTTCGCCGGGAACATATCAAATTGAAGTTAGGGCAAATAATTTCAAGAAAACCATCGTCAGGGATGTGCAAGCATTAGTTGATAACCCAATCGTGCAAAATGTTTCCCTTGAACTCGGAGATGTTTCAGCGATTGTTGACGTAACCAGCGGCGACATCGAATCAGTTGTGAATACACAAGATGCGAGCCTTGGTAACAATTTTGTGCCGCAGCAAATTACGCAATTACCGACGGATTTAAGAAAAGTCACAGATTTGCTTACCTTACAGCCGGGTGTAACCCGCGAAGGTTACGTTGCCGGTTCGAGAAGTGACCAATCTAACATTACTTTGGACGGAGTTGATATTAACGACCAGCAAACAGGTGGACGAACCGATCAATTTCAAACTACTCAAGATTCTGTTTTGAGACTAACAACCGAAGCGGTTGAAGAATTTCGTATTACAACAACTAATGCGAATGCTAATCAAGGACGCTCGTCAGGAGCACAGATTTCGCTTATTTCCAAAAGTGGAACCAACAATTTTCACGGTGCGGGGTTTTATTTTTATCGTCCGACGGCTTTTTCCGCCAACAATTTCTTTAACAATTTAGCCGGAGTTGAACGTCCGAGTTTAGCCCGCAATGTTTTTGGCGGCGCGGTTGGCGGTCCGATCAAAAAAGACAAATTGTTTTTCTTTTATTCGTATGAAGGACAAAGAGAAACAAAATCTGAATCGGTTGTCCGAACCGTTCCGCTAGCGCATTTAGGTTTAGGACAATTGAGATTTAACGGGACTGCTCCCAACGGAACTACCGGATTATTAACATTAAATACAGCCACCTTAAACTCCATTTATTCGTCAGTCGGAATCAATCCGGCGGCAGTTGCGGCATTAGCTAATGCAACATCACGTTATGCCGCAAATGATACCTCTGTCGGCGATGGTTTGAACACTGGAGGATTTCGCTTTAATGCTCCGACAACTGTTGCTGAAAACACACATATTTTGCGCTTTGATTATAATGTCAATAGTAGCCAATCAATTTTTGCACGCGGCAATTATCAATATGACCTGAATCAGTTGACTTCTTATTTTCCTGATACTCCGGCAAGAGCATTATGGCAACATCCGTATGGATTTGTGGTCGGTCATAATTGGACAATCAGTAACAATGCGGTCAATAATTTCCGATATGGTTTGACCCGGCAAGCCTTTAGCCAACAAGGGGATTCATCGGATAGTGCTATCAGTTTCCGGTTCGTTTATCAACCTTCGTTTTTTGCCCGAACATTAAGTCGTGTTACACCGGTGCAGAACATAACGGATGATTTTACTTTAATTAAGGGAAATCATACGCTTCAATTTGGCGGAAATGTGCGAATTATTCGCAATCAGCGGATAGATTTTGCTAACGCGTATGATTCGGCAGTTACTAATCCGTCATTTTACGACGGTTCCGGCACAGTGATAGATGATGCCATTTTGGCTGCCGGCTATACGATAAATGACGGGGATATTTCCAGTGTGCAAGCGGCGGCGACGGCTTTGATCGGTCGCTTTTCGCAATACAGCGGTAACTTTACTTTTGACATCGATGGTAGTGTATTGCCAAGTGGAACTCCGACCGACCGCAATTTTGCGACGGAAGAGTATGATTTTTACGGGCAAGACACATGGAAACCGCTTCGTAATCTGACCTTAACTTTAGGTTTGCGCTATGGAGTTAGCCGTCCGGTCTATGAAAAGAACGGCTTTCAAGTTGTTCCCAAACAAAAATTAGGCGATATTTTTAACCGCCGTGTGATAAGCGCGGCATCAGGTCGCCCGAACAATGAACTGATTGATTTTCAATTAGGCGGACCTGCCAACAACGCACCCGGATTTTACAGCACGGATTGGAACAATTTTCAACCGAGTCTTGCCGTTGCGTGGTCACCGAGTTTCGATGGCGGATTTTTAAGAAAACTCTTTGGTGGCGAAGGTCAATCCACGATTCGCGGTGGATTTAGAATTATTAACGATCATTTCGGTGAACAATTAGCCGTTTCATTTGACGGATTATCGAGTATCGGATTTACATCTGCGTCAACCATTTCAGCTAATACCTATGACGTAACCGGAAGTCCGGCACCGCGTTTTACCGGTTTCGGGCAAAATGTTCGCGCTTTGCCGGGAATACCGGCACCGGCGCAACGATTTGCCACAGCAGTAACGGCGGCGTGTTTGAGCGGGGCTGAAAGATGTCCGCAACGCATCGAATCTTCGCTTGATGCGACCATCAAAACACCGACGCATTACACTTGGAATGTCTCATACGGTCGTTCACTTCCGAAGGGAATGTATTTTGAAGCATCGTATGTCGGTCGAATTGCCAATAACTTGTTGGCGACGCGCGATGTCGAGGCACTCAATAACATAGTCGATCCGGTATCCGGGCAGGATTGGTATACGGCGGCAGGTATTCTGCACGATTTGCGTGCGGCAAACACCCCGATTGATCGAGTTCAGGCACTTCCGTTTTTCCAAAATCTGTTTCCGAATTACACGACGACGGTGAACGGTGTTGCTTTGAATTCTACTCAACGTATTTATCGGTTGGTAGCCAGAGATGGTTTGCCCGGACCTGTGGGCGGTGGTTTTGACATTCTCGATTGGACGTTTGTTCAGTTGTTGATCGATGACCGGGGAATAGTTCCGAATTTGTTTTTTCACCCGCAATATGCTGCATTCTCGTCATTTAGTTCGGTAGCCAAATCTAACTATAACGCGGCAGTATTTACTTTGCGCCAAAGACTCGGACGAACTTTGTCGTATGATGTTAATTACACGTTCTCCAAATCCTTTGACAACGCTTCGGGTTTGCAGACCGGCGGTTCATACGGATCGCAGTTTATCTTAAATCCATTGCGACCGGATGATAATTACTCGTTTTCAGATTTTGATGCCCGACACGTAGTTAATGCCAACTTTATCTTTGAAGCTCCATTTGGCAAAGGTCGGGCTTATTTCAGCGATTTGAATCCGGTTGCCGATGCTTTCTTAGGCGGATGGCAACTTTCCGGTGTTTTTCGGTTCAATACCGGCTTGCCGATTTCTTCGCCTTTCGATCAGGCGCAATGGGCAACGAACTGGAACGTGCAGTCTAACGGAACTCTGACCAGAGCGATTCGAGTCGGGGCAGTGCGTTCGACACAAAATCTGTTTGCTGATCCCGAAGCGGCTTTCAGGGCTTTCCGCAATGCGCGTCCGGGTGAAACAGGTCAACGCAACAATTTCAGGTTGCCGTTGTATTCAAATCTGGATTTAGGACTTTCCAAGTCGTTTAATATGCCGTATGGTGAAAACCATAAACTGCAAATTCGTTGGGAAGTGTTTAACGTGGCAAATTTCCAATCATTTAATAATGGTGGGGAAAGTCGTTCAACTTACGGATTGCCGCAAGACCCTGAACTCGGGACAGCACCAAGTAACTTCGGTAAAATCTTTACCGATATTCAAGGTTCCCCGCGTTCAATGCAGTTCGGATTGCGTTATTCATTCTAAGCAGTTTGTCAGAATGGAAATTAAGGCTGGATTTTTATTTCCAGCCTTTTTTATTTTGCATTAAAGGGCGGCGAAAGAATCATTTCCCGTTATGTTTTGCAGATGGCGCGTATCGTTAATAGCGAGAACGCGAATGTTTTGGCGGTTGCGAATCTCGAAGCGATTGATGCCGCAATTTGATGTTACTAGCCACGGTGTTGTTCGGGTTTTGCGGTTTATTGCGCCGATAAGATAAAGAGTTAAATAGCAGATCGCGCCGGTATGCGAAAAGATAGCAATGTTTTCGCCTTGATGTGTGCGGATGACTTCGTGTAAGGCTTTAGTAGCACGTTTGAGAAGTTGCCGATAGCTTTCACCTTCGGTAATGATGTGGTGAATGTTGCGGTTGATGAGTGCGTAATAATCCTTTGGATGTTGCTCTTTTGATTCGTCAAATGTTTTGCCTTCCAGAACGCCGATTTTTCTTTCACGAAACGCGGAAGTTTTGATTACCGGTAAATCGAGAAGTTCAGAAAGCGGCGTAGCGGTTTGAACGGCACGTTGTAGATCGCTCGAATAAATTGCTGTAATTCGTTCTTTAGCAAGTGTTTGCGCGGTGATCTCGGCTTGACGAATTCCCAGTTCCGACAAAGGCGTGGGCGAATGTCCGCCGAAACGCCCTTCCGCATTTCCGGCGGATTGCCCGTGGCGAACCAGGTAAAGTCTTGTAATTGGCATAAAGTTCAAAGTTTCCGGCTAAAGTTTAAGAGGGCATTTAAACTTAAAACCTTATGCAGCCGCCATTTCCGCTTTTAGCTGTTCAGTTTGGTAATGAGTCGTCAAAGCGTCAATAAATTCGTCTAACGCGCCTTCCATAACAAGTTCGAGTTGATGAACCGTCAAGCCGATGCGATGGTCGGAAACGCGGTTTTCCTTGAAATTATAGGTGCGGATTTTTTCCGAACGGTCGCCGCTGCCAACTTGCGATTTTCTTTCCGAAGCAAGCGCGTCGTGTTGTTTTTGTTCTTCGATTTCCTGTAATCTCGCCCGCAAAACGCGCATTGCTTTTTCGCGGTTTTTGATTTGCGATTTTTCGTCCTGCATCGAAACGACTACGCCCGTCGGCAAATGAGTAAGTCGAACAGCGGAATATGTCGTATTAACCGATTGACCACCCGGACCGCTCGAACAAAAAGTATCGATTCGCAAATCGTTCGGGTCAACCTGAACGTCAACTTCCTCGGCTTCGGGCAGAACCGCGACGGTAATGGCAGAAGTGTGAATCCGTCCCGAAGTTTCCGTCTGCGGAACGCGCTGAACGCGGTGAACACCGGATTCATAACGCATTTTTGAATAGACGTTATCACCTTCGATCATCGCAAATGCTTCCTTCAAACCGCCCACGCCGGTATCGGAAGCATCCATAATCTCCATTTTCCAGCCTTGCCGCTCGGCATAACGCGCATACATCCGCAAAATTTCCGCCGCAAAAAGCGTAGCTTCGTCGCCGCCCGTTCCGGCGCGAATTTCGAGAATCACGTTTTTTTCATCATTCGGGTCTTTCGGCAAAAGCAAAAATTTTAATTCTTCATTAGCTTTTTCGAGATTTTCTTCGAGTTCTGTGATTTCGAGTTCGGCAAGTTCACGCATCTCGTCGTCGTTTGACGATTGAAGAATCTCGTTTGCGCCCGCCAGTTCTTCGGTCATTCGTTTGGCTTCGCGGTATTTTCTGACAATTTCACCCAACGAACTGTGACGTTTCATCAGTTTTGTATAGGCGGAAATATCCGACATAATATCCGGCGCAGATAATTGAGTGGTCAAATCTTCGTAGTTCTCTTCAATTTGTGCAAGTTTTTCTAACATATATTTTTAGCAATTTGTAATTAATTTTCGATTATAAAAGTAACTGAAAATTAAACGACAACTTCTAATTCTCTATCAATTACCGGCACGTCTTCCGCATCATTCGGCTCGAACTTGAGCGATTCTTTTAATGCTTTGATCGCTACTTCGAGTTGCGAATTATCAGGCTCCTGCGTCGTGATATTTTGCAGCCAAAGTCCGGGAAGCGTCATAAATTTGAAAACCACGCTCGATTCTTTTTTCGCCGCATAGCGAATAATTTCATAAGAAAGTCCGGCAACCAATGGCATTAAAACTATTCTTACGACCAGATTCATCCACATCGCGTCGAATTTAATTACGGAAAATAAAACAATGGCGACCAGCATTACGATCATTAAAAACGATGTTCCGCAGCGCGGATGCTGACGTTTTTGAATCGTGGCGTTGTCAGGTGTTAAATCGAGACCTTTTTCCCAAGTAAAAACCGTTTTATGCTCCGCGCCGTGATATTCAAAAACGCGACGAATATCTTTCAGATATGACATCGTAAAAATCATCACGACAAAGAAAGCCATACGGATAAGACCGTCAATTAAGTTAAAGGCGATCCACGAATTCGGTTTGATCTCCCAGATATATGCCTTAAATGTTTGCCACAAAGACGCGTCCGCAATGATCGAGGGCATTTCAGCCCAACCCAAAGCAATAAACAAAATATTTGTCAAAAGCAGCGGGGCAACTAAAAAGAGCAAAACATTAAAAAACAGGGCGAAAATTATCGAACCGACCGCGCCCGCCGCTTGCACCGACTTCTTATCTTTCGATTTTTCCGGCATTGTAATTTTGGGTTTCGATTTCAAGAATTCCTCATCCAGAATGCCGTCAACTAAAACGGTTTCCATCGCCAATTCGCCGGCTTTTTTGCGTTCATCCCGTGCTTCCATTTCCTCGTGAGCAATGCTTGCCGAAAAATTCAATGCCTTAATGCCCAACGCCATTGACTGAATCAACGTCGCACCGCCGCGCAAAACCGGAATATCGAGCCACTTATATGTATCACTCCATTTCGGCAACGATTCCGAGGTATGCACGATCGAGCCGTCGGATTTACGAACCGCGATTGCATACGCGCTCGGCGTTCGCATCATTACGCCTTCCATCACGGCTTGTCCGCCAACGATCAAATCTTTTTGGACACTTAAAAGGATGTTCAAAAAACTAATTTTTCTTTGTTTATTTTTCATTTTCATAGCTTTTGTTTGATTTCAAACTTAAGTTTAAAGATGTCTAATCAGTCTTAAATTACAATTCTAAAATCAAAAAAATTAACGCCGTGCTTTTTTCTTGAAAATGGTTCGGCTCTTGATATTTTACACAAGGAGCGAACCGCGCTTCGAAAAAGCATCAGCGTTAATTTTAGGTTGCTAATATTTGTCTGAAAATAGATTCACGGCAAATTTATTTTTCGGATGTTGTTGCCGCCGCACCGCGCGCGTAACGTTTATTAAAGCGGTCAACGCGACCTGCCGTGTCAACAAGTTTTTGTTTGCCGGTAAAAAACGGATGACATTCCGAACAAATTTCGATGTTCAGATCGCCGCCCGTCGAACGGGTTTTAAAGCTGTGTCCGCAAGCGCAGGAAACAGTTATTTCGTCATATTTTGGATGTATTTCAGGTTTCATTTTTGTTAAATGGTCTCCTATATTTTTGTAAAATAGCGTCAATTACGCAATTTTTAATGATAACTTTCATTTGGATGAAAGGTCAAGTCAAAAGGTTTTCTAGTCTTTGTTCTTTGATCCCGTAGAAATTTTTAATTGACTGAATTTGTTCATTTATCTTTTCTGCTTCTACATTTTTCTCGTGGCGTGTGCCGACGATCATATTATTTTTCGGCGTATGTTCTGTCGAAATAAACTCGAAAAGTTTGGTTGAGTAACCGCTTTTTTCCAATAATAATGAGCGAATTCCGTCGGTTAAAGTTTCGGCTTCGCGTTCGAGCATTACGCCGTGACGCAGAATTCCGCGAAACATTTCGGGTGGTTTGATTTGCGGGCGAATTTCCTGATGACAACACGGCGCGGCAACGATCAGGCGTGCTTCGGCTTTGATGCCTTGAAAAATCGCGTCGTCAGTTGCCGTGTTGCAGGCGTGAAGCGCGATTAAAATATCAACATCTTCTAATTTGTAATCACCGATGAATCCGTGAACGAATTGCAAATCATTAAATTCGCTTACTTTCGCCACATCATTTCCAAGTCCGACAAGCTGTTCCTTGGTGTCAACGCCAATTACTTTGACATCGATTTCGCGCACGTTTTTGAAATAATCGTAAGTCGCAAACGTCAAATAACCTTTGCCCGAACCCATATCAACAATTTGTAATTGCTTTTTATCGGCAAGCGCGGATTTGTCGAAAAGACCGCCTAAAATTTCGACAAACTTATTGATCTGTTTCCACTTATCCTGTTGTTTAGCGCGAATTTCGCCGCTGTCGGTCGTAATGCCGAGGGCTTTCAAATAAAAACTGTTCGGATCGATCTGAATCTGTTTTTCGCGGTCGTGTTCGAGTGTGGGCATTGCCTTGAACGTCGGTTTTGCCACATTGAGGCGCGATTTTCCTTTTTTACCGATGTCGAGTTGAAAATCGTTTTCCGTCGTGAACAGATGTCCGCTGAAAAAATCGTTTCCGAGCAAATTGCGAACGATTTTCAAGCCTTCGTTAAATTCGTAGTTTTTCGCCGTATCGCGGGTGTCGTGGCGATAAAGAAAAAAAAGCCGTTTACCGCGCTTTGTTTCGACCAGACGCACCAACAATTTTTGCAAATGCGCGTCATTTCCGCGATAATTTCCTAAAGTCATCTTTACGAAATTTTCTTCGTGCAGACTTTTGGCGAATTCGCTGATAAATTTTTCGATATTTTCGACAGACATAATAATTAAAAGATATGAATAACTTATTTCATTTGGCATTTCCCGTCAAAGATTTGGAAGAATCACGCCGATTTTATAGTGAAATACTCGGCTGTGAAGAAGGCAGAAGTTCGCCCGTTTGGATAGATTTCAATCTGTTCGGACATCAGATCGTCGCGCATCTTGCGCCCGAAGCGGTAGGCGTTCGGCACAAAAACGAAGTTGATGCCGACCACGTTCCCGTGCCTCATTTCGGTATCGTCTTGCCGATGGACGAATTTCAATCATTTGCCGAAAAATTAAAATCAAAAGGAGTCGAATTTGTTATCGAACCCAAAATCCGTTTTGAAGGCGAAACGGGCGAACAAGCGACAATGTTTTTTCTCGATCCTTCAGGAAATGCGCTTGAATTCAAGGCGTTTGCAGATTTTTCGCAGGTTTTTGCGAAGTGAGTTTAATATTCGTATGAAGTTCAAAGCTATCGCTATTTTGTTTTTGCTGAGTTTCGTGTTTTCAGTTCAGGCGCAGAGAACACAGAGATTTATTGCCGTTACGATTGATGATTTGCCGGTAGTTGTAAAAAACAGCGATTTGAAAACGAGGCGGGAAATTACAAAAAAACTTCTCGAACATATCACCAAAGCAAAAATTCCGGCAATCGGTTTTGTTAATGAAGGCAAACTTTATAAGGACGAAAAAAGAGTTGAAGCCGAAGTTGATTTACTTCGACAGTGGCTTAATGCCGGTTTGAAACTAGGAAATCATACATTTTCGCATCTGAGTCTGCACGATAATTCTTTGGAAAAATACGAAGCCGATATTTTGAAAGGCGAGATTATTACAAAAGAATTATTTCAAGATCAAAAAATCAGATATTTTCGTCATCCGTATCTTTGGACTGGATTGGATTTAGAAACGAAAGCGAATTTGGGAGAATTTTTGCTACGGCATAATTACGAAATCGCGCCGGTAACGATTGATAATTCCGACTGGATTTTTGCGCGGGCTTATGACAACGCAATCGAGAAAAAAGACAAAAAACTGCAAAAACAAATCGGTGCGGCTTACGTTCCTTATATGGAAGCGAAAACCGATTACTGGGAACGCCAATCGGAAAAACTTTTTAGTCGAAATATAAACCAGATTTTGCTGATTCACGCCAATTCGATAAACGCCGGATATCTCGCTGATCTCGCAAAAATGTTCGTCAAACGCGGCTATAAATTCTTAAGTTTGGAAGACGCTTTAAAAGACGAAGCCTTCAAATTGCCCGACAATTTTGTTAAGAGAAATGGAATCTCGTGGCTTCATCGCTGGGCTTTGGACAAAGGAAAAGAAAACATAATTCCGAATGAACCGAAGACACCTGATTTTGTTTTGAAGGCTGCCGGAATTGACTCTGAATAAATGAGAAAAGCAGAAATTGTCATAATCGGGAGCGGCGTTGTCGGTGCGAGCGTCGCTTTTCATTTGACGGAACGCGGTGCGAAAGATGTTTTGATTTTGGAGCGCGAAACGGCGCAAGGAAAAGGCTCAACGGGCAAAGCGACGGGCGGCGTGCGCGCCCAATTTGAAACCGGGATCAATATCAAAATGTCGCTTTATTCGCTCAATTTTTTTAAGCATTGTGATTTCGATTGCGAATATGAAGCGCGTGGATATTTGTTTTTTGCGACCGATGAAAAGCAGTTTGATTATTTAAAAAGAAACGTCAAATTTCAAAAATCGCTGGGTGTAAAAGATGTCGAAATTGTTGATACAAAACAAATTCAAGAAATTTGCCCGATTTTGAATGTTTCGGATATTGTCGGCGGAAGTTTTGGCAAACGCGATGGTTTTATCAATCCGCTTGCAGTGATGAACGGTTTTACAAAAAAGGCATTAGCAAAAGGCGCGAAACTCGAGTTTGACACCAGGGTTTTATCAATCGAAACATTAAAGGAAAAAGTTAAATCAATTGCAACGAATAAAGGCAGAATCGAATGCGAAAAAGTTGTCATTTGCACGGGCGCGTGGGCAAAAGAATTGGCACAAACCGCCGGAATTGATTTGCCGGTTGAACCGCAAAAACGCCAAATAATTTGGGCGAAAAGCGAAAAGAAATTGCCCGAAAATCTGCCAATGGTGATTGACATCGGTAGCGGTTTTCATTTTCGTCCGGCGAGAGATTTTGTTGATAAAACAGCAAATTCCGATAACAACGAAATTCTTTTTGCATATTCCGATCCTGACGAAAAAACTTCATTCGACACAAATTTCGACGAATCTTTTATAAAAAAAGTATATGAAAAAGCCAAACATCGTGCGCCATTTTTATATGAAACCGAAGTAATAAAAGAAAAATGTCGCGCCGGACTTTATGAAAATACGCCCGATCATCATGCGATTTTGGGCGGATGTTCAGTTGAAGGTTTATATTTTGCGAACGGCTTTTCAGGACACGGCGTTATGCACTCGCCCGCGACGGGACGCGCTTTGTCGGAAATTATGCTGGAAGGAAAATCTTCATTTTTGGATGTTTCGTGTCTTAGTTTTGAAAGATTTGCGACGGGCGAATTGCTTCACGAAACTGCTTTTATTTAAACCAAATTAACAGGGATGAAAGGGATAAAAGTGATTTTATTTACTTAATCCCTTTCATCCCTGTTAATTTTTTGTGATAAGTTTTACAAATGAAAACAGCACTAATCCATCATCCGATTTATCAAAAACACGACACGGGAATCGGGCATCCTGAAACGCCGAAGCGTTATGAGGTCGTGATGAACGCACTTAGAAGCGATGAAAAGTTTTGGCAATCGCTAAATGTTATCGAAGCGGAAAAAGTTTCACGCGGGATTATTCAGGCGGCGCATACGAAAGAGCATTTCAATCAAATCGAAACGGCTTTTGAAAATGGCGTGGAGTATCTCGACGCGGACACAGTTATTTCGATGCACTCGTTTGACGCTTCGGTTTATGCGGCGGGCGGCGCGTGTCGCGGCGTAGATGCGGTGATGTCGGGCGAGGCGAAAAATGCCTTCGTTGCCGTGCGTCCGCCGGGACATCACGCGACGGGCGAACACGCGATGGGTTATTGTCTGTTTAATAATGTGGCGATTGCGGCACGTTACGCGCAGAGCAAATACAAGGAAATCGAGCGCGTGGCGATTATTGATTGGGACGTGCATCACGGCAACGGAACGCAGGGAATTTTCTTTGATGATCCGAGTGTCTTTTTCTTTTCGATGCACCAATATCCGTGGTATCCGGGAAGCGGTTCACGCGGCGAAACGGGTTACGGGCGCGGCAAAGATTTTACGATGAATGTTCCCGTCAAAGCACAAACTCCGGCAAAGTCGCAAAAACGAATGTTTGAAAACGCGCTCGGCGATATTCATCGAAATTTCAAGCCTGATTTGATTATAATTTCCGCCGGTTTCGACGCGCATCTGACCGATCCGCTCGGACAACTTCGACTCGAAGATAACGATTTTATGCAAATGACTCGAACAGTCAAACAGTGGGCAAATGAAGTTTGCGAGGGCAGAATAGTTTCGTGTCTGGAAGGCGGTTATAATCTCGACACATTAGGCAAAACCGTGAAAAACCACGTTTTGGAATTGAGTCGAACTTAAACAATGACTGACATTACGAACTGGATTGGAGCGCAAGCGTCCCGCTTTCAATGAACGCATGAGCGCGAAAAAGCCGTCCGCTGTTGGCAACAGCCTTTGAAATGTAATACCAATGTTGCGTGAAACAGTAAGATTTTTTAGCCGCGGATTAACACCGATGACTCGAATAAATCATTGATAAAGTCCGAGT
>JANMAA010000188.1:0-5724 GCA_031359215.1 Acidobacteriota bacterium | reverse complement strand
AACTGGTGCAAGAATATCTTGAGCATCATCGGTCAACAAGCAACAAAGATGGAGACACGTTCATCCTTGAAGATTAGCTGGAAATCGGACTTTCAGTCCACAGACAACCTCTGCACTTCCAGTGCAGAGTGGTTTAGTTTAATTTTGTCAATTGCTTATGCAACGCCAAAAGAGAACGGTTTTTATGACGCAAATATTTTTATGTTTGGATTCAGTTTGTTGAAACCGCTAATTATATTCGGACTTTGTTGGTGGTATTTTACACAGCGGGAAGTAATCGCTTATTACAAGCAGGAAAATAATAATGAATTCTTTTAAGGTGGAAAACGTAACTTTCGGCGATGGGCGTTTGGCGTTTATTTTGGGTCCGTGTGTCGTCGAATCGGAGCAGCACGCGCTGTTTATGGCGCAGGAAATTAACGATATTTGTAAATCGGTCGGGGTCGAATTCGTTTATAAATCTTCGTTTGATAAGGCGAATCGCAGTTCGATTGAGAGTTTTCGCGGCGGCGGAATGGAATTCGGACTGGAAGTTTTAGCGAAAGTTAAAGAAGAAATCGGCGTTCCGGTGATTACGGATGTTCACGAAACGTGGCAAGTCGAAAAGGTCGCGGAAGTTGCCGATATGATTCAGATTCCGGCTTTTTTGTGCCGTCAGACTGATTTATTGGTTGAATGTGCGCGAACCGGAAAAGCCGTGAATGTTAAAAAAGGTCAGTTTTTATCGCCTTGGGACGCGAAGAATATTGTCGAGAAATTACAGCAGGCGGGAAGTGGGAAAATTCTTTTGACCGAACGCGGCGCGAGTTTTGGTTACAATAATCTGGTCGTTGATCTGAGAAGTTTTCCGGTGATGCGTTCGTTTGGCGTGCCGGTTGTGTTTGACGTGACGCATTCGCTCCAACTTCCGGGCGGATTAGGCAAGGCAACGGGCGGGCAAGCCGAATACATCGAACACTTTGCGCGTGCCGGAGTCGCTTGCGGTGTGGACGCGGTTTTTATGGAAGTTCACGATAATACGAGCGTTGCGCCGTCAGACGGTCCGAATCAGTTACCTTTAGATAGATTGGAAAAACTTTTGACGAAATTAAAAGCGATTCACGAATTAATCAACGAAGAATAAAATGTCTGTAATTGTTGTAGATGTTGCAGCGGACGGCGCGATTCCGCATAAATATTCGATGGTTTGTTTTGGCGCGGTGGTCGTCGAACCGAGTTTGTCGAAAATTTTTTACGGCAAAACTAAACCGATTTCGGATGAATTCGTGCCGGAAGCGTTGGCGATCAGCGGTTTTTCGCGGGAAGAACATCTCGGCTTTGATGATCCGCAGACCGTAATGCTGCAATTTAAGGATTGGATTAAAGAAAACGTCAACGGCAGTCCGGTTTTTATTTCGGATAATCCGGCTTTTGATTGGCAGTGGATCAATTATTACTTTCATTATTTCACGGGCGGCAATCCGTTCGGTTTTAGCGCAAGACGCATCGGCGATCTATATTGCGGTTTGGAAAAAGATTTTTTTGCGGGTTCGAAATGGAAGAAATTCCGCAAAACTTCGCACACGCATCATCCGGTTGAAGATGCTAAAGGCAACGCCGAAGCACTTTTGAAGATTCGTGAATTGGGCTTGAGTTTTCCTTTTTAAGAACTCGATTTATGCAAAATGAATTTTTGTCTTGTCGCCACAGGCGACTAACATTATAGCGTATGGTGAAATGAGCAGAGTTAATGCAACCCTACGTCAGCTTAATCAACCAGTCGCTCACTGAAGATGAGCAACAACAAAGCGCAATGATTGTTCTACACTTTCAGCGTCGAATTGAATGATTACCGAAGTCGCAGGGTTACGGCGAAACGCCTTCACCCTACGCTATATTGTTAGTCGCTTTCAGCGACAAAACTTATAAATCGCCTAAGATGAGTTAATCAATATGAAATTTTTTCAATCAGCAATAATTTTTACATTTCTATTTTTTACATTTTCCATTTTCGCGCAGGATGACAGCCGTGCTTCAATAACGTGGCAGGTGCAGAAATACGATATTACGGCGAACCTACCGACGGTCGAAACAGATAGAACTTTAACGGTAAAGGCTGTTTTGAGTTTGAAAAATGTTTCGAACGGTGCGGCTTCTACTTTGTCTTTAAGAATTAATTCAAATGCCGAAATTAGCGCAGTCAACATTAATGATACAACGGCGGATTTTAGCAAACGTGAAGAAAAGATAAATGCGAACAGCAGTTTTCAGAGAATTGTCATTCGTGTTCCTGCAACCCAGCCTAATCAAATACTTTCGGTAATAATTAATTACAAATTGAATGTTAAGGAGAACTCAGGGCTGAACGCCCTTTCGCCGGTCGGTTCGCAATTTTTGCCGCTCTCGTTTTGGTATCCGACACCGAATAGTTGGTATTTTGCGCGTGGTGCGGACTTTGCGCCTTTTTCCTTAAAAGTAATTTCGGCAAATGGCTTGACAGTTTTGACTTCGGGTGTAGAAAGTTCTAACACCTTCGAGCAAAAAATTAACGGACAGCCGTTTTTTGTTACCGGAATGTGGGACAAGGTCGATGCCGTTGGAATTTCGGTATATATGCCGAAAGGTGGTGATGCGGAATTCCAAAAAAGGGCAAATGAAATGGCGAATATGGTTTCGGAATCAGAAACTTTTATCTCAAATCTTTTAGGAAAAATTCCCGATACACCGATTCGTATTGTTGCCGTCAAGCGTGGTTCGGGTTTTTCGGGCGGAGGAACGATTTTTGTCGAAGACAGCGTTTTTCGACGACAAAAGATAGACTCAATAACCGCAATGACGATTGCCGATGCGGTTGCAAAAATCCGGCTTGGAAATGCAGTTAGTGTGAATGGCGACGGCTACGGCGTAATTCGTGAAGGTTTATCGCGCTTTATCGCCACACAGTTTTTGGAATCGAAATACGGTAAAGATATTGCCGACATCGAGCGTTTGCGGCAACGCACGGCTTATGCGGCAATTTCCAAGCGTGATTCTCCTTTAAATATAGTTTCGCCGCTTGATGATTTTTATTATCCTGAAGCAGCAAACAAAGGTGCGATGATTTGGCGGCTTTTGGCGAAAAAAGTAGGGCAAGACGAATTTTTTGATGGGTTGCGAGCCCAACTTAAAGATGGAGATATAAAACTGAGCGAAGTGCGTGCCGCTTTTTCGACGCAAAAAGATTTTCTAAATTATGCATTCGACCAAGTTACCGATACGAATTTACTGGTTGGATTGCCGCAGGCAAATGGCGCAGATACAAGGGTCGCGCTGAGAAACACGGGGACTATCGATGCAATTGTAAATGTTGTTGCAACCACGTCGAATGGCGAGAAATTGACGGCACAAGCGACGGTTTCAGCCAAAAGTTTCGGAGAGGTGAGTTTCAAAACTCCTAATAAAATTATACGAACGGAAATTGACAGCGAAAAACTTTATCCGCAAACCGACTACTCAGACGACATCGCGCCGCGTGAATTTGATGAGAGCGATTTGCTTTTAGCCGTTAAACGCGCTTTTGATAAACAGGATTTTGCTAATGCCGAAAAAAATGCACGGACAGTTTTGCAAACTGCGCCGCGATTTGATGATGTAAGAACTTTACTGGGACGTTCCTTGTTGGCGCAGGGAAAAGTTACGGATGCCGATAGGGAGTTTCACGCTGTTTTGGATGAAAAATTACCGACAGCAAGAAGTCTGGCTTGGGCAAATGAAGGACTTGGTGAAATTTCTTTGAAAACCGGACAGAATGCCCGAGCCGCAGTCTTTTTTGAGGAAGTAATAAAAGTCGATGCCGAATACGGTGCAACTTTGGCAGCACGCGCAGGTAGAAACAAAGCCGGTGCTACGAAAGCAATTGATGAAAGTATCAAAACATTTTTCGCACAATTTGATAAAGCGGCGATTTCGGGGAACAAGACTGATGTGGATGCGCTGATTGTAGCCGGTGAAATACCTCGATTTGCCGGCGGAGTCGCCGGAGCGCAGGAATGGCAAACGAAGATTTTACAAGTTGACAAAACTGAAGCAAATGTTGCTTTAGTAGAAGCTAATTTGAATATCAAATTACTCAATAAAAATGCCGAGAGCGGGACGGCTGTGTTTCGTTTGACAAAGGTCGGTAATAATTGGAAATTGAGTGGTGTTGATATTTTTGAAGTAAGATAAACTTTAAATCTGATTTTTTTTCTGAGGAAAACAAATGGCAAAAAGAAATTTTATATTTTGGGCGATATTAATAATGATATGCGTTGCTATTCCATTAAGCGTAAATGCACAAAGAAAAAATACTATAGTAAAATTGGGGAAAATTTGCGGGAATCCTAAATTAAAATGTCGCACCGGCGACGTGGTTTTTCAAGCACACGAAATTCCTTTTGAACTTTATTCAAGCAGAAACACGGTAATTGTTGAATCAGAACCGTTTTATGCGATCGTTTTAAAGACGGTCAAATTAACTCCTAAAATTAATTGCGAAAATGCTATCTCGGAAAAAGAGAGATTGGAGATTCAAAAATTATTTTCCGACCACAAAGTTTTTGCTTTGAAATGCTCGGACGCGGGAGATCTTTATTATACAAATATCGCAAATAATGTAAATTTTATTGCAGTTTATGCCGGCAAAACATTAAATGAAGCAAAATTTTTTTTGAAAACAGTCCAAGCGAACGGAAGGTTCAAAAGTGCTAACATTCGCAAAACTCAGGCGAGTATCAACGGAACATAAAAATAATGAATTCTGAAATCATCGAACGCGCCAAGAAGATCAAATTGCTTTTGTTGGATTGCGATGGAGTTCTGACTGACGGAAGACTTTATTTTACGGAAAACGGCGAAGAAATAAAAGTTTTTCACGTCCGCGATGGACAAGGTCTAGCAATGTGGCACGACGCGGGTTTTCGCTCAGGTATTATTTCGGGAAGAAATTCCAGAGTTGTAGAAAAGCGTGCAATGGAACTTGGAATCCAATTTATCAAGCAAGGTTTAAAAGATAAGTCAACTTGTTTTAAAGAAATATTGGAAGTCGCCGGAGTTTTACAAGAAGAGGTAGCATTTGTTGGAGATGATGTTCAAGACATAGTTTTATTTGAAATGGTTGGGCTAGCAATAGCAGTTGCGGATGCCGCTGAAAGAGTTTTATCGAATGTTAGTTATATAACTAAGATAAAAGGCGGCTTGGGAGCGGTTCGTGAAATCACGGATTTGCTGCTGAAATCGAAAGGATTAGGTTAAATTAAAAAAACTATAGCCTTCACTTGACAACTCTCAGTTAGATGTAGAAAATAGTTAATTGCTTCAAACATAACTAATTTCGTTTTATGAAAGTAAATGAAAAAAGTGTTTGACTGCATTTGACAAAAAACTTTGATTGGCTATAATTAAAAGTTCGCCTCGTAAGAAAGGTTAAGAAAAAAAATCTTTTGGGGTTGACAAATAAATTTTGATTTATTACAATCAAAAATTCGCCTAAAATATATTAGGCAAATTTGATGTTTGAAAACTAGATATGCGAGTCCATGTGTTAATTTAAGTAAATAGAACAATATAAAGCTAGTAAAAACTTTTTAACGAGAGTTTGATCCTGGCTCAGAATCAACGCTGGCGGCGTGCCTCAGACATGCAAGTCGAACGATTAAAGCTCTCTTCGGAGAGTGTATAGAGTGGCGCACGGGTGAGTAACACGTAAGTAATCTACCTTTGGGTGGG
>JANMAA010000186.1:0-3194 GCA_031359215.1 Acidobacteriota bacterium | reverse complement strand
AACTGGTGCAAGAATATCTTGAGCATCATCGGTCAACAAGCAACAAAGATGGAGACACGTTCATCCTTGAAGATTAGCTGGAAATCGGACTTTCAGTCCACAGACAACCTCTGCACTTCCAGTGCAGAGTGGTTTAGTTTATCCGCAACCGTGCTTCTTTCAACCGTTTCCTGTTCGCCCGTTTGCAGATTTTTGAGTGTAACTTTGTTTTCGGCTAATTCGGTGTCGCCGAGAACGCAGACGAACGGGATTTTTATCGAATCGGCGTATTTGAATTGTTTGCCGAGTTTGTCGGCTTCGGGATAGACGAGGACGCGCAGACGTTGTTTTCTGAGTTCCGCCGCGAGTTTGAGCGATTCACCGATTGATTCGGCGTTCCAGACTGTCACCATCACGTCAGCCGAAGCGTCTGACAATTCTTTCGGAAACATTCCGCGTTCTTCCATCACGACGAGAATGCGTTCGAGTCCGAGGGAAAAACCGCACGCCGGAATCTGTTCCTTGCCGAACATCCCGATCAACCCATCATAACGCCCGCCACCCGCGATGCTTCCAGAAAAATCGCCATTTGTTAAAACAACTTCAAAAATTGCGCCTGTGTAATATGATAAGCCCCGAGCCAAAGCCGGATTAACTCTCATTTTTGTAAGCCCCAAATTATTTGTTGCCTGAATAACATCTTCTATCTCCTTCAATCCTTCAATTCCTGTTTCATTAACTTTGACCGTTGGGTCTTTTAGCAGTTTAATGATTACAGAATTGAAAACATGACTCTCACTTTTTTCAAAGTCTGATTGATTTTTGTACTCCTTTGGAAGTTCACTCTTTATTCTTTCAAACTCTTTATGACTGAATTCAATAGTTTCGATAAATTCAATAATTTCTTCTCTTTGATTTTTAGAAACTCCTTTAAGTTCGAGTTCTTTTAAAACACCTTTTTTTCCTATCTTCTCCAACTTATCTAAAATAACAAGAACATAATTTATTTCATCTTCTCGAAAATTTGAACCTTCTAACATTCCCGTTAAAAATTTTCTATTATTTATCCAAACAATAAAATCATCAAACCCCAATCTTTCCAAAATCTCACTTACCGCCGCACAGAGTTCGGCTTCAACAATCATCGAATTTGAGCCGATTGCGTCAACGTCGCACTGGTAAAATTCGCGGAATCTGCCGCGTGCCGGTCGGTCGGCGCGCCAGACGGGTTGGATTTGGTAGCGTTTGAAGAATTTCGGCAAGTCGTTTTTGTGGTTGGCGACGACGCGGGCGAGCGGGACGGTTAAATCGTAGCGCAGAGCGAGATCGGACAATTCGTTTTCGTTTTTAATCTTTCCTTCGCTTAATTCTTCCTGCAATTTTTCGCCGCGTTTGAGGATTTTGAAGATTAGTTGATTGCCCTCTTCGCCGTATTTTCCGGTCAAAGTTTCGAGGTGTTCGACCGACGGCGTTTCAAGCGGTTCAAAGCCGTAGCTTTCGTAAACTTCCTTGATGATGTTGATGACGTAATTGCGTTTGCGAACGTCGGCGGGCAGAAAATCACGCATTCCACGCGCCGGATTTGTTTTACTCATATCTTAAAAATGGATAATGGATAACGGAAAATGGAAAATTTCTTTTATTATCCACTATCCGTTATCCATTATCCATTTTACCCGACTTATTTGTAGAAAAACGAATAGCCGATGTAGAAAACATTGGCGTTGTAGCCCGGATTTGTTTCGCCGAGACTGATATTCGAGATATGAAAATATTTGTAGCCGAACGTAACCGCCTTGTTGCGCTTGATTTGATACTGCAAACCGCCGCCAAAATCACCGGCGAAATTAAAGGCGGAAGCATCGGGAAGAGGTATGTCATTGTTAAAAATAATAAAACCGGCGTGAGCGGAAATGTATGGTTTCAGACGTTTTTTCGGCAGAAAAAAAAAGCGAAATCCGGCAGGCGAAATGGCAAAGCCGTAAGTTGTTTTACGAATCGTCGGCGGCACATTCGGTGTAGATTGCGCGTCGCGGTAAGCCGGATTTGCAACTTCGTTTTTTAAGGCAAGTGCAACCGGCGTGACTTCCAGTTGATATTCGTAAGTTACTCTTTTCGGTGTGCCGATGACTCGTCCCCAGCGCAGGTTTACCATCCCGAAGCTTCTGCCCGAAGTGTCATATTCTTTCTCGCCGCTTAAAAATGTCGGCTGAAACGGTGAATACCCGAATTCGATATTCAGTTCTTTTTCGCCGCGCCTGAGTTGATAATGGTCGGGTTCAACGGTTTCCTGCCCGTTTTTGTTCTCTTCCGATTTTTGGAAAATCAACGCTTTCCTATTTTTAGCGTCAAAATCAAAACTTTGTTTTGCCGAATAATCTTTTGTCTTAAAATCTTTTAAGCTTATTTCATTAGGCGCAGTTGCCGGTATATTCTTTTTTTCCGTTGCCTGTGCCGAAACTACATACGCGGCATTTAAAATAAAAAACACGCTCCAAATGTGTTTTGATCTATTAAACATTACCCTTGTTCCCCCTTGATTACGAAAATTTTATTGATGAACAGTCTTATAAATCCGGCTCAGCGCAACATAATTGCGCCAAAATTTTTCCAGATTTGTTATCTCTTCACCAGTAAGTTCGCGTTTTACTTTCGCCGGAGACCCGATTACCAGCGAATGCGGCGGAATTATAGTATTTGGTGTCAGCAAACTTCCCGCCGCAACCAGAGATTTTTCTCCAATACGAACTCCATCTAATATAATCGCCCCGATGCCGATTAAGCAACCCCTTTCAATATAACAGCCGTGCAAAGTTACGCGATGCCCGACCGTGATCTCGTCTTCGAGAATCGTCGGATGTGTTTTTGATGAAACGTGAATGACGCTTCCATCTTGAATATTCGTGCGATTTCCGATGCGAATGTAATTGACATCGCCGCGCAATATCGAACCATACCAGACGCTCGTTTGTTCACCGATTTCAACATCGCCGATGATAATCGCGCTTTCCGCGATAAATACCGTTTCGTGAATTGTCGGATGCGTTTTTTGGAAAGGTTTAATCATTTCTCATTTTTATAAATCGTCCCATTTTTCATCACGAAAACAGTTTTCTCCATTCGTTTGATGTCTTTCAAAGGATCGCCCGAAACCGCAACGATGTCGGCGTATTTTCCGACGGTCAGCGAACCGATTGTTTTATCCAAGCCAAGCA
>JANMAA010000164.1:0-10268 GCA_031359215.1 Acidobacteriota bacterium | reverse complement strand
AATCGCGTCCAAAACCTCTGCGTCGCTCGGTTTGAAAACGCTCAAACTCTGAACTTTGTGATACGCGACATCGCCGTTTCTATCAATCACGACCACGCCGCGCGCCGAACGTCCGGGCAGCCACGATTTCATCGCGTATTTTTCGGTGACTGCGCCGCGTTCGTCCGACAATAATTTCAGCGTCAGATTATATTTATCGGCAAAAGATTTGTGCGATTTTTCCGAGTCCGTCGAAATCCCGACGACCTCTGCGCCCGTCGCCTGATAATCCGCCCAATTATCGCGCACCGAACAAAGCTGCTTCGTGCAGACCGGCGTATCATCGCCCGGATAAAACAGCAAAACAACAATTTTGCCTTTGTAGTCGGACAAACTCCAACTCTCGCCATTCAAATCCTTCAATGTAAAATCCGGTGCTTTTTCCCCTGTTTTCATAATTTTTCTTTAGTAAAAATCAAAATATCTTTGTCTTCCTTTTGTCTGTTTCTATACCAAATAAACATAGTTACAATATCTATCAGACCACAAAACAAAAGAAGTATAGTCGAAACTCTTTCCCAACGCTTTCCATAAACTATTATTGCCGCATCATAGCTAAAGTAATATGCCTCCAAATAAATTTTATGTGCTTTATCATATTCGTAACCAACTGCATAAATAACTATTGCTAAAATAAAGGCTAAAAGATTTAGCAACAAGAAATATCGAATGTTTTTTTTCATCTTATGCCTCGTTAGAACTTAGACAACAAAATTTATAGTTTATTCCTAAAACTATTGAAAATCACGAATATCTTTAAAAGGTTTATCTTTATCCGTAAAATCAGGGCGATAATAGTGGGATGCGGATTCGTATTCCTGCATAAAGCCTTCCTCCATTCCCAAATCTTCTAAAATTTCGATTGCCGAAAACCATTCTCTTTCCGAGATTCGGCGCGAGAGTAAGATGTAGCGGTCATCGGTTGCGGCTTTGTTGGTCGCGTAGTATTGCGCCATCAGCGAAACGGCGACTTTGGGCGAAAGTTCGCTGAAAATCCAGCGCAGGTTTTCTTCTATTCAGGCGAGATCGTTCGGCAACACGAGCAGGCGAATGACCAAGCCGCGTTTGAGCAAATTGTCCGCGCCGTAAAATAATTCCGCGCCGGTTTGACGAAACATTTCTTTGATGGCGGCACGGGAAAAATCTTTGTAACCGCGAATTTTTGAAAACTGATAACCGGCTTCGTTGTCGGCGTATTTCAAATCGGGCAGATAAACGTCCACAATTCCGTCGAGCAATCGCAAGACTTCGACCGAATCGTAAGCGTTCGTGTTGTAAACAATCGGCAAATTCAAACCTTTTTCCGCCGCGATTAAAATTGCGCGAGCCATCTGCGGCGCAAAATGCGTCGGCGAAACGAAACCGATGTTATGACAGCCGCGTCCCTGCAATTCGAGCATCATTTCCGCCAATCTTTCGTGCGAAATTTCGTTCTTTTGCTGCGTTTTCCAGGTCTGCGAGATTTGGTAATTCTGGCAATAAACACAGCGCAGATTGCAGTTGCCGAAAAAGATATTTCCCGCGCCGTTCGTTCCCGACAAAACAGGTTCCTCGCCAAAATGCGCCGTGTAACTCGAAACAATCGGCAACGCGCCCGAATAACACGCGGCAATCTCGTCATTCAGGCGATTATTGCCGCAGTCTTTCGGGCAAACAGTGCAGGATTCGAGCAGTTTTTCTAGCCGCAAAACACGATTTTCAAGTTCGCCCGTCCTATACAGTTCTAAAAATTTCGGTTCGTAAATATTCCTCATTAAAAAACTTTTTATACGTTTTCCAGCCGGAAAGTGTGTAATAGAAATTACAATAAACAAGGAACACACTTTGTCGAATGCCTGGACAATCAACCAACTGAAATTTGTTGGACTCTTTATGGCATAATGTCTAACTGGAAATGGGTATTACTTTTAAGTTCCATCGGTTCTTTCCAAATCACCCTCCGCGCTCATCGTATATTTGCTGATAATTTCGGGCGGCGCAACGGTTTTTGCCAAACTCCACGTAAAATCCATTTCGGCGCGAATTGTCGCCGTTGCCATTCTCGTTTCGCGCAACATCAGCATACTTCCGTAAAATAAAAATGTGATCCCGATAATCCCGACCGGAATCGGAAGCCAACGATAAACACCAAAGATTCCGACGACGGCAATCGTCAAACTAGTCAGAATAAAAATGCCTAACCCGTAATAAAACGCACTCATCGCCCGTTGCAGAATCCGCGCCCGGCTCGTAACCTTATCGAGCAAATGAACGATAACTTCGAGCCGTTTGCCGTAAAGCGGAATGCTGTCTTTGTCTTCGGTCATAATCAATTCGCTCAGGCGTTTTTCCAATTCGCGCACGCGGTCAACCACGCGTCCAAGCCGCGTCGAAGTCGAAAGCACGAGCGAACCCGTCGCCGAAATCAACAACGCCGGCGTAATCATCGCCGTCAGAAATTCGATAGTTGAATTCAGCGCGTTCGGATTAACATTTATCAAATCGCCAGCCATATTCGATTTTGGATTTTAGATTTTGGATTTTGGATTTAAAAACTCAAATCTAAAATTTGTAATTTACCTCTTTCATCATAAAATCCAATGTTATGACTACCAACATTCAAACGCAAGGAACTGTCGTAACTTTACAGCATCGCAGCAAAGTCCTCGAAAACAATCCGCCCGGCGATAAATTTATCCGCGACGTGATCGTTTATCTGCCGCCCGGTTACGACGAAGACAAGTCTTATCCGGCAGTTTATGTTCTGACAGGCTTTACCGGACGCGGAAAAATGATGCTGAATGACAGCGCGTTCACGCCGAATTTCGGCGAGCGAATGGATAAATTGATAAACGACGGCGCAATTAAACCGATGATTGCCGTAATGCCTGATTGTTTTACCAAATACGGCGGTTCGCAATATATAAATTCGACGGCGACAGGCGATTATGAAGATTATTTGACGAAAGAAATCGTCCCTTTTGTGGACGACAAGTTCCGCACGATTCGTGATAAAAACTCACGCGCTGTGATGGGCAAATCTTCGGGCGGTTACGGCGCACTTGTAATGGCGATGCGGCATTCAGACATTTTCGGTTTGGCGTGTTCGACGAGCGGCGACGCTTATTTCGAGCATTGTTATTTGTCCGATATTCCAAAGGCTTTTCGCGCCATTAAAGGCGATCCGAACAAATTAGTCGAAAAGTTTTGGAATGAAGACGCAAAGAAAGCAAAAGACGATTTTTCAGGCTTGAACATTATCGGAATGAGTTCTTGTTATTCGCCGAACGGCACGGATTTTGATTTGCCGTTCGATTTGGAAACAGGCGAATTGCGCGAAGATATTTGGGCAAAATGGCTCGAACACGATCCGGTGCGGCTTGTGGAAAAGTCTGTGGAAAACTTGAAATCGCTAAAACTTTTATACATTGACGCGGGAACTCGTGATGAGTTTTATCTGGACTTAGGCGCAAGAATTTTGTGTAAAAGACTAAAAGATTTTGATATTCCGCACATTCACGAAGAATTTGACGATGGACATTTTAATATTTCATATCGCCAAAATCGTTCGCTTGAACTGATTTCCGAAAATTTCGAATAACAAAAATCAAGTTGCGGTTTGTCGAACAATTTTTTCTAGCTGTCTTTCAAAATCTACTTGCAAACCCAAACGCCCAAGCCAATCCGTTTGTTCGCGCATCAATCGAGGCAGGTAAACAACGTCCGAAAGCGCGTAGTGAACTAATTCATCCGTCAAAATGCCGTTCCAGTTCCGGTTAAAGTTGGCGCGTTGTGATTTGTCCAAATCTACCGCGAAATAGCGGTAAAGCGTTTCGGCGAGTGAAACGGATTGTCCCGCGCCTTTGGTCAAAATCTTTTCAGCAATCATCGAACAATAGACATTATTTGTCTGATAACCGCCGGCTTGCAGAAATTCCAAATCGAATTTCGCGTTATGAAAGATTTTCACAACGTCGCGGTTTTCCAAAATCGTGGCGAGTTTTCCTAATGCAACGCCTTCCGAAACCGGAACTAAAACATTGAGATCACCGTCAGAAAATTGGACACTATAAATTTTGCCGTTTCGCGCCGACAGCGACGAAGTTTCCGTATCACAGCCGATTTCTGTCGAAGCGGCAAGTTTTTCGTAAGCAAATTCGATTTCTTTTGGGTGACGCGCCACTAAAATGTTCACAACTTTAATTGTAAAGCACTCGCACAGAAAGCCTGAAATGTATTATGCTATCAAATCAGTTATGACGGAAAAATTAACCGAAGTCGAAGCGCGTGTGGTCGGAGCATTGATCGAAAAACAATTGACCACGCCCGAATATTACCCGCTGACGCTAAATTCGCTGGTTGCCGCCTGTAATCAGAAAAGCAACCGTGAACCCGTCGTTGCGTTTGACGATGAGACCGTCACGAAGGCGTTAGAAAATCTGCGCGAGAAAAATATCGTTTATGTTTTTTACGGAAGCACGAGCCGCGTGCCGAAATATAAACACATTCTGCCGGACGTTTTAGAACTTGAACCGTCGGAAACCGCTGTTTTGTGCGTTCTAATGCTTCGCGGAGCGCAAACTATCGGCGAATTACGCGAACGCACGAGTCGCCTTTATCAATTTGACGGTCTCGGCGACGTTCAAGAAACCCTTGACGCGCTTGAAAGACGCGAAGACCCGCTGATCGTGAAATTGGAACGTCTGCCGGGACAAAAAGAAGCGCGTTTTGCTCACCTGTTATGCGGCGAAGTTGATGTTTCCGCCTACGCAAAGGAAAACGCGGTTTCCGGTAAACATTTTGATAACGAACGCGTCACGAAACTCGAACAGGAACTGGAATCCCTGCGAACTGAATTTGATGCTTTCCGCCAAACTTTTGAAGAGTTTAAGAAACAATTCGAGTAAGAATTTTGAGCATATTTGTTTTGAAGGTTTATAAACAGCAAAAGGAGAAAGAACTTTCTTCCTCCTTTTGTTTATTATAAATTTCGCGTCTTCAACTATAAATTAACATTCCAAAATAACACTATTGTTTTAATCAATAATCTAGAACGCGAAATTTATAATCGGGGGATTTTTAATCTTCTTTGTTCCAAACGCCGATGCGTTTTTGAACGAGCTTTTCGACTTCGAGCGGAACGCCGTCGGCGTGTGCTTGGCGGATGAATTCGCTATCAATTTTGAAAATTCGCATTTTGACCAAATCTTCAATATCGAGATTAGGCAAACCTTCGCTGCGGACTTCGGCGATAAATTCGGGCGTAACTTTGAAGATGCGCATTTTGACGAGACTTTCAAACGGTTCTTTATCGAAACCCATCGCCGCGACTTGTTTGGCAAAATCGGCATCTATTTTGAAAATTCGCGCTTTTACCAGATCTTCAAATGTCAGATTTTGAAAACCGCTGTTTTTCATTTCACGCATAAATTTTGAATCAACTTTGAAAATCGCCGCTTTGAAAAGGTCCTCAACGTCAAGTTTGCCAAAGTTCGCCGAAAGCAAATCGTCGGCAAGCGCAGTCGTAACATTCAAAGTCGCGGCGGCGAAAAGTCTGTCTTCCGGCTCACGATTTCCTTTTGCAGTATTTTTATCGAAATCGAATCCGCGTGTTTTCATCGCGTCAACAAAACTTTGATTTCCCTTGAAAACAAAAGTTCCCGCGCCTCTGCCGTTATTGAATCTGCCTTCGCAATCGATCGTCCCGGCTTCGCGCACCAAACTAAATTTGACCGGCGTGTCCGACGCAGAAAGCTGCGCGTCCGTCAAACCCTGCAAATCGCTCAATGCGTAATTTGAACTCATTTGGTTGTTGCCTTTTTCGCTCCGGCGTTCAAGCGACAGATAGATTTTTCCGGCTTTTTCAGCTTTATATTCCGCTTTCCAATCTCCTGTTACGGCTGTTTGTGCGACGATAACGTAAGAACCGATAGCGATGATAATAAAAGCTAAGGCTGAAATTGAACTTATTAAACTTTGAATATTTTTCGACATAAATATCTCCTCAAATGAAACTTTGTTTGAATTACATTAGAGAAACACCATCCGCAATCGATTTGTGACAAATTTTTAGAAGAAACTTTCAAGCCGGTGAAATTTAGCCTGCCAATTCTGCAAATGCTTGTCCGCGCAGACGGAAATCAAAATTCTCGTCATCGGATTCTGCGCCGAGTGATTCATAAAACTTAATTGCGGACGCGTTCCACTTTAATGCTTGCCAATCCATTCGCACAAAACCTTCTTCTTTCGCATATTTAGCAACTTCCCGAAGCATTACAATCCCCAAACCGTTGCCGCGCAAATCAGGCGTAACATAAAGGTCTTCGAGAAAAATACTGCGTTCACCGCGAAAACTTTTGAAAATCGGATAAAAAAGCGCGTAGCCGACATATCTGCCGTCAGATAAAGCAACTAACGCTTGCACAAAACCTTTTTTACCGAAAATCACTTCGCGTAAATCATTTTCAGTAACGTCACAGTATTCCGTAAGTTTTTCAAATTCGGCAAATTCCCGGATCAAAACTGTAATTGCCGTTATATCTCTTTCTTCCGCCGCCCGAACAAGTAATTTCATTATTTTATATCTCCGTTTTTCAAACAGTCCAAAATTGGATTTGTGCCAATGCTTAATCTGTTATAATTTGACGCAGCGTGGAAATGCCGCTTTATTCTGCGTTTCTGCTCTTGTATTCGATGATATTGCCCAAATTCAATTTAGACAAACTTTGGCGAGCGGCTTTAATTGTCGCGGCTTTAGTATTTCTCTACGCACAGGTTTTGGCAAAACTCGCAATTGATTGGTGGACCGACGATAATTATTCACACGGTTTATTAGTGCCGTTCGTTATCGGTTACGTTATTTGGCTGGAATTTGACAGACTAAAAACGGTGCGGGAAAAACCTCTGGTTTGGTTTGGCGGAAGTGTGATTTTAGTTGCGCTTGTTCAACTTTTGGGCGGAACTCTGGGGGCTGAACTTTTTACCCAGAGAATTTCTTTACTTCTAATGCTGGTCGGGATTGTAATTTATTTCTTCGGCGCGAAAATCCTGAAATTTCTCGTTGTGCCTTTCGCTCTGCTGCTTTTAGCAATTCCGGTTCCGCAGATTATTTTTAACAAAATTGCGTTTCCGCTTCAGATTTGGGCTTCGCAACTCGCCGTTTGGGGCATCAGACTTTTCGAGGTAGCTTCGGTCAGAAAGGGAAATGTTATCGAAATTCTGCCGCGCGGCGCAACCCAGATCATCGCGCTTGAAGTCGTCGAAGCGTGCAGCGGAATTCGTTCTTTAATGACGCTGATAACGCTTGCGCTGATCTTGGGATATTTTACAAGGGCAAAACGCGAGTTTATCGAAAACGGCTGGCTGTCGTTTTTTAGAAATGCTGATCTTTGGAGAACTTTTATTTTGATGCTCTCCGCGATTCCGATTGCGGTCTTTACCAATGCGGCGCGGGTTACGGCGACCGGAGTGCTGACTTTTTATTATGGCAAACAGGCGACCGAAAGTTTTATTCACGAAGTTTCGGGTTGGTTGGTTTATGTGGTTGCGCTTGGCTTGTTGATCGGACTTAATTTTATATTGAAAAAGTTTCAGCCGAACAATCTAGAGTCCAAAGTCCAAAGTCCAAAGTCCAAAGTCCAAAGTCCAAAGTCCAAAGTCCAAAGTCCAAAGTCCAAAGTCCAAAGTCTAAACATCAAGAGTTCACTTTATTTACTGGTGGCATTTTTAGTCATAAGCGGCATTTTTATCAATTGGTTTCAGCAACGCGGCGAAGCGGAAATCGAGCGAAAACCATTGACGGAATTTTCCGCAAAACTCGGTGAATGGAAACAAAAAGGTAATGAAATTCGCTTTGACGCACAGACTGAAAGCGTTCTTCGGACAACCGATTACACGATGCGCGAATACGTTTTGCCCAATGGTCGGCTGGCAAATCTTTATGTCGGTTATTACGCTTCGCAACGCTCGGGCGCGACTTATCACAGTCCGCAAAACTGTCTTCCGGGCGCGGGTTGGGTGATGAAACAGCCGGAACTTATCGAGATCACAACGCCGTCGGGGAAAATTTTTACAGCCAATCGCTTTATCATTGAGAACGGCAGTTATAATGAAGTTTTAATCTATTGGTATCAAGGTCGCGGACGCAATATAGCGAGCGAATATAATGACAAAATTTACACGGTTTGGGACAGCATTATACGGCGGCGTTCCGATGGCGCAATGGTGCGGGTGATGACAAGCGTGGGAAATTCTGAAACCGAAGCAACACAAGCCGCCAATGATTTAGCTGCCCAAACTGCCGACCAACTTTCCGCTTATATTCCCGATTAAATTTAATCGCGCAGCAAGATGTTATAACTCTTGATCTTTGAGTTAAGAGTTGTTGCGTTCAAACCCAACAGTCGGGCGGCGCGGGATTGATGTCCGGCGGTTTGGTCAAGTGCGCGACGGATTAGATCGGTTTCAAAACGACGGACTTCATCGTAGAAATTTATGCCGCGGGCGATGTCTATTTCGTCGGAACTGCCTTCGCTGTCCATTATCATCTTTTGAGCAAGCTCGGGGTTACTGACTTCGGGGCGCAAACATTCAACCGTGATCTCATCGGTCGGAGCAATAACAACGGCACGCTCGATTATGTTTTCGAGTTCGCGGACATTGCCCGGATAATAATAATTTTCAAGCAATGAAAGCACTTCCGGCGAAAGATGTTCGGAAATTGTGCGCCCATTTTCCTCGTTATATTTACCGATAAAATGTTGGGCAAGCGACAAAATATCTTCGCGGCGCATCCGAAGCGGAGGAAGTTCAATCGGCACGACCGACAGGCGATAATACAAATCTTCGCGGAACATTCCGCTGCGAACGGCTTCAGGCAAATCAACATTGGTCGCGGCGATAATTCGAACATCGACTTTTGTCAAAGTCGTATCGCCAATCGGCGTAAATTCGCGCTCTTGAATAACACGCAACAGACGAACTTGCGTTTCGGGGCGCAGATCGCCAATTTCATCGAGAAAAATCGAACCGCCGTCAGCTACTTCAAAAAGTCCTTTTTTGGAGGCAACCGCTCCGGTAAATGCGCCCTTCGTATGTCCGAAAAGTTCACTTTCCAACAAATCCGAAGGAATATTCGAGCAATTAACCACGACAAACGGCATATCGGCACGCGGACTCGATTGATGAATTGATTTTGCCAGCAATTCTTTTCCGGTGCCTGATTCGCCCGTGATTAAAACCGTCGAACGCGCCGGAGCAACGCGGTCAACCATCCGAAAAACGCTCTCCATTTTTTCGGAACGCCCGATGATTGCATCACGCTTGACCGAGCGCGTCATCGCTTGCCGCAGAGTTACACGCTCTTCTTCCTTACGACGGGTTTTTATACCTTTAGCGATAATCGCCAGCAATTGGTCGTTTTGAAAAGGTTTGCGAATGATGCCCGTTGCGCCTTTTTCCCAGGCAGAAATCGCCGTATCAAAAGTCGCGTAAGCCGTAATCATCAAAACAACCGATTCACCATCGAGTTTGATAATTTGCTGAAGGGCAGTTAATCCGCCCACACCGGGCATCGAAACGTCCATCAAAACTACGTCGTAATGCTTTTCTGCGTATATTTCGAGAGCTTCTTCGCCTGTTTTCGCTAAATCAACCTTATAACCCGCGCCGGTCAAAATCGTTTCCAGCACATCGCGCATTATCTCTTCGTCGTCGCAAACTAAAATAGAACCTTTTTTTGCCATAGTGCTAATGTTAAATGTTAAATGTTAAATGGTAAATCGCCAATGAAAATAAATACTCTGTAAATTAGTTTTTCTGCGTGTCTTTTATTTCAGCATTTCGCATTAAAAAATAATTCAGAAACGCATAGACCTGAAGAAAACACAGTGTAAAATAAATAAAGTTATGTCAAAGAAAATCAATTTAATAGCAGCGGGGCTTTTTTTGCCGGTGTTGGCATTTTCGTTATTCATTATTACCGCAATTCCCGTTTGGCTGATTCAGCCGTTTGCACCACAAAGCGAAAAGGCTGTGCAAATTTCTTTTTTACTGAAAAGTTGGTCGCCTATTTTGACGATTGTTTTTGCGCTTGCGGCAAGCGGTTTAGCCGGTTTTATTTGGAAAAATTCAAAGCGTTGGTATGCAAAAGCCGCTTTGATAATTCCGCTTTTCATTATTTTCGTTTTCACCTGGTTTGCGCGGCAGAATCATTTTGAATGGATGTTCAATCCGCTTGCCGATGCGAAATT
>JANMAA010000139.1:0-39758 GCA_031359215.1 Acidobacteriota bacterium | reverse complement strand
CCAACACCGACACCAACTCCGGGTAATGTTTGCACTCCGGTGACAACTGTGACCGAAGGCGATCTGTTCCCCGGTGGCGTTGTGTCCTTTGGTGTGACGAGTGGTCCGGGTTCGGTCACGGTCGATCACGTTAATGCCGGAACAGGCTTGCAATCCTTGACGGTTGTCAGCGCGACTAATGCAGTTGTGAATATTCCGCCGTTTGCTCCGGGAACACAGGCTCCGGTGGTTGTAACATTTACACCAATCAATCCGGGATTGGCAGTTGATTTCACGCTTAGAGCGGCAAGCACATTCCACGCGGCGAATATCAGGGCAAGATGTGCTCAGGTCTGCACACCGACAACCACAGTCACCGAAGGCGATCTGTTCCCGGGTGGAATAGTTTCGTTCGGCGTTGTCAGCGGACCGGGATCGGTGACGGTTGACCACGTTGATGCGGGAACAGGACTGCGATCCTTGACAGTTCTCAACTCATCTAATGCGGTGATAATGATACCGGCATTCACGCAAGGAACAATTATGCCGGTAACGGTAACATTTATCCCGATAGATCCGAATCAGCCGGTAGATTTCACGCTCAGAGCGGCAAGCACGTTCCACGCGGCGAATATCCGGGCACGATGCGGAACACCTCCACCACCGAAACCGAACTTAGAGCGTCCGGCTACACCGAAAATTGCGCCGGTAGTTGTAAATAGTGATTCGGCTCCGCCAATGCCGGACAACAAATAATTAACCTGCCCCGTTGTTGTTTCATGGTGTAGTGTAAACGGTGATCTTTAAGGAAATAAAAGATCACCCGGTATCGAACAAAAAGGCGTGTGCTTAACAAACTCACGCCTTTTTGTTTTGTTTGTATCAGCTACCGATAGATAGAACAAATTTCGCTGTAAGTTATTTTTTATCTAATGTTGCCTTATAACGTATTTCAAAATAACATCGAAGTTTCCGTTTTTATTTTAATGGATTAAAAATTGGTTGACTTTTAGATGGTATTAAACTAAATTAATTCTCGTCAGAGTATTGCGCTTGCTACATCAAACAAAAAACAATCCGAATTAACGAAATAATATTTTGATTCGTAAACCATTCAATTTTAGCAGTCGTCAAACCATCCCCCGTATATTTGCTGCGGTGGTTTTGTTTGTTTGGTTTGGAAACAGCATTCCGCCTTTGCGGGCAATGACACTGCCGGCTACTTGCTGTCAAACGAGTTGCTGTCAAGTTGCAACCGAAAATCCGGTAGAATCGTGTTCTCCAATGTCTCCAATGTCTGAATCGCAACACGCGATGGAAGGTATGAAAGAGATGGCGGATGAACAAGTTTCTGATGAAATTTACAATGATATTTTGTTTGTCGCGCAACCGGATGATGAAGTGCCGTCCGATTTTGAAGATAATCATCATTCCCCGGCAATCCAAAAAGAATTTGAAAATAACTGTCCTGAGACGGCGTTCATCACACAAGGCAGTTCTTCGCTGAGACAACGCCAAAATCAATCAACCGATACCGGAATTATATTTTCTTTTGCTACTAATCCCCGACCACCGACTTTTGTTGCTTTACCTGTCTTTGAAACTCACCTAAATTTTAATCACATCCGGCAAATTTGGTCGCGTCAAATTTCATCGCGCGGTCCGCCTACCTTGTTTTCTTAATAACAATCCTAAAATTTCGCTAGATTTACCGCGCTGATTTCAAATCACATTAAGTATTCGTGAATTTGCTCAGACAGGATAACTCTAATTTTATCCACAATTATCCTAACCGATAGGATCTACTTAAGAAAATGAGGTAAGAATTAATGAAACTACGCAATATATTTTTGAATCTATGTTTTTTGATGTTGGCAATGCTGAATACACAGAGCGTTTTTGCCCAGCAAACCATTACCGCCGCGACATTAAGCGGCGTTGTTCAGGATAACAACGGGGCAATCGTCAGCGGCACGACCGTTACCGCCACACAAGTCGATACCAATCAAACACAAACCGTCAATACCGATTCCAACGGACGTTATCGCTTTCCATATCTGACTGCCGGTAAGTATGAAATAAAGGCTGACAAATCAGGCTTCGCGCCTTCAGTTAAAAGTCTGTTCGTAACCATCGGACAGGCTTTGGAAATAGACTTTGAACTCGGCATCGGCTCAGTCAACGCGCAAGTTGACGTAACCGCCGATACGCAAATTATCGAAACCGGCAGAACGCAGGTTTCAGAAACTATTGTTCCGCGCGATGTCGAGAATTTGCCGCTCAATGGACGCAACTTTATTGACCTAGCGTTGCTTGTTCCGGGCGTTTCGCGGACGAATTTGGGAACTCCGCAGCGTTTTGCCGAAACTTCCGCCGTGCAAGGTTCGGGTATTTCCATCGCCGGACAGAGAAATCTGAATAACGGCTTTGTCGTTGACGGTTCTTCCGCCAATGACGACGCGGCTGACCTTGCCGGAACGTCTTACAGTCAGGATGTTGTCAGAGAATTTCAGGTTATCACGTCCGGCGGCATCGCAGAATTCGGCAGAGCGTCGGGAGGCTTCATAAACATATTGACGCAATCGGGAACAAACACTTGGCGCGGCAGAGGTTACGGCTTTTTACGCAATGATAGTCTCGATGCCAGAAATCCTTTAGCGACGGTCAAGGACGAACTCAAACAATATCAATACGGTGTCAGCGTCGGCGGACCGATCATAAAAAATCGGACGTTTTTATTCACCAATTTTGAGCAAACCAAACGCGATGATGTCAGCATCATAACCATTTCTCAGGCAAATGTCGCCACTATCAATGCCCGTCTCGACGCAATCGGTTTTGGAGGACCGCGAATCGAAACCGGGAATGTTCCGGGCGGGACGGATACGACCAATTATTTTCTGAGAATCGACCATCCTTTGACTTCGAGAAACCAATTTACGGCGACATACAGCCTGTATGATCTTTCAGCGATCAATTCGCGCACCGTCGGCGGTCTGAATTCGGTCAGTCGCGGAACAAATCTGGCTAACCGTGACCATACACTCAACTTTAACAATGTAACGACCGTTTCATCGCGTGCGATCAACGAATTCCGCTTTCAATATCGCCGCAGTAATCTCGATGCGCCGACCAATGACCCGGTTGGTCCGGCTGTCAATATCACCAACGTCGCAAGTTTCGGCATTGCCACCTTTTCTCCTTTAGAACGCGACATAAATCTTTATCAAGTTAGCGACAGTTACAGCACGACCTTCGGCGCACATTCATTGAAAGTCGGCGGCGAGTTTCTGCTGAACCGTCTAAACATCAGATTTCCCGGAGCTTTCGAGGGAGTTTACAGTTTTACATCGTTGGCGAATTTTCTCAGCGGAAACTACTTTCAATATCAACAGGCATTCGGCAGAGATTCGCAGTTTCAATCGAACCCGAACTTAGGAATTTTCGTGCAGGACGAATGGAAAGCGCGCAAAGATTTGACCTTTAACGTCGGTTTACGCTATGACCGGCAACATTTGCCTGACCCGATCCAGACCGACAACAATAATGTCGCGCCGCGCGTCGGAGTTTCCTATGCTCCGGGCGACCGCAAGACGGTTTTCCGCGCAAGTTACGGACTTTACTATGAACGTCTACCGTTACGCGCAACTTCCAATGCTCTCCAACGCGATGGTGTCAATTATTTCGTAGCGATTCTGTCAAGAACTTCGCCGGGTGCACCTGTTTTCCCGAATAGACTAACCGCCGCACCTTCAACTTTAATAACCAAACCGAGCATCACCCGGATCGATCCGAATATTGAAAATGCTTATTCGCAACAAGCCAATGCCCAGATCGAACGTGAACTTCCATACAATTCCTCTTTCTCTGTCGGCTATATTTACAACCGGACTCAACACTTGATTCGTTCGCGTAACGTCAATGTTCCGACTTGCGTAGCGGCGGTCGATCCGAATTTGTGCCGTCCCGACCGGAATTTCGGTAATATCTCCCGCAGTGAAGGTTCAGGAAATTCGCTTTACAACGGATTAGTCGTTTCATTTAATAAACGAGCTAACAGATATGCCGGTTTGCGCGTTTCATACACGCTATCGAAGTCAATTGACGATGCGGGAAATTTCTTTTTCTCATCGCCGCAAAACAACTTCGACTTAAATGACGACCGCGGACTTTCTGACAACGATCAACGCCATCATTTGACGATCAGCGGCACATTAAATACTCCGCAGGCTACCGACGATTCACTTTTACACCAAGTTTATGGCGGTTTTCAGTTGAGTTATATCTACACTTATGCTTCGAGTTTGCCTTTCAATGTTTTGTTAGGAACTGATCGTAATGGAGATACGAACAATAACGACCGCCCTATCGGTGTCGGACGCAACACCGGGCGCGGATTTGCTTTTTCTTCGTTCGATCTGCGGTTAAGCCGCCGGTTCAAATTCAGCGAACGCTTCGGATTGGAAGTTTTAGCGGAAGGTTTCAACCTTTTTAACAGTTCCAATTTCACGGTGCCGAGAAACACTTTCGGAAGCGGTGTAACCCCGGTGGCAAATTTCGGAACTCCAACCGCTGCCTTTGATCCGCGCCAAATTCAATTGGGTGCGAAGTTTAGTTTTTAGAAAAAAATGTAATAATGTCTTCTTATTGTTTGTTAGATAGGAAGACATTATTTTTTGATTGTGTAAGGAGAAGTAGAAATGTATAAAAAAATATGGCAAGGGAAAGTGTTCCTGTTGACTTTCCTGCTGATAACTTCTTTCGGTTGCGGTTCAATGAACCATTTGGAAACGGAAACACCTTTGCAGAGTGAAAAAACAACTCAACCGCCAACGATTCGTGTCTCTGCGCCGGAAGTCGATGCGGCAGAACCGGCAATTGCGAAGGATTCAAGCGGTAATGTGTTTGTCGCATGGGTTGAACACAGTGCAACTAAAGAAGCAAATGTTTTAATTCAGCCTTTTGACAAGAATGGCAAACAAATCGGCGAAAAAGTTCAGGTAAATCCAGAGCCCGGTCAAGCAACAGCGTGGCGCGGCGATCCGCCGTCCGTTGCAGTCGGACAAGACGGCGCGGTCTATGTCGTCTGGACGGCTCGCGTTGCTGCGGACGAAGGTAATCCGACCGATATTTATCTTTCAACCTCGAATGATAAAGGACGTTCATTCACACCGCCCGTCAAAGTCAATGACGATAAAGTTGCGGTATCACACGGAATGCACTCGTTAGCAGTTGATAAAAGCGGGAAGGTTTATGTCGCGTGGCTCGATGACCGAAACGTCAAAAAAGAACCGCCGCCGCCATCGCCGACAACTGCGCCGGCTGATGGTGAAAAGCCGAAACATCAACATATGAAAGAGCCGAACCGCGAAGTCTTCTTTGCAATTTCAAGCGACGGCGGCAAAACATTCTCCGCCAATAAAAAGATTGCTGACGAAGTTTGCCCATGCTGTAAAACATCGCTTTTAGCAGCAGACGACGGAAATTTATATGCCGGTTGGCGGCAGGTTTTGCCGGTTGATATGCGGCATATTGCAGTTGCTACTTCAAACGACAAAGGAAATACTTTTTCAAAAGCGACCATTGTCAGCGATGACCAATTTCACATCGAAGGCTGCCCGGTTTCGGGCGCAACTCTTGTTGCGGACAACAATTCCCTCAAGGTTTTATGGTTCACGGCGGGCAAAGCCGGACCTCCGGGATTGTATTTAGCCGAATCCAAAGACAACGGCAAAACCTTTGCGCCAAGAGTTTTGGTCAGCGAAGGCTTGCCGACCGGCACACCGAATCTGTTGGCTGTCGGCAATAATACTTACAGCGTAGTTTGGGGATCGGATGCCCAAAAAGTATTTTTGAAAAATGCCGAAACATCGAAAATGACCGATGCCAAAGATAAAGAAATGATGGCGGGAGAATTACCTGTTGCCACTCTTGTCGGTGAAAATGTGATAACCGGATATATTAAAAAAGAAGAGGGTAAACGCGGAATTTGGCTTTCGGTAATGAGCAACTGATTGAAAAATAGATAGTTTCAGTAAATTATCCCGTTGAGTAAGACGCTAACAACTTGATTCGGCTTAAATTCAAAGCTAAACTTCCATTAGTATTTAAGTTGGTGTTTGAATACTAAATTTATTTTTGTTCCGTTTCAAGATGATAGTAATTCCTACAAGCTGTAAACAAGGAATTTTGGTAATTACCATTTTCATATCGGTTTTGTCCGCATTACTTGGAAGTTCATTGCAAGTGTCAGCGCACGGTGGTGAAGACCACGACGACAGCCCGAAACATAGTATTTCGCCGGAAACAAAAATAATAACGCAGGTTGTTCATACCGGCGAATTTGAAGTTACGCTTAGACATAAGCCGTTTGAACCCGACACGCGAACTTCGGCGCAGTTATTTATTACAAATTACAAAACAAATGCGCCCATAGAAAACGCTAAGATAAGTCTTTTTATCGAAAAAGACGGCAAACAGGAAGCTGAAGTTTTAGCGAAACCGACCGAATCAATCGGAATAATGATGCTCGAACTGCTGCCCGTAGCGCAAGGCACTGTGAAATTAAACATAAAGGTCGATGCCGGCGGAAAAAGCGAAAGAGCGAGTTTTGGAACAATCGTGGTCGAACCGCAAAAATCCGATGCAACTTCCGCCGTCCAAAACGATTGGACACGCACCGCTTTTTTAAGTATCGCCGCGATTTTTGCATTGAGTATAATCATTTCAGTTTCGTTTTTCGCCATCAAGCGTTACCAATCGGTCAGAAATAATCATTCGCCTGAAGTCGAAAAGGAAATAGTTTCAGTGTAGAGAGTAAAATGAGGAAAAAAATATGAATAAAATCATAATTTTTCGTGTTGGGTTTCAGCAAACCAAAAGATGTTTGACGCTGTTACTAAGCATCTTTTGGTTTTCATCTTTATTAATCATTATCAACGGGCAGTCAACACCAACTCCGTCATTTCCTGTAAAAAAAGTAAAATTGACCTCGACTTCTTTCGTTACAAATGAAGGTCTGACGGTTGAGATTCTTGTTGTTCAGGCTTTTGAACGACGCGCCGATTTATTAGCGGCACGTCAGCGTTTAGTATCATCACAGGGCAATCTCGTTCAGGCAGGTTTACGACCTAATCCGGTTTTGGAAGGTGAATACGGCTCTCCACGACTGTTGGGCGGCGATCCGGAAAGTGATTTTTCGGTTGGAATTTCACAGATTTTTGAACTCGGCGGCAAACGAAGTAAACGCATTAAAATAGCCGAACTCGAAATTGCCCAGATACGTGCCGAAGTTTCCGCATTAGAAAGAAAAATTGCCGCCGAGATTCGCACTTCTTATGCGACGGCTATTGCCGCTGCCAGACAGCTCGATGTGCTGGAAAAATTGATTGCGGCTGATGAAGAAATCGTGCGCGTAACTGATTCGCGGTTGAAAGAAGGTGATGTTGCGCCTCTTGATTCGAATATGGTCAAGGTCGAAAGCGACAGGCTCCGGGTCCAGGCAATCGAAGCCAAAAACAAACTTGAAGATTCACTTTTGGAATTGCAGGCTTTGACCGGTGCGGCTGTCATCGATAACTTAAAAATTGCGCCGCAAACCGATCGTCCGCCTCGTCTCGATTTGAATGTTGCCGAACTGACTGCTATCGCTTTGCGCGAGAGAAATGATTTGCTGGCGGCAAAAATTGCCGAACAACTCGGTTTGGCGCGGATCGATTTGGCAAAATCTTTGGCAATTCCGAATATCGCAGGTTCGGTCAAATATTCCCGCAACAGTGGAATTATCGATTTACCTGTCTCGGCTGGCGGCGGTTTCGGGCTTAACCGGGATAATTCCCTGATCTTCGGCGTTGCGGTGGAATTGCCTTTTTTTAACCGCAATCAAGGTGAGATCGCTTCCGCTTCGAGCGGTCAATTACAGGCAACGCGCAATCGTGAATTTCTGGAATCTTCAATTAAAAATGAAGTTGCCATCGGTTACCGAAAATATCGGGCGGCGGCTGAGAAATTGGTTTTGTTTTCCACCCAGATTTTGCCCCGTGCCGAAGAAAATTTACGAACGGTTAGAACCGCGTATGGATTAGGCGAATTTTCCGTTTTTGATGTGGTCAATGAACAACGCCGGTTAAATGAAAATCTTGCCGGATATAATGACAGTTTACGCGATTATTATGCTGCACTGGCAATACTTGAAGCCGCAATCGGCACGCCTTTGCCAACTTCCGGTTTTGCCGATGAAACGACATCTATCTTACCTAACAAGGAAATTGTCCCGAATCAAGCTGAAAATGAAACAGTGTTAAATTCGCTTTTCGACAACGAAAAGATACAAACAACAAAACTAACATTAGAAATCAAGCCGGAGGAATAAAAGTCGGTCTTTTTTGCTCAAACTTACAGATTCAAACAAACATAAATTGTTGATTCGATTTGTTTAACCGAATGTTTCCGACCAGTAAAAATTTAGGAGAATAATGAAGAAAACATTGGCATTTATCATTTTGGTTGTAATATGCGGCTTATCTGCCGCTTGTTCAAATCCTACAAACACTTCGACAAGCCCTGCTCCGACGAATACGGCGATTGTAAATATGAATACATTAAACAATGCCGCACCGAAATCGGACGAAGAAACTCCGGCATCGGTCAAAACCGTTTTTCCCAACGCCAGCAGCTTTACCAAACAACATAAGGATTTGAGTCAAGACCAAATTTCGCATATCGAAAAAGACTCCGGCGCAAAAATTCCCGACACCGATCATCATTCATATCTGGCATTTTCCAACGATGGAGGAACGCGTAAACAGATCGGTGCAGCAACCGTTATCGAAGCAAATGGCAAGGAATTCGTCGTCGTGTATGAGAATAAAGAAGGTTCACCATTCATCAAAGAAGTTCGCGGTGAGGGTGTTTCGGCTGATTTTTTAAAACAGTTTGCCGGGAAAGGACATGATGACAAGTTTCAGATCGGTGCTGATCTAAAGTCGAACGGGGTTGATGATGCAACTTCCAAAGCAATCGCGCAAGCCGTCAAAGTTGACGCATTGACGATGCAGACGCTCTATGGTGCGGCTCATTCACATTGATGAAAAGTTCAAAATTCAAAGTTCAAAGTTCAAGGTCGGTGATCAGAGAAGTAGCTGTATTGTTGATTTTACTGCTTACTGCTCACAGTTCGCTACTCACTATTTTCGCGCACGAAGGTGAAGATCACAGCAAAGATAAACCGCAAACAACCACAACCACAGCGACAACCGAAAAAAGTGCTGTAACAATCACCCGGGCGGAACGGAACGTCCAGACTGACAGCGGTCAATTTAATATCAGGCTGGAAAGAGTTCCCGCCGATGTGCGAACCGGTGAAACGGCACAGTTTGCCGTGCGTATAGCCGAAAAAGTCGAGGGCGGATTTGGCAGCAGCGAACCTCTGCCGCTTGAGGATGCAAATGTTTCGGCGGACATCACCACGGCTGATGGGCAAACTATAACAAGCAATTTGCCGCTAAAAATCGAAAACGGGTTTTATCGCAGTTCTGAAACCTTTACAAATGCGGGAAACTTCAAACTCGTCCTCAATGCAATAACCGCCGACAAACGTAAAGTAACTGTCGATTTTCCGCTTAGTGTCGCCAACGCCCCGATAAATTGGACTTTTTGGCTGATCTTTTCACTGCTCTTTTTATTACTCACCGGTGCAGTCGGCGGAGTGATTTATTCAACGCGTGGTTACAATGAAAATCCCGGATTGAGAGCAAAAAAAATAATACCCGTTTTAGTTTCCGCTGTTTTAATTTTTATTTTGGGAACTTTTGCACTTGCCTATTTTGCGCCGCCGCGACAAACCCGAAATCTTGCCGATATGCCGAAACCCGGCACGAATTCGAATATTACAAATACCGAAGTTGCCAATTCATTGCAAACTTCGCTGACCGTCCCGAAGGAATCGCAATTGCTTTTCGGCATTAAAACCGAACCGGTTGAAACACGCACCGTTACTGCCGGATTAAAGACAACCGGAACAGTCAAAGCGCGTCCCGACGCAAAAGCGGTGGTAGTTCCGCCGGTTGCCGGAAAAATAGTGTTGGCTCAAGGAATAACACTCGGTTCAGTCGTTGGACGTGGCGAAAAAATCGGCTATGTCGAGCAGATTTTAGATGTTTCAGGGCAGACTCAATTGGAATCTCAACGATTGGAAATCGAAGCTCAACAGCGCGAAATAGAAGTTAAAAAGATGGAAATTAAAAATTCCGTTTTACAGTTACAATCTCAGCAAGCCGCCCAACGTGCCAACGCCGAACAAGCCCGAACCCGGCTGGCTCAGGCACAACGGGATTTCCGGCGGACTGAAAATCTTGTAGAATCAGGCGCAGTTCCGAAAAAAAGATTTGAGGAAGCAAATACGGCATTAAAAGTAGCCGAACAGGAAGTTACGGCGGCTGACAAACAAGTTGCTCTGCTTGATAATCAGATTGAGCAGGTTAAATCAGGCGAAAAAATCTTTCGCAACCCGAGTGTCAATCAGCCGCGCCGGACTTTCCCTTTGACCGCGCCCGTTACAGGAACAATAAGCGACATAAAAGCCACGAGCGGTCAGCAGGTCGAGGCAGCAACCGAGATATTATCGATCGTCAACCTGAATATGATTTTGATCGAGGCGCAGGTTTTCGAACGCGATTTGCCCGTTGTCCGTGAATCTACGCGGGCAAGTTTTACGAATTCGGCTTTGAACAATGAAGTTTATACAATCGGAACATCGGACGGCGACGGCAGATTGGTGTCAATCGGTCAAACCGTGAATCCCGACACGCGCACCGTTCCGGTTGTTTATGAAATGAAAAATCCGCTTAACCGTCTGCGGGACGGAATGTTTGTTGAAATAACTATTGACATAAGCGGTGATCGGAAGGTTTTAGCAGTGCCGAAACAGTCAGTCGTTACGGAACAAGGACAAACTTTCGTATTCGTTTTTGACGGCGGCGAATCTTTTGAAAAACGTGCAGTCGTTTTAGGTGCGGAAGGTGCGGATTATTACGAAATCAGTTCAGGTTTGAAGGCAGGCGAAAGAGTCGTGGTCGAAGGCGTTTATCAACTTCGCTCGACTCAGGGAAATTAAGGAGGGTTAGTAGCCCAAACAGTTTAATGAAAAAATTAATATCATCCGTTTTTTTTATAATACTTATTTCAATCATTTTATTATCGGCGAGTTGTAGTGAAAACAAGCAAACCAATAACGTCCAACAAGCAAACACGGCAATTGAAACGAATACAAATAAATCGACCGACACCAGGAAGGATTTTCAGGTTGATTTCAAGACGGAACCATCTGAAGTAAAAGCCGGAGTTCCGACGACGATTTTTTTTACAATCAAGAATAATCAAGGCGTTGTGGTCAAAGATTTGGAGATAGTTCACGAAAAGCTGATACATTTACTTATTGTGTCAAGCGCTTTGGCTGAATTTTATCATGTTCATCCCGAACAACAATCTGACGGTAGTTTCAAAGTTCAACACACTTTTCCGAACGGCGGAGACTATCGCCTGTATGCCGATTTTACCCCAAACGCATCTTCTCAGGTTATCGAGCAATTCAGCGTCAAGGTTAAAGGTCAGGAAAAGCCAGCGGTTGCTCTTGTTCCCGACCAAAAACTCGAAAACACCGTAGATGATCTGCGTGTCTTGATGAAACCCGAAGGCGAGATAAAAGCCGGTAACGAATTGATGCTCAATTTTCAGGTGTTTGACTCGAAAAGTGGAAAACCCGTTACAGATTTACAAAATTATCTCGGCGCACTCGCGCATTTTGTCATCATCAGCCAAGATATGAAGGATTTTGTCCACGCTCATCCAATGTCGAAAGGCGATTCGATGGAAGGAATGCAGATGGACGAATCAAAACCTCACAGTCACGACAAAACAACCGGCGACGCGCTTAAAACGAGTGCATCGGAAATTTCGGCGCATACGGCGTTTCCCCGTGCCGGTTTATATAAACTCTGGGCGCAATTTCAAAGAAACGGAAAAGTTATTACCGTGCCCTTTATTGTGAATGTGCCTGAAAATGATAAGAAAATGGCTAGTAATGCTTCGATTCCGGCGGATGCGCTTAAAGTTACCGTTAACAAAAAAGGTTATGAACCGTCGGAAATCAAGGTCGAAAAAGGCAAGGCTGTCAAACTCGCATTTTATCGTGAAGATGCCGAAAATTGCGGCGGCGAGTTGAGTTTTCCGAAATTAAATATCACTAAAAAACTGCCGGTCGGTGAAACGGTTTTAGTTGAATTTACGCCAACCGAAGCGGGCGATATATCATTTGCCTGCGGTATGGGAATGATGAACGGAAAAGTGATCGTCCAGTAAAGATGCTTAATGGAATCATCAAATTTTCCCTTCAGAATCGCTTAATTGTTCTTGCGGCAGCGTCATTGCTGCTTGTTTGGGGAACTTACGTCGCCATCAACCTTCCGATTGACGTTTTGCCCGATTTGAATAAACCGACGGTTACGATTTTGAGCGAAGCCGAAGGACTTGCACCCGAAGAAGTCGAAACACTCGTATCATTTCCGATTGAAACTGCGATGAACGGAGTTCCGGGCGTTACCCGTGTTCGTTCTCAAAGCGGTATCGGCTTATCCGTCATCTATGTCGAATTCGATTGGGGAACGGATGTCTATCGCAACCGCCAACTCGTCGCCGAAAAACTCGCCCAAGCCCGCGATCAGATTCCGGGCAATATTTCTCCGAATCTTGCACCCATTTCTTCGATTATGGGAGAGATTATGCTCGTTTCAGTCAGGTCGAAATCAGGCAAAACCAATCCATTGGATGTTCGCACATTAGCAGATTGGACTATTCGCCCGCGACTTTTGACTATTCAGGGTATCGCCCAGGTTACGAATATCGGGGGTGGTGTCAAGCAATATCAGGTTTTAGTAACACCGGAAAGGCTCAAACAATTCGACATAACTATTGAAGATGTCGTAACCGCACTCGAAAAATCAAACAACAATACGACGGGCGGTTTTGTTGACGCACAATCACAGGAATATTTGGTTAGAAATCTGGCTCGATTTTATTCGGTTGACGAATTGAAAAATACGGTTGTCGATTATCGCAATAATACGCCGATAAAAATTGGCGATGTTGCAGATGTCGAATTCGGCGCGAAAATCAAGCGCGGCGATGCCGGTGCTAACGGAACTCCCGCCGTTATTATGTCGATTCAGAAACAGCCGGGAGCGTCCACGCTTCAGCTTACTAAACAAATTGACGAAGCAGTAAAAACTCTTCAAGCAAATCTACCTGACGACATCGAAGTCAACACGAATCTTTTCCGGCAATCAACTTTTATTGAAACCTCGATCTCGAATGTTCTCGAAGCACTGCGCGACGGTGCAATTTTAGTCATTATCGTTTTATTTTTGTTCCTGTTGAATTTTCGCACCACTTTCATCACCTTAACAGCGATTCCACTTTCTTTCGTAGTTACATTTCTAATTCTCAAAGCCTTCGATATTTCAATAAACACAATGACTTTGGGCGGTTTAGCGGTCGCCATCGGTGAACTCGTGGATGACGCGATCGTGGACATCGAGAATATTTTCAGAAGGCTGAGAGAAAATCGTCATCTGGAAAACCCGGTTTCTTCAATAAAAGTTATCTATCACGCATCTTTAGAAATCCGCTCGTCAATAGTTTATGCCACAATCATAGTTGCGCTGGTTTTTATTCCGCTGTTTGCTCTCTCCGGTGTTGAAGGAAAATTACTTGCGCCTCTCGGACTTGCGTATATTACCGCACTGATCGCATCGCTATTCGTCAGTTTGACCGTAACGCCGGTTTTAGCTTCTTACTTACTGCCGAAAATGAAGGCGATGCGTGCCGAAACGGATGGATTTTTTGTTCGGTTTTTGAAGAAATGGGATGAAAAATTACTGCATCGGACTTTACGGCACCCGTGGCTTGTCATCGGCGGAGCAGGCATTTTATTTTTACTTGCCGTTTCTACTTTGCCGTTTGTCGGAACATCTTTTTTGCCCGAATTTAATGAGGGAACTTTGACCATCAATATACTGGCACAACCCGGAACTTCCCTTTCTGAAAGCAGCCGCATTGGACAGATTGCCGAGAAACTTCTTTTGGAAGTGCCGGAAGTGATTTCTACCGGACGAAGAACCGGACGTGCCGAGATGGACGAACACGCCGAAGGAGTTCACTATACGGAAATTGACGTAGATTTGAAAAAGGAAGGGCGTGAGCGCGATGCAATTTTGCACGACATTCGTGACAAAATGGCTTTAATTCCCGGTGTTTCAGTTAATATCGGGCAACCTATTTCTCACCGTATCGACCATCTGCAATCCGGTGTTCGCGCACAAATAGCTGTCAAACTTTTTGGCGACAATCTCCAAACGCTGCGCTCCAAAGCCGAGGAAATTCGTAACGTGATCGAAGCCGTTCCGGGTGCCACCGATGTATTAATTGAAAAACAGGTTTTGATTCCGCAAGTTCGCTTTAATGTTGACCGCACGAGGGCTGCCCAATACGGACTAAAACCGGGTGAAATATCCGATACTCTGGAAACAGCACTAAACGGTAAAACCGTTTCCGAAGCCGTCGAAGGTCAGAGGCGTTTTGATGTCGTCGTGCGCTTTTCGGATGAAGCGAGGAACAATCTCGATGCCTTGCAAAATGCCACGATAGATGCCCCCAACGGCACGCAAATTCCCGTATCAGCCATTGCTACGATCGAAAATTTGCCCGGTCCGAATCAGATTTTGCGCGAAAATACGCAAAGGAGAATCGTCATTCAGGCAAACACCGCCGGACGCGATTTAGGTTCTGTGGTGGGCGATATGCGTGAACGGGTAGCGGCTCAAGTCCAACTTCCCGAAGGGTATTTTGTTGAATACGGCGGGCAATTCGAGGCACAACAGGAAGCTACCCGAACGCTTTCATTGCTAACCGTCTTCTCGCTCATCGCCATTTTCTTTATATTGCTCAAAGCCCTCGGAGATTGGCGTAGCGCATTACAAGTGATGATAAATATTCCGCTGGCATTGATCGGTGCGATTGCCGCACTGCTTTTATCCGGCGGGGTATTTTCGATTGCTACATTGGTAGGATTTATATCACTTGTCGGGATCACTTCGCGCAACGGTATTATGATGATCTCACATTATTTGCATTTAATCCGTGAAGAAGGCGAAGATTTTTCAGAGGAAATGATTATTCGCGGTTCATTGGAAAGATTAGTTCCGGTTTTAATGACCGCTTTGACTGCCGGATTATCCTTACTTCCATTGGCGATTGCCGCCGGACAGCCGGGAAAAGAGATATTGCATCCGGTGGCAGTTGTAATGCTCGGCGGAATATTGACTTCGACATTACTCGATCAAATCGTTACGCCAGCCGTTTTTTATAAATTCGGCAAACCGGCTGTAAAAAGAATAGTTGAACGCCGAGAAGCCGAAATGTCCGATGCAAAAACTGTCTTCAATGATAATGAATTAGTAGAAAATGATATTTCGCCGTTTTCTGAAAAATTTTCATAAATCATACCCGGTTTTTATTTTCTCAACAGAAACACCTGTGTAAAATAATACGCTCCATCCACAGAAACGGCTATTCCGACCGCCGATTCCTTCCATCGATTATTAAGTATATTTTCGCGGTGAGTGGTCGATTTCAACCAACCGTCAATCGCTTTTTCAAGCGGGTTTTCATAGCCGAGATTAAAAGCTATGTTTTCACCAATCGCCCGCCATTTACTGAGACCGATCTCATCAGCCCGGTCATTGACCATCGAACCGTCAAGTCCGGTGTGACTAAAAAATTTATAGCTTGCCATATTTCTCGAATGAAGTCGGGCGATTTTGGCACAATCATTATTCCAAGTTAAATGCTCTTGTCCGATTTCCATTCTTTTTTGATTGATTAGTAGGAAAGCCTGCTGTTCAAGATTGAGAATTTCGGCTGAACTGATTGGTAAATTTTCTTCGGTTTTTCCGGCTTGATAGATTCTGGGACGAGTCAATTCGACGTTTCCACTCGGTTCAAAACTCAGTAATTTAGCTGTTTCACTTTGGGCAAAAATGCCGGTAGCTAAAATATGTAAAAAGTAAAAAGTCTTTAAAAATGAACGTATTTTCATGAAAAACCTCTTTTCGGGAATCAGACAATCTCGAAAATTCGAGACTCACGATTTTGCGTCTTTCGCATCACTGCGAAGTTGCCATTATCGGTCAAGGTTTGGAATTGGTATTTATTTTATCGGGGATTCCGTAAGCGGAAATTTATTGCAGTTCCCACTTTTTTAAACATTCAATAGACCTTTGGTTCCACTTTCTTATGCAGGTTGCCGATTTGTGAAAGTTTCTATTTTTATAATGAAGGCAGATTTGAGATAAGAAGATGAGCTATTTTACATTTTGGGAAGCCAGTTTTGAATTTATCCTATTTGTTTCAACAGCATCGGAAACCAAATTAAGAGCCTTTTGCCACGCTGATTTGGCGAGATCGGATTTACCTTGTTGATCATAAACATCGCCGAGATGCTCGTTGATCGTAGGCGAAGTAATATCGTATCGCAGGGCATCTTTAAGATATTTTTCTGCCTCCGTGAATTTGCCGAGTTTGAAATAAGTCCAACCTAAACTGTCGAGATATGAAGGGTTTGTCGGATCTATTTTGAGAGCTTGTTGAATTAATTGTAAGGCTTCGTCTAGTTTTACATTTCGCTCTGCCAAAAAGTAGCCTAAATTATTGAGCGCAATCGGATTTCTCGGCGATTGTTTTAGTAGTGCACGCAGATTCGCTTCGGCAGCAACAAAATCCCCGACAACCTGTTGAGCGGTTGCCAATGTTAATTTAGCAATTTGTTTGCGTTCATCGTCGCCCGCGATCTCGAATGCTTGATTTGCCGCTGCGATGGCTTCCTTTCCACGTTTTGCCTGACTATATAGATTTGAAATAAAAAGATAGTTCGTAAAATCGTCGAACATCGGCGATCTGATATTCAGAATCCCATTTTTAACCTTTTCATCCGTGCCGGTTTTTTTTATTGAACCGTCCGAAGTTTTTTTTTCTATTAAAGTTTTAATGAGAGAAACAGCCTCATCCACCTTTCCGTTTTCAGTCAAAATTGATGCTTCAAGTCTCAGCAACCCGTAATCATCCGTGTTTTGCTGACGGAGTGCGCGAACGGCTTGTATCGCTTCGTTTTTTTTCCCTGTTTCGCGCAATAGCCAGATCATTTGTTTATCGGCAAATAAATCTTTATTTCCGAAAATTAAGCGCGCGCGCTCGATTAAGGCTTTGGCATCATTCGGACGGTTGGCTTTTTTGAAAGTGTTTATCATTTTATCATAAACACGAATCGCAAAATCGCGGTCGGCATCCGAAACCAATTCATTTGCGGCAATTCCGCGCACTGCCAAAGCATTTTGATAAACCGAGATGGCATCGTCAAAACGATTAACGCCGAAATAAATATCACCTAAAGTAACTTGCAGATTGGCGGCGGAAGTTTTGTCTTTGTCAGCAATTCTGGCGGTTGCTTCACTCAAAACCTTTGCCGCATCGTCGATTTTTCCCGTTCGGGCTTGAACTTGCGCCAGAAGAATAATTAAAGAAGTATTGCCCGAATTTGCAAACACGGCTTGTTGTAAGGCTTGGATAGCTGTTGCCGATGCGCTGCTGTCTGCCGCATCGACCGCTTCACGCAAAAGTTCGATAGCCTGTAAATTATCCGGGTCATCCGCAACGGCACGACTCAAAATTTCTACCGCTTCTTTTGTCTCACCACTCTCGATCAACGCCTCACCGAGTTTAAGCGAAGCGGCTTCAGGAGTTAGTTCTTCTTGCGCTCCCAATATCGTCCTGTAAAAACGCGGTTCCAGCGGTGAAGCGGAAGCCAACCATCTTTTCAGTGATTGAATGCGTTCCGTCGGCTTATTTGTTTTGCTGTAAAATTCACTCAAAAAAGCAAATCCTTCGGCATTTCTCGGGTCGAGCCGCACAATTTCCTTCCACTCTCCAATTGCTTTGGCTGTAAAATCCGCATCCAAATTATTACCGTTAAGACGACTCTTTATAGTAAAAAGACGCGCTAGAATTCGATGTCCGCCAAAATTATCGGGATCGATTTTTATCGCTATATTTGCCAAAAGTATCGCTTCATCCAAATCATTTGGCGGTATTTGCAAAGTTAATTCGGCAAGCGCGGTGTAGGCTTCGGCTAAAGTCGGGTTTAATTCGACGGCTTTTTGCAACGATTGTTTGGCAAGTCGCGCTCCCGTAGCTGCTCCAGCTTGCGAGCGTAATCGACTCATATTCCAGATATAACGCTGCCCTTCAAGCAATTTAGCATACGCTTGTTCACGCTTTTCGCGCGTAATTTCAGTTGTTTGTTGTGTCTGCGCGACCTTTCCCACAACAATTTCAGAAGTTTTCGGTGTTGGCGGATTTTGGGCAAGGGTAAGCTGAAATCCGACCAGAAAACAAACCACGACAAGAATAATTTTTTTATTGTTCATCAAAATCCTCTAATAAGATCATTACCAAAGAAAGAGTGAAAGAGATTTCTCAATGATTTTTCCTACAATTTTATTATCTCAAACCTTTTATTTTCACTTTTCCGGCTGTTCGATTTTCTGCTGCGGTTTCTGCTGGGAAATAACCGTCGTCAACGATTGCGGAATCTGTGACGGATTGATGTCGCCTTGATTTTCGATTATCTGGTCGATCAGTTCAAACTTTGTTTTATCAAATTTATCCGTCATCAAAACACCGTCTTTATCGATCGTCAAAGGATAGATACCGAAAAGTTCGTTTTTGAAATTTCGCATAAACGACACTTTTTCCGCCGGCAAAACTTTTGTCCTTTCAGGATTCGGTTCAGGCACATTCGCGCCGATCAATTCCAATTGTTCTTTTGATTTGGCAACATAATCGCTATTCGGAAAATCGCGGACGATCTGCTGAAAATATCGCGCCGCCTGATCTGTTTCTTCTTCGATTTGATAGGTTACGGCAAGTTTGAAAATCGCCTCATCCATAAAACTGAAATTAGGATATTTTTCCAAAATCTCACGATAGCGCGATTGCGCTCCCTTCAAGCCGCCTTTTTTCTGATTAACCGAAAGCGTGTAGTAATAATTGGCGATATAAAGATTGTGTAAGCCGAGATTATCCTGAACTTCCGTTAAACGGGCTTCGGCTTCTTTTCGCAAAATAGAATTCGGATATTGTTGAAGCAGAGCTTTCAGGCGTTGTTCGGCAATTTTAGCTTTAGTCGAATCGCGGTCCGGCAAACCGATTTGACGCATTTGAGATTCGGCAATTTTTAACAAAACACGGTCAGCCAGCGGATGTGTCGGAAAAAACGTCAGCCAATCCTGATAAGCCGCGCCTGCTTGGATTAATGCGCTGGTCGAACCTTCTAAATAAAAGGAATCCGCAACCGCCAGTTTAGCCATCGGCAAATAAGGCGAATCGGGATAAGTCGTGATAATTGTTTGGAAAAGAAGTCGTCCGACATCATAATTATTTTTCCGCACTTCGCGCGTAGCGACAATAAATAGTTCTTTGTCGCGTCCGGGGGTAATGCTTCCAATCAATTCCTCGTATTCATCGTCTCCACCGCCGAAAATACCGAGAAACTTTTTCTTTTTCTTTATTTCGCGTGTTTTGCCGACAGATGATTCAGGATTTGCACGCGCTCCGGCGGTTTCAGTCAAAGCATTGTCAACTTGCTTTTGAAATTCGGCAACCGTGGCTTCAAGCTGGTCGATTTCGCTTTGCTCATATTTTTCAGAGCGGTCGAGTTTTCCTTTAAGATTATTGACTTCCGACTGCAAGGTCGAGGCTTCTTTTTCCAGTGATTTTAACCGCGCAAACGGGGTGTCAGTCGCGGATTTGTCAATTTTTTTCTTTTCTTCTTTGCTTTCATCTTTTAAAACCGAAGAAGCACTTTCTAAAGAACGCCGCATTGAATCCAAATTCCGCCGCATAATATCGAGCCTTTGGGTAACGGTATTTTGGGCAAAACTCGTTACGACACAACTCAAAACCAATAACAAACTTAAAAATATTGCTTTATTTTTCTTAAAAAACATACTTACCTCATTCCCATTTCGGACTGTGGATTTGAAATATTTAATCCTAAATCCTAATTTTCTAAACCCAAACGGTTGCCGCATCGATCAATTCTTTCACGCCTTCAGAGGGATTTCCTTTTCCGAATACGCCCGTTCCTGAAACGATAATTTCCGCACCTGCTTCGACAATTTCGGCAATATTATTTGCATCGATGCCGCCATCAATTTCGATGCGTGTGGGCAACCCGCGGTCATTGATAATTCGACGCAGACGGCGCAGTTTATCGAGCGAAGTGCTAATGAATTTTTGACCGCCAAAACCCGGATTGACCGACATCAATAAAATAAAATCGGCAAACGGCAATGCTTCTTCCAGCGAAACAAGCGGTGTTGCCGGATTTATTGCAATCCCAGATTGCCCTCCGGCTTCACGAATGGCGCATAAAGTTCTTTGCAGGTGAACATCGGCTTCGACGTGAACTGAGACCATATTCGCTCCGGCTTCGACAAATTTTACGGCATAGTTGCCCGGATTTTCAATCATCAAGTGCGTGTCGATCGTCAAAGTAGTCGCTTTTCTGATTGATTTGACAACCGGCAGTCCAATCGTGATGTTCGGCACAAATTGACCGTCCATCACATCAACGTGCAAAACTTTTGCGCCGCCATCTTCAACCGCCCGAATTTCTTCACCCAATCGCGTAAAATCAGCCGATAAAATTGAAGGTGCTATTTCAAACATTTATTTTTGGTTAATTATTTTATTTTCCTAACTTGGTTGCAAAAATAGTCCTGTTAGTTGCTTTTACTTATGGTTGTAGAGTTTTGCGCGGACGCACATCCCCGTTGACCGGAGTCTTAGCCGGTTTCGGCGGTTCAGCCGGTGTTTTAGGATTAGATTTATTAGAATTCGCCGGACTTGTCGAACTATTTTTGTTGCCTTTATCCGATGAGTTCTTGTTGCCTTTGTCGGCTGAATTATTGTTTGATTCGGAGTCCTTTTTGTTTGAATTGCTATTGTCGGCTGAATCACCGTTGGAATTATCGGATTTATTGCTCAACACATCACGAGTCGTCGAACTTTTTTTCTTGGTATTGGTATTCGTGTTGCTTTTATTCGAGTTTTTCTTAGGTTTGTCGGAAATCAATTCCTCGATCTTTTCCGAATCGTCCTCGTCGGTGCTTTTCTTAATTGTTGCAGGTGCTTCTTCACCGTCAGGATTTATCTTGCTGGTAACGACTAAGATCATCTGCCCGGTCTTTACAACATCACCGGCTTTCGGAAGTTGTTCTAAAATTGTATTGGGCTTTTCATTACTAAATCTATCGGCTCGCTTTTTGATTCTTAATCCAAGATCGGCAAGTTCTTTCTCGCTGTCATTTAAATCTTTTCCTACAATTTCAGGCACCTTTAATTCCTGTCCCTGTAATGACATATAAACTACGCCAGCCAATCCAACCAGAAAAGTTGCGGCTAGCGTAATGACAATAAATAATTTTCCTAACGCTGATGCGCCTTGTTTTATAAAACTCACTCTTTTATGTTTTTATTCTCTAAAATTCTAAAAAAACAAACCTGATGATCCAATTTTATCCGAAATTGACAAATAATATCTTTAAAGACATTAACAAAAAATTACTTTTTTTGGAACACGGCAATAAAAAAACCGTCCATATTATCACGGTCGGGAAAAGTCCGTGCAAAACCATCTTCGGTTATAAACCTTTCCGGCAGTTGCGGTAACACTTTTTCAAAACCCGTTGTCCGGTCAAGAAATTTTTCGCAAACGGCTTCGTTTTCCTGCCTTTCAAGCGAACAAGTCGAATAAATAAGTCTCCCGCCGTATTTCACGAGCTTTGATGCGTTATGTAAGATTTCGAGTTGTTTGACGGGTAATTCGGCAAAATCCTTTTCCGCCAAAAAATATCTGATTTCAGGATTATGACGAATCGTTCCCGTTCCCGAACACGGCGCATCAACCATTATTACATCAAAACTTTCATTATCAAACGGCAGTGCATTTAACGCATCGTAAGCCAAAATGTTCACATTTTTCGCACCTTGATTCAGACAATTTCGCCGCAAAGTTTCGACACGATGCCAATGTAAATCACCGGCAACTGTAAAATTAAAATTTATCTGTGACGTTTTGCTTCCGGGCGCAGCACAGACATCGAGAAACCTTTCACCTTTCTGCATATTCACGAAATTGCCGACAAGTTGCGATGATTCTTCTTGAAAATATATTTTTCCTTCATCCGCGTAAGCCAGAAGAATCTCATTCGGCTTGGCAACGTGAAAAGCATTTGGCACAAATTTCGATTCGGTAATTTCCAATCCGAGTTTTCTCAAAATTTCAAGCGTTTGCTCATCGGATTTTGCCGTCAGGCGAAAAACCATTTGCGGTGTTTTATTGTTGGCGATTGCAAGCTTTTCGGTTTCAACAATGCCGAATTGATCAACCCAATTTTTTATCAGCCATTGCGGATGCGATGTTTCAATCGAAATTCTTTCAATTTCATCATCAAACTTCAACTCGATTTTTTCGCGTAAAACCCGCCGCAAAATTGCATTTACAAAACCCTTTGCCGAAGTTTTTTTGGCGAATTGAACCAGATTAACGCTTTCGTTTATTGCCGAATAATCAGGAATTTTATCAAGGAACAGTAGCTGATAAATTCCTAAACGCAGCGCAATTCTAATAGCCGTATCGAGTTTTCTATTACCTGAAAAAGTATCTGTTATTTTGTCGAGATAGATTTGTTTACGCAAAACTCCGAGCGTCAAATGATGGCAAAGTCCGCGATCTTTTGTTTCCAATTTTTCTTCGTAAAGCGGTAGTAGTGCGGAAGAAAAGGCTTTTTCTGTTTCGACTTTATTAAGTATTTGAAATGCAGCGATTCGGGCGGGAGAAATTTTCATTTTAAATTTTTTGATGTTACCGACAAATCCGGCGCACTTCCCTTTTGCAATTTTTCATCAACCGTAACCCGCTCGTCAAAAACAAAACATTCGCCTTCCCAATGACTTTCAGTTTCAGGAATTTCCTCCAAATAACGCAAAATTCCGCCTTCGAGTTGATAAACATTTTCAAAACCCAAATCTTTCATAAACGGTGCAAATTTCTCACACCGAATTCCGCCTGTGCAGAACATTGCTACTTTTTTGTGAGTTCTCGGATCAAGATTATTCTTAATAAATTCGGGCAACTGACTGAATGAATCAATGTTCGGATTGACCGCGCCGCGAAACGAACCCGTTGCAAATTCATATTTGTTACGCGCGTCCAAAATGATCACATCAGGATCGTTGATAATTTCGTTCCAATCGCTTGCCTTTTTATGCGTGCCGTTCCCGTCGGCGATGTTGACTTTTTGTTTAAGTGTTACGATTTCAGCCTTTATTTTAACTTTTGCCCTTTGAAACGGACGCTCTAAATTATATGAAGATTTACAATTTACCTTTGTTTCAAGGAGAGATTCAAAGGATTTAATAAAATTCCCGATGTTTGCCGAAAAACCGCAAAGCGTTGCATTAAAACCTTCGTTTGCCAGAATAATCGTCCCGAAAATCATATATTCCGTCATAATGTTTTTCAAGATTTGCCGCGTTTCGCGTAGATTTTCTAATTCTTTGAATTCGTAAAAGGTAATTATTTGATATTTTTCATCCATCGGTTTTTAACCTAATTTTTCCCCGATATTTATTTTAACGCCATTGAGAAAATCGCGCACGTTCATTCGTTTTTTACCTTCGAGTTGAAGTCCGACAATTTTCAAAGCCGTTTCATTTCCGCAAGAAACAATCAATTCATCGCCTTTTGCTTCTAAAATCTGTCCGAAACTTTGGATTTTAGACTTTAGACTTTGGACTTCACACGCTTTCCAAATTGTTAATTTTTTACCATGCAAATTTGAGTATGAAGTCGGAAAAGGTTGAAAACCGCGAATGTGATTATTGATGGTTGCAGCGCGTGATTCCCAATTTATCAGACCTTCTTCTTTGATCAACATCGGAGCATAACTCGCTTCCGAGTCAGTCTGCTTGTGCGGTTTGATCTTATCGAGATTTTTCAGAGTTTCACTTAGTAAATTTGCACCTTCAAATGACAGCCGAGCCATCAGATCAATCGCATTTTCTTCTGCGTCAATCGCCGTTTCACTTTGCAGTAAGACATCGCCGGTATCGAGTCCGGCATCCATATTCATTGTCGTTACACCGGTTTTTGTTTCGCCGTTGACGATTGCCCAATTGACCGGCGCGGCACCGCGATATTTCGGCAAAAGCGAAAAATGCACATTGATCGCGCCTTTCGGAAAAGCATTAAGATAAGTTTCGGGTAAAATTCTTCCGTAAGCAACGACAATGGCAACATCCGCTTGATGAGATTTGAATAATTCAAGACTTTCCGCCGTTTTTATCTTGGTCGGTTGAAAAACTTCCAAATCATTTTCCAACGCAAACTCTTTGACCGGCGGCATCGTCAATTTATTTCCACGCCCTTTCGGACGGTCAGGCTGAGTCCAAACTGCAACAACTTCGTGTCCGTCATCCAAAAGATTTTCTAAACTCGGAACTGCCGCAAGCGGCGTTCCCATAAAAACAATTCTCATAATTTTCAAATTCCAAATCAATACTTCCAAACTTGAAACTTGCGTATTTTCATAGCCTTATAGTGCCAAAAAAAATTTAATCAACGATAATAAATAATCATAAACGGTAAAGTTATCATTCCTAATGCCCCAACAATAATACACCACCACGCCATTTTTAGACCCACTATTTCACCCTTAGATTGATTTATCATTTTTCTGGCTTGCAAACCGGAAATAAAAGAAATTAGAGAACCAAGACCTGCCAACCAAACAATTGAGAATACAAACCCGCGTGATAAAATTTTGCTCACTTTAATTTGTAACTCAAGATTTGGCGGTATTTCACTTCTCATAATTAATTATTTTTAATCTTAACGCATCCTTCATTACATAAAAAATCCAATTTTCTTCCATCACGCCGCGAATTAGATACGCGCCTGCGCCGTTGGCAAAAATCGCCACGTCTTCGCCGCCGTGTGTTTCATCATTTAAAGGCACTGCCGCTTCTTGTTTGTAGTCGGGATTTGTAACCTGTTCTGCGGTCAAATCGGGGCGCGTTCCGCCGCGATAACCTTTGCCGTTGGCGTAACCGAGAGTCGTGTAAGGTTTGCCGTTTTTGTCAGTGCGAGGCTTTTCTTCGAGCATTCCTTTGCCGTCAACTTCCTGCGTCAAACCCAAAATATTATTACCTCGAATCGGATAACCGCCCATTGTAAAAGTGTGCGAATGATCCGCCGTTACGATTATCAAAGTATCATTCAGATTAACCTTATTTTGCGCCGTGCGAACCGCGTTTGAAAGTTCAATCGCATCGGTCAAAGCGCGAAAGGCGTTTCCATTGTGATGTGCGTGGTCAATCCTACCGGCTTCGACCATTAAAAAGAAGCCTTTTTTGTTGTTCGACAAAATATCAATCGCTTTTGCCGTCATTTCACTCAATGACGGTTCGCCTGATTTATCTTTTGGGCGATCATATTCATACTGCAAATGCGAAGGCTCAAAAAGTCCCAAAAGATGTTTCGTCTTTTTCGCATCAATCGCGTCAAACTGCTCTTTATTCCAAACATAATCGGAGTTTTTATACTTCGATTTCCATTCTTCCGTCAGATTTCTGCCGTCTAATCTTTCGCCTTTTGCATTATCATATTCGGGATCGCTCATCGAATCCGGCAAAAATTTCGTGCGTCCGCCGCCAAGTGCAACTTCCAAGCCGTCGCCGTAATTAAATTCGAGCAACTGCCGCGCAATGTCGGGAAATTTTGCGTCATAAGCCTCTTTTGAACGAAGTGAAATATCGCCGTCTGCTTCCCAATCTCTATCTGTCGTATGCGCGTAACAAGCAGCAGGCGTGGCGTGTGTCAATCGCGCCGTTGTAACAATGCCGGTTGATTTGCCGTTTTCCTCAGCCATTTCCAAAAGCGTTTTGGTCTGATTTCCGGCAACGGTTTTATAATCACCGTGAACTGCATTCTGGTTGACCGATAAAACGCCCTCATTGGTTTTAATGCCGGTGATTATTGCGCTCATCGTCGGTGCAGAGTCCGATGTCTGCTGGTTTGCGCTGTAAGTTTTCGACAATGCCGTATATGGAAATTCTTCAAAACTTAGCCGATTTTCTTCGCCGCTTGCGCCGCGTATTTGACCTTCGAGAATACGCGCCGCCGTCAAAGTCGTAACGCCCATTCCGTCGCCGATAAAAAGTATGACGTTTTTCGCTTTTCTTTTATTAATTTTCTGCCTTTTTCTCGCTTCAATAGCCGCTTGCCCGTCACGCCGCCAAGTTCCCGGCGTTTCCGCACGTTTAACGGGAAATTGCGGTTGAGCCGATATACTATTGAAAAAGCCATTGGTAAGTATAGAAAACATACAAACATAAACCGTTATTTTAGGAATTTTGATCCGATAAAAAGTTTTCATTTTATTTCTCCGACAAATTATTTTTGAACAATTCACTTCGATTAACAAGCCGCCAAAATATTACTTCAAAACACAAATTGCGGTTTGAGCATTTACTCAAACCGCAATTTATTTTATTCGTCCCTAATTTCAAATTTTCCTTTGTATCAATGATTGTGTTCATCACCATCGAGCAAATGAGGTTGAAACATCGGTGCATTTTTCAACATTGTAACACCTTTTCCTTCAACCCGAAGTTGTGTGTCAGGTGTAAAGTAAGGCACGTCCGCCGCTATTTTATCCTGCACAGCCATATCGAATGCTTGCGTGTTCAAAGTCAATACTTTCGCCATTTTGAAGAAAATGTCGGTTTGATCGTAATAACCGAAAAACAACAGCGCGCCTGTTCCTTCGGCGGTTACAGGAACAGATGAGCCGGTATGGTCGCCCGTGCGATAACCGACTTTAATTCTAAAACGATTGGTATTTTCCGGGTAACGGTCGCCATTTGCATCTTGATAATCGGGGAAACCGGACGTTTCACCGACGCGATTTTCCGTGCCGACATTGCCCTGTCCGCGATTCGCATTCGGATAAATAAGCGTTGCAATGACATTTTGGACGGCATTCGGAACATTGGTGTCAACCGCGCCGATAATTGACATTGATTGGTCGTGGTCAGCAGTCGTGATTACCAAATTTTTGGCTTGGCTTTGGGCGTTTCGATTGGCAAAAGTGCGTCCGATTCCGACAGATTTATCAAATTCGATATTGTCCCAAATTTGTCCGGCGGCATAGTTCGGATGAGATTGTTTATCAATTGACGCGCCTTCGACCATTAAAATGAACGGTGCATCATTTTTGTTTAATGAAGCGATTGCCTTATCGGTCATTTCGTCCAAATACGGTTGATTGGTAAAACCGCTGAAATTCGGCGCGGGTTCATCCGGCGGACGCACCAAACCGAGTTTGTCATAAGCGACATTCATATTGCCGGTGCGAAATAAGCCTAAAAGTTTGGCGGGCGGATTTGCATTATTTACCGCGTTTAATTCGGTGCGATTTTGCACATAAGCATAACCGGAGTTTTGTAGTTCGGTAACGAGATTGCGTGTGTCGCCACTATTTGCGACAGTGCGAGCGTTAAAATGCTCCAATCCGCCGCCTATAATCACATCAAATTGATTACCTTGTGTGATTGTTCCGTCAACGTATTGACGGGTAACATCTTTCAGCAATGAGCGCGTAATGGTATGTGCGCCTTCAGCCGCAGGTGTCGCGTCAGCAACATCGGACGTGGTAACGATTCCGGTTTTGTAACCGAAACGACGTTTGAGATATTGCCAAAGCGTTTCGACGCGTGGATTGTCAAGCGCAAATTGTTTTGTCGCCTGCAAGTTAGCAGCATTATATTTAAAATCGTTATTATCGGGAAAAACATTAAGCGCGCCGTTAATTGTTTTGTTGCCGGTCGTCCAGGCTGAGCCGGTATTTGCCGAATCAGGCACGATGTTTTCGAGCGAATACGTCATACTCATTCCCGTAACGGGCATTCTGTCCATCTGTTGCAATTCATCAAACCAACCTTCGCGGAAGCGGTTTGCCGTGCTTTGCGCGACAATTCGGCTCGCATCTCGATAAGCCGTTCCCATCGCATCACCGATAAACAGAACAATATTTTTATTGTTGGCGTTCAAATTAAAATTCTGCACACTGACTTGTGTTCCGACACCGTAAATATTGCGTCCGTCAAAAACCAAAACTCTGATCGTTTTAATGCCCGGTGTCGTAAAACTAACGCGCCGATAGGTTATAGCACGGTCAGGCGCATTAGGATTGTTATCATTATCAGTTGTATCTTCAACCGGACCCGCAAAATTTAAATTTTCCGTTCCATTTTCGTTTTCGACGCTTACTTGAATCCGCATCCGCGAGTTTGCCGAATGATTTTCTACTTCGACTCGTAAATCGAAAAATTGATTGGTTAAAACTCTAAAACGCTCCGGCAAAACGATGCGAACCGTCGGTGCTGTTTGAGCATAAAGCGTGGTGCCGGAAATCATCATTGTTATCCCCAAAATAAGAACTGCCAAAAAGCCTTTGGCAAGCATATTAAATCCTTTCATTTTCCCTCCGAAATTTTCTAAGTTTATTTTTAAAACACATTTTGAGGTGCTTTTGACTAATCTTTAGCACAAAACAAACTTCGCCTAACTGAAATTTTTTCCTAAGAAGTTTCTTTTTTTCAAAATGTGTTTCGGTTGATTGTTTATTAGACAAATTCCATAGTAGAGGCGTGGAGTTAATTTAGAATTAAAATGTGATTAAGTTTTTCTTACAAATAAAATTAAAGTTTGTGCGAAATTTCTTTATGCAACCGCAGCAAACTCGAAAAAAAGATTGAAAAATCATTCTTTATCCGATGTTTTCCCGAAATATGAATGAAAGTCCGGTAAACTCAAAAAGCACAATGATAATTATATCCGTCGAAAACCTTTGTCCATTTCCCTTCCAGACGGCTGTAAACGTGGAAATTGTTCCCTTCAAAAGCCTTACTGATTGTAAAAATTTCCGCAGTCGTATCACCGTTATATTCGAGGGAATCAAGCAATAGTTCGCCGCCGAGTTCATCCAAATCCTTTAATTCACCGCTCATTACTTCCTTGGGCGTAACTTTTGCATAATCAATGTAACCAAAACTATATTTGTCTTTACCGGCTTTTTCCGCGATAAAAAACAGCAGATTTCTTTCTTTGGCTGAACTTTCAACCCAGTAAGAACCAACCAATTCGGCTTTGCCGTCATTATCCACATCAATCGCCGTTAAATTATAATAATGAAGGTTTTTAACGGCATTTTTTGAAACTCCCTGTTTAGCAAATTCGGCACGAACCAATGATTCGATTTCCGTCCGTTCCGCCGCTGTCGGCAGTCGCCGCACGCCCGAAGCCGTTTTCAAAGTTTTTTCATTGGTCGCCAAACTCATCACGAAACCGCTTAATTTAGCTTTGATTGACCTCGTTGTAATTGTCGCCAGATTTTTTCCGCAATCGGTTTTGGGATCTGCGCTCACAATCGTTACAGTCCCGTTGACGGTGCTGCCAAATATTAAATTATAAACGGTTTTCGGCTTGTAATAAGTGCCGGTAAATTTAGTCAATGCCTTCGCTTCATCGCCGCCATTGACGGTTGCAACCAATTCGCCCTTATCAATTTCACCAATCGGCTCAAGCGTTTGACCTTCATTTAACACGGCAAAAACAATCGTTTTTGGCTTTGCCGTATTTTTAGTTTTGGTATTTTTTTGTGCAAACAGTGTCGAAATTGTCAATAAAATCAACGTGCTGCAAAACAATATTTTTTTCATTAGTTCTAATTTTCTTCCTTGATTATACCTTTTTTGAAACCGACTTCCCTTGCATAAATTGCAATAGATATTCACGCCCGCCGGCTTTTGAATCGGTTCCCGACATATTAAAGCCGCCGAAAGGATGAACGCCGACCAATGCACCCGTGCATTTGCGATTCAGATAAAGATTTCCAACGTGAAATTCGCGCCGTGCTTTTTCCAATTTTTCTTCGTCCTTTGAGTAGACCGCACCCGTCAAACCAAATTCCGTATCGTTGGCGATTTCCAGCGCGTGATCAAAATCTTTCGCCTTGATAACCGCTAAAACAGGTGCGAAAACCTCTTCTTGTTCAAGCGTTGATTTCGGCTCGACATTATCAATGATCGTCGGTTCAATATAAAAACCGTTTGCGTCGTCGCCTTTGCCGCCTGTCAAAACTTTTCCGCCTTCAGCAACTCCTTTTTCAATATACGAGAGCGTGTTGTCAAACGATTTTTTGTTGATAACAGCCGCCATATTCGTATCACCTTCGGTTGGCAAACCGATCTTCAAATTTTTCGTATGTTCGACAATTTTTTCCATCAGCTCATCGTGAACTTTTTCGTCCACGATCAGACGCGAACACGCCGAGCATTTCTGACCTTGAAAACCAAACGCGGCTTGCACCGTTCCCAACGCGGCTGAATCCAAATCAGCATCATTGGCAACAACAATCGCGTCTTTTCCGCCCATTTCCGCCACGACGCGCTTTATCCAAATCTGCCCGTCGCGTGTTTTCGCGGCTTGTTCGTTAATGTGCAGACCTACCTGTTTTGAACCCGTAAACGAGATAAACCGCGTTTTCGGATGCGTAACCATCGCTTCGCCCGTTTCCGCGCTTCCGGTTATAAAATTGACCACACCGTTCGGCAAACCGATCTCTTCCAAAACCTCAACAAACTTTGCGGCAATCGTCGGCGAATCGGACGAAGGTTTCAAAACAACCGTATTTCCCGCGACAATCGCGGCGCAAGTCATTCCTGCCATAATCGCCAGCGGAAAATTCCAAGGCGGAATAATTGCGCCGACTCCGAGCGGAATATATTCAAACCGATTGTCCTCGCCTTCGAGTTTTGTTACAGGTTGTTCACCCGCCCAACGTATCATTTCGCGCCCGTAAAATTCGAGAAAATCAATCGCTTCCTGCGTGTCGCCGTCGGCTTCCGCCCAAGTTTTCCCGACTTCAAAGATCATCCAAGCCGAAAACTCTTGCTTTCTTTCACGCACGATCTGCGCCGCTTTGAAAAGATATTCAGCGCGTTCTTCCGCCGGAACATTTTTCCAAGACTTAAAGGCTTCCGTCGCCGCGTCAATCGCTTTGTTAACCAAATTTTCAGCGTCCGCATCGCCTTCGGAAAACTTCCCGACCACCTGTGATTTTTCGGCAGGATTGATGCTCTCAAATTTTGAATCAAGCATAATCTTTTCGCCGTTAATAAAAATCGGATATTCGCGCCCGAGTTCACCTCGCACTTTTTCAATCGCCTGTCGCATCGCTTCCGCATTTTCAGGTTTTGAAAAATCGGTAAACGGTTCGTTTCTAAATTCGTCTAATGTTCTTTGTGTTTGCATAATTTTTTTTATCTATTTATATTTTTGCGTATTTCATTTCGTTCCCATTCGTCAAGAAATTCAGGATAAACAGGTGCGCCGTCTTGTTGCCAACCGACGACAAAACGTGGTTGCTGATTATCGCTCTGATGTTTGACGTAACTTAAAATCAAAATCCAACCGTCGTTTAGATAGTGATTTAATTCGCTGACCGAACGAGCTTCGGCGGTCAGTTTTGTTTCTTCGATATTCATTTTCTACTACCATTTTCCTGTTTTCTGTAATTTTCTAATCTTGCGTTTAGCCATTTCGCGTTTCAAAATAGTCATCCGGTCAAGAAAAACGATGCCGTCGCAATGGTCTGTTTCGTGCAAAATACAACGCGCCGTCAAATCAATGCCGTCGAGTTCCTGAAATTCTCCGTTCACATCCTGATAACGCACGACTGTCCGCAGATTTCGTTGGACTTTTTGATAAAGACCGGGAAATGACAGACAGCCTTCATCGCCGATCTGTTCGCCTTCGACCTGAATTATTTCGGGATTTATCAACGCAATTTTTTGCGACGCATCTTCCCCGTTCGAGCAATCCATTACAAATAAACGACTTGAAACATCAACTTGCGGTGCGGCAAGTCCGACACCTTTTGCTTCATACATCGTTTCAAACATATTTTCGACAAGACTTTTCAATTCGTCGTCAAAGGATTCGACCGGTTTTCCGACTTCCAGCAAAACAGGTGTCGGATAATGAACGATTTTCAACAATGCCATAAATCTATTTTGCCACAATCTATTCGCAGAAATAAAGAATAACCGTTTTTTGCACAAAATTCGTTCAAAAAAAATATTGAATTTTCAAAATTCGTCAACTTTTTCTTCCGGCAAATCGTTTCCTTCCGCCGATTTCCATTCCTCAACGGTATCGTAAATCGGAGAATCAAAATCAACCAACGATTTTATTTCAATGCCTTCGATTTCTTTCGGTGCTGAATTAAATTTTACGATTGCCCCGAAACCGATAATAGTTGCGCCTAAATTTGTCAGCAATTGGTGAGTTTCATAAAGCGTCGAACCTGAACGGACAATATCATCTACGACAATGCACGGCTTTATATTGAAATTTTCAATGTATTCTGGAAATTTTCTTTGCCCGTTTTCACGCGTTGCCCAGTAAATTTGCTCACCGTTGAGCGCATCCCGAATACTAAACGCCACCGGAATCCCGTCGGCACTAGGACTGACGACGGCAATCTGCGGCACAAGACTCGCTACATTTCTATCCATCCGAAATTTCCGACTCAATCCGACAGCTAAAATCCGTGCGTTGTCGGAAAAATGAAAAGCCACCGGAACTTTAAAATAATGAGATGAATGTCTGCCGGTTCGACTAACAAAATGCCCGTAGCGATAAGCATTTGTCTGTTGCAAAATCTGCATCACCGACTCCGGTGACGGAATTAAATTGACCATTTTTTTGACATTTTAGAATTGGTTAAAAAATTTGTAGAATAATAACTTTTCAATGATGATTAGGCAAACAGAGAAAATTATCTGAGCAATTAATTATTTTTTACTCACATAAACCCTGCTTTTTGGAAACTATTTAAATATAAATTTACGAAAAAAAGTCTTTCAGCAAACACTGTAAGACTTTTTAAATTTCAGGACGGCGAGATTTGAACTCACGAATGAGTGTTTCACGGCGATTCGCGGTTATTCATAAAGCGTTATTTTTTTGCAGATTCGCTCATTTTTTTAATAACCGCGAATCGTGATAAATGACTGTAAATTTGTATTTTGGGCATACTAAAGATGCACTAGCCTACATACATAACATTCTAAGCGCACGACAGTAACCGATTGTCCGTCAAAAACTTTTTGCAAAGCATTCCGCTTAAATTCATCATCGTATTTTTTCCACATATCTCTTGTATTCTACCAAAGACAGTTTTCTCTACACTTTTATTGAACCACCTCACTTGAGCGACCTTGAAGAATTGAGCCGCGTGGCGGCAGAAAAGTTTATCGAACCGCCACAAGCCAATACGGGATTTTCCGCCCACGAAAAGTAGCGGTAAGCCTTTCAACTTTCTTTGACCTTTCTCCTAAACCACCTATCAACATTGCCCCCCGAAACGATGGTTTATCAACATTTCGGCAAAACTAAACAATTATTTAATAATTCTTTTCTCACTACAACAGTCATTAAAACCCCACTTCTATTTTTCGATTAAATCCATTACGACCGCGAATAATTTATCAAAATCCAGCGGTTTGGGGAGATGAGTTTGAAAGCCCGCCGCCAACACTTTTCCCCGATCTTCGGCGGAGACATAGCCGGTCAGGGCAATGGCGGGTAGCGCGGCAATCTCAGGGTTTTCGTTCGCACGTATTTTGCGAATCAGGTCATAGCCGTCGGTTCCCGCCATTCCGAGGTCGGAAATCAGCAAATCGAATTTGTTCGATTCCAATCGGCGCAATGCTTCTTCGGCTGAACCGGCGCAAATCACCTCCGTGCCTTTTTCAGCCAGCACGAACCGCGTTAATTCGAGCGCGTCCGGGTCATCATCAACCACTAAAAGTTTTATATTTTTGAGAGGTTGCGCCGGATGGTCTCCCGTATGTTTATTTTGCTGTGTCATTGAGGGCGGCGTTGACATTACGCCGGATGTTATATTGAGCGGCAGTTTAACGGTGAAGGTTGCGCCTTTGCCCGCGCCGTCGCTTGCGGCGGAAACACACCCGCCGTGCATTTCGGCGAGATGTTTGACGATGGTCAAGCCCAAACCTAAACCGCCATATTGCCGCTTTGACGAACCGTCCGCCTGTTGGAAACGCTTGAAAATGTGCGGTAGTAATTCCGCGCCGATGCCGATGCCGGTGTCTTTAATTGTCAGTCGAGCCGTGTCGCCGTCGCGTTTTAATGCGACCTCAACCGCGCCGTTTTCGGGCGTGAATTTGATTGCGTTGGTTAATAAATTTCCGATTACTTGCTGAAGCCGAAAGCTGTCGCCGTTCATTTCATCGGCGGCGGCATCAAGCGTCATTTCCAGTTTGATTTTTTTCGCATCGGCGGCGGGACGCGCCGAGTCAATAGCGTTTTGAACAACGAAAACGAAGGAAATTTTTGCAGTTTCGAGCCGCATTTTGCCGGAAATTATCCGCGATGCGTCGAGCAAATCTTCGATCAGAGAATTTTGCAGACGAACATTGCGCTCGATCACGCTGACGGCTTGCTTTTGCATCTTTTCATTCAGACCGCCGTTATTGAGCATCGTCGCCCAGCCGAGCATCGCGTTAAGCGGCGAGCGCAGTTCGTGTGAGAGCATCGCCAGAAATTCGTCTTTAGCGCGGTTGGCATCTTCGGCTTGGCGACGCAAAAGCTGTTCGCGTTTGAATGTTTCTTCGCGTTCCTGTTCGGCGAGTTTGCGTTCGGTGATGTTGTTGAAAACGACGGCAACACGGTTCGTCGAATTGCCGACGCGTGAGGCATAAACTTCAAACCAGCGGTTCATTGGCACGGCTTCGTTTTCAAAACGCGCGGGTTTGCCCGTCAACGCGACTTTGCCGTAAGTTTCAAACCAGAATTCTTCGAGATCGGGGACGAGTTCACGCGCCGTTTTACCGAGCGCGTCTTTTAATCCGGTGAGGCGTTCCATCGCCGGATTCGCCTGCACAAAGCGGTAATCAAGCGGTTTATTCTCCGCGTCGAAAATCATTTCGATGATGCAGAAACCTTCGTCAATCGAATCGAACAACGAACGGAAACGCTCTTCTGATTCACGCAGTTTTTCTTCGGCGCGGGCGCGTTCGAGCGTGATTGCCACCTGATCGCAGACGGTTTGAATGAGCTGCAATTCACCTTCGCGGAAGTGTTCGCGGTTGCGCGTGGCAAAAGCGACCGTCCCGATCAGTTCGCTCTGTGCGACGAGCGGGAATCCGGCGTAAGCCTTGATGCCCGACTGCCGCAGTGCGTCGGCTTCCGGGTATTCGCATTCCTGTAATTTTTCGACCACGCGCGATTCGCGTTTCTGCGCGACCGTGCCGCACAGATATTCGCCGAATTTGATGGTGGCGAAGAAATCTTTCTGCGCCTGCGACAAACCGCCCGAAGTCAGCAGACGCAGCGTTTCGGGTTCGTCGCCCGCCATAAAATTAAAGAAAAATTCGGTTTCGAGTGTTTCCGCCACGTCATCGAAAACCGTTTGCAAAATTTCGGCTTCCGATTTTTCGCCGACGATCAGCTTGCGGCTCGTCTGCGCCAGCAAATTGAGTTGGCGGTTGCTCGTCCAGAGGTTTTCTTCGGCGCGGGCGCGTTCGATGCGCGTGTAGATGCGGGCGGCGATTTCGGTCAGCAGCTCGACTTCGGATTCGCTCCAGATGCCGGACTTATCGCGCATCGCACAGAGGCAGAAACGCCAGCGTCCGTCGCTGACATACGGCGCGGTTAGGAGAGCGCGGATGCCGAGTGCGTCGAAACGGGCGGCGGCTTCTGGTTCGCGCATTGCGCCCGTGTCGTTGATGACGATGGCGCGTCCGGCGAGCATTTCGGCGCGTTCTTCGGCGGAATGAAAATCTTTCATCGGATAAACGCCCGCCAGATTAACCGCGCCAGCCGCGTGTTGATCGTGAACGACGTGCGCCGTGTCCATCGCTTCGTTGATTTCGACAAACGAGCAATTGGTCAAATTCAAATACGCGGCAATGCGTTCGCCCGCCACACGCAAAATTTCGTCGGCGTTTAACAGCGGCGCGAAATCCTTATGCAAATCGGCGAGAAAAGCGAGATTTCGTTCGCGTTGAATGCGCTCGGTGATGTCGAGGTTTGTTCCGATCACCCCTTCAGGTTGTCCTGCGGCATTCAGGCGGACTGTCTCAACCGATTGGATATACCGAATTTGCCCGTCGTCATTGCGCCGGATTCGGAATTCACGGGAGCTTTGTCCGCCCTGACGCAATGTTTCCTGCAACAAATCTTCTTGTCGTGACAACTCCTCAGGTAAGACGGATTCGCTCCACGCGGTATAAGGAACAATTCCGCCCTCGGTCGGTGCGATGCCGTAAATGCGAAACATCCGGGCATTCCAGCGAATTTGATTGGTAATGACATTCCATTCCCAAATACCGACCGCCGTCGCTTCGGTCGCCAACCGCATTCGTTCTTCGCTTTCACGCACTTCCTCCGTCGCTTTTTTACGTTCGGTAACGTCGAGCGCAATGCCGAGAATCTCTTCGGCTGTGCCGTTTTCGTCGCGCTTGAAAACGCGGTCGCGGCTGCGGAACCAACGCCATTCGCCCGATTTGTGCTGCATCCGATACTCGAACTCGAAGATTTTGCCGTTGGATGTTCGGCTTAGCTGCCGGAAATGTTTTTGCGCCGACTTTGCATCTTCCGGGTGCATAAAAGTTTGCAGAAAATCCGGCTGTTTATCTCTTACTTCGTCAAACGAATAGCCTAACACCGTCGCCGCCTGATCGGTCAGATACGTCGGGATGCCTGTTTTCAGATTGAAGGTGTAAATCACGCTCGGCGCGGTTTCGATAATGCTTTCGGTAAAACGCTGATTTTCGAGCAGACCTTCTTCCGCTAATTTGCGCCGCGTGATGTTTTGCACTACACCGAAGATGCGCGACGGATTGCCCGCGCCGTCTTTCAGAATCACACCGTTCGTGCAAATCCAGACGATTGCGCCGGTTGACGGGTTGACCAGACGGCTTTCACCTTCAAAATCCTTGCCGGCGGCAAGCGCATTTTCAAAAGTCGCTAAGGATTCGGCGCGGTCATCCGGGTGAATGATTTTCTGTATCCCCGCGAAATCGGCAGGCAGTGCGAAACCGAGAACACGCGCGTGATTGTCGCCGTATTTGATTGTCTGCGTTTTGACATCCACTTCCCACGCATACATCTCGGCAGCATCGGTCGCCACGCGCAAACGCTCTTCCGAATCGCGCACAGATTCTTCAGCAAGTTTTCGCTGCGTGATGTCGAAAACGACACCGGAAATTGTCTGCGGATTACCCGCTTCGTCATAGAAAATATTGCTGTGATTGTTGATCCAGCGTTCTTCGCCGTCGGGTCTGAAGTAGATAAATTCCGAAGCGTATTGAGACGGTTTGACGGCTGATTGACGCGATGACAAACGCTCGACGAATTCGCGGCGAATTTGGTCGCGGAAATCCGGGTGAATACCGTTGACCCATTCCTCAAAAGTCGGCACAGAGCCGCGTGGCTGACCGTAAATCGTAAACATTTCGTCCGTCCAGCTTGTCGTTTGCATCTTCAAATCAAACGTCCAAGCCCCGGCACGCGCACCTTGCAGGGCAAGTCGCAGACGCGCTTCGGATTGACGCAAATTTTCTTCCGCTTGTTTGCGTTCAGTGATGTCTTCGACGACAGAAACGCCGAATTCGATTTTACCCGTTTCGTCGCGCACCATACTCGCGGTGATTCGCACCCAGATAGTTTGCCCGTCTTTGCGAATATAGCGTTTCGTATAAGTTGCCTGAGTCTGTTCGCCGTGCGCCAGTTTTCGACGATTTTCGCGGTCGGCTTCGCGGTCGTCCGGGTGCGTCAGATTTGGAAAATCGAGCGAGAGCAGTTCTTCGCGGCTGTAACCCGTGATGCGGCAAAATTCGTCGTTGACTTCCTGAAATTGTCCGCTCGCGCCGTCCGCCCGCGCGATGCCGACGGCGGCGAGTTCAAACAGCGAATGATAACGCGTTTCCGATTCGCGCAGTAATTCTTCCGCCGTTTTGCGCGCCGTAATATCCTGCGCTGCCAAAATACCGCGCACGGGTCGCGCCGGATTTGCCGTCCGGTCAAAGAATATTTGTTTGCGGACATTGAGCCAGCGGACTTTGCCGTTCGGCAGAATAATGCGATGTTCGCGGGCAAACCAGCCGTCGCCGTCGGGATTGAGCGATTCTTCGATAAGTTTCGCCATTTCATCGCGTTCGTCCGGGTGAAAAGTTGCGTGAACCGCTTCACGCGAAACATTCATTTCCTCTTCGCCCAAACCGAACAGCCGCGCGGCTTCTTTTGTAAAACGGTTGATGTTCGCCGTGTAATCAATTTCGCAAATGGCAAAATCGGCGACCTCGGTGCCGATTTTCAAAAGCTCCTCGTTCGCCTTCAATTTTTCTTCCGAACTTTGACCTTCCCGCCGCAAACCAACCATTTCAATCGCGTGATGGACGGTGCGGTGCAGATCGTAATGCGAAAATTCGCCTTTCACGAGATAATCCTGTGCGCCTTGTTTCATCACTTTGACGACCAGCGATTCGTCGCCCGCGCCGGTCAGTAAAATGACGGGAAACACCGGATTGAACGGATCGGGATTGATTGTTTTGAGAACGGCTAAACCGTTGCTGTCAGGCAGAATATAATCGAGCAGCACGCAGTCGGGTTGTTCCGCCAGACAAATCTTAACCCCTTCGTCGCCCATTTCCGCTTCGAGAAATTCATAGCGGAATTTCTTGTTTTTTTCCAGATAATAGCGAAACGTCACGCGGTCTTCCGCGCTGTCGTCAATGATCAGAATTTTATAGATTCGCCCGTTCATAATTTTTTTCGCCAAAACCGAAAGAGTAGAATCAATGTAAAATCACCGCTTCAAGCCAGTAATCCATCAATATTTGCAGCGATCTGCCAAACTTTTCAAAATTTACCGGTTTGTGGAAATAGCCCGACGCGCCGTTTCGATAACAAAATTCAACGTCTTTCGGATCGGTCGAGGTTGTTAAAACTATTATCGGAATTATACAATATTTTTCATCTTTTTTGATGATTTTTAACGTCTCGTGTCCGCCGGTTCCATTTAAATTCAGGTCGAGCAGCACGAAAACCGGCGGCGGATTGTCTTTCAAATATTCAATCGCGTTATCGGCAAACTCGAATCGTTGGAGAACGAATTGGTATCCGGTTTTTTTAAGCAGAAATTCGATTGTTTCAAAATCTTCGTCGGTGTCTTCGATGACAACGATCACATTTTCCTTGCCCACGCTCATAATTGTTTTTATTCTGCCGCTCCCAGAGTGAAATAAAATGTCGTGCCTTTGTTCGGCGCGGATTCGAGACGAATTTTTCCATCGTGACGCTCGATGATTTTTTTCGCAATCGTCAGTCCCGCGCCGACTCCGCCGCCGTAAGCGTCGCGCCCGTGCAGGCGTTTGAAAATGCGGAAAATCTGCTCGTGTTGTTTTTCGGGAATGCCGATGCCGTTGTCGCGCACGAAAAATTCGGGCGTTTC
>JANMAA010000137.1:0-14538 GCA_031359215.1 Acidobacteriota bacterium | reverse complement strand
TTTGGGTCTCGCCGAAAAAATCCGACCGAGTTCCGCGCCGCCCGCGCCTGTCCACTGCAACTCGGTCTTTGAATTCGTATTTGTTTTTGAATTCGTATTGGAGTTTTCGCTTTTTCTGACCAAATTTTCCCAAGCCGAGCGAAAACTTTGAACGGCTTCATCGGCGCGATTAAATTCGGATGTAAAAATCGGGAGCACACTTTCTAACGCATTTTGTTTGATTTTTTCAGTTGCTTCAGTATCGGTAACTGTAATATCGGCGGGTGAAATGATGCTTTCACGGGCAACATCGCCTTCTTTATATTGTTCGGTAGCAGAACGCCAAAATGGATTACTGATTAATAAAGTCGTCGTAATACAGAGCAACGCAAAACCGATCCAAAATTTTTGACCGGCAGATAGTTTTTCAAACGGGCGCAAAAGATAGCTGTTAGCTGTTTTGCGAAATTTTGTTAATGGCGTTACTAAATCTTGTATTCGCTTACTCATTTAATTCGAGTATCAGTTTTTAATTTCCAATTTGTGCTTTTAATGTGGAAACATTTTGCACTGGTCTTGAAAACTTGACATTTTCCCCGATTTTTTCAATTAATGGTTTTAATGATTTTGACAGGATAGCTGAAATTGCCACACTTTCACGGTCTTTGTCAAATAATATACTTCGCTCTAACGCCTGTAATGAAATTTCGTCAACCAAATCCGCTTTATTCAAAACAATTAGACACGGGATTTTATTTAAATCCAGTTCTTGCAAAATTTTATCGACCGACTCGATTTGCTGTAATGCTTGCGGATTCGATGCGTCAACGACGTGAACGAGCAAGTCACTGTCGCTGATTTCCTCAAGCGTAGCGCGGAATGCCGCCACCAGAGTTTCGGGCAAATCGCGGATAAATCCGACTGTATCGTTTATAATAATTTCCTGTTCAATCGGCAGCCGCAGACGGCGCGAAGTCGGATCGAGTGTCGCAAACATCTGCTTTTCCGCGTAAACTTTGCTCTGCGTCAAGGTATTTAGCAAAGTGGATTTTCCGGCGTTGGTGTAACCGACCAAAGAAATTATCGGAACATTTTTATTAAGCCGACTCTTGCGCCGTTCTTGTCTTTGGCGGCTGAGATTATCAACCTGTTTTTCGAGATATGTGATTTTATCACGCGCCCGACGACGATCTGTTTCGAGTTTCGATTCGCCCGGACCGCGCCCGCCGATTCCACCGGCAAGACGCGAAAGAGCCACATTTTGACCTTGTGCCAGACGCGGCAAAAGATATTTTAATTGGGCGAGTTCGACCTGTAACTTTCCTTCCCGCGATTGAGCGCGTTGGGCGAAAATATCGAGAATCAATTGCGGACGGTCAATCACTTTTAATTCGGTGGCTTCTGAAATTGAACGCACCTGCGCCGGCGATAATTCTGCATCGAACACGATCAAATCCGCGCCGAGACGCATTGCCCGAATTAGCAAATCTTCCAATTTGCCGCGTCCGAGAACTGTTTTCGGATCAATTTTACTGCGCCTTTGAATAATTTTATCCAGCACAATAACATCAGCGGAAAGGGCTAATTCTTCGAGTTCAGCCATTGAATCTTCCGCATCGGAAAGATATTTCGTAGTCGCACCGACCAAAATTACACGGTCGCGGTTTGTTTGACGGTTTCTAGCTGTCAAACGATTCCGCGCCATTTCGTTTTCCAACGAATTTATCAGCGCGATAAAGTTCGTATCGAGTTGCGACGGAATGTTCGGTTCTAAAAATTCATAATCATCGCTGTTTGCTTCAAGTTTTTCAGCCGTGGTTGGTAAAAGATGCGCCGAATAAACCAAATTCGGCAAACCGGTTTCTCCGTCAACCTGAATCACCGACATCAAATCGAGCCGCAAAAGCGCAAGATCGGTCAAATCATCCTGCGTCAATTTCTCGTTTAATAATTGGGTGTGAATACAACGCAGACCGCGAAAACGATCCGACGACACACGGGCGCGTCCGAAATCAGGCATTTCGATGCGTTTTGCCGTGCCGACCATCACATATTCAACTTGTCCTTTGCGATTGAGCAACAAGCCGATTTGTCTGCCGGTTTCGTGTGAAATTTCGGTTAGCTGGCGGGCTAATTCGGGCGAAATTATTTGTTCGGGAGTTACACGCCGCGTTGACAGACGCTCGATGCGCTTTAACTGATTATGTTTTAAACCTTGTGTAAAGCCGTAAATATTTGAGATAAACCAAAATCCTCCAATAAAACAATTATATCACATCAATCTTTGGAGGATTATTATTAAAACCTTGTGTGTTGATAATTTGTAAAATTGAAGAAGCTTGTTTATTTTTTTGATGTTAGTCTTTTTCCAATAATTTCGTCGTGCCTTCAGTTACACTGGGCTGAACTAAATCGTTTGTTTCGCGCCAATTGGACTTTTCGGGCGGCATATAATCGGAAGCTGAAATTGATTCGTGCGGAGGCAAAGCTTCAGTTTCTTTTTTCTTACCTAACAATGTTTGGGCAGAACTCAGCATATTTTCTTCAAGCGTTTTTCCGTTTGGTTCGGTTGATTCAAACAGTGCGGCATAGATAATTCTTAAAAGTCCGCCCCAAAACGTCAGGATTGCAACAACTGCCACTAATGTCGGGTCAATATTTAATGCGACAGATAAAAGTGCTACAAGCGGAACTATGATTAAACTCGAAAGCATCAAAATTCCGCCTTGTTTGATGCCTTTTTTGCGCGGCGACATCGCTTTCGGATCGGTAGAATTAATAAATTGGGGCAATGCGCCGCCTTTGGCAACGACTTGGGCAATTCCGGTCAGCAAAAAACCGCACCGCGAACAAAATCGCGTTTCTTCCGATACTTGTTGTTGACCGCAAATTGGACAATACATATTGTTCTAAAAATCTAATCCTCTTTTTGTAAGAGTTTTGTTGTTCCTTCCGTCACGCTCGGCTTCACTAAATCGTTTGTGTCTCGCCAATTACCCTGTTGTGGCGGAACATACGCTGATGTCGGAATAGATTGGGTTGGAGGCAAGGCATTGGCTTGGGCAGAAAATCCGTGAAGATTTTGCCGTTCGGCACCGGCTGAGTCGAAACTAAAGTTATTTGTAAATTTGGGAGTTTTTTCAAAGAAAAACACTGAAGTCAAAACTAATAATAAAGATCCGAAAATACCGATAACCGCACTCATCGCGGCAAGTTTTTCAACATCAACGATTCCCCAAAATGGAGTAAATATAAAAACAAATAATATGAACCAGAAAAGGCTAAAAATAAGACCGTTTCTCTTTGTCAAAACCTTCTTTTTCTTTTTATTAAGTTCTTCCAACTGAGGCAAAAATCCGCCGTAAGAAAGAATTTCCGATACAAGTCCGAGAGGTAATCCGCATTTCGAGCAAAATCTCGTTTCTTGTGAAATTTGCTGTTGACCACAACCCGGACAATACATAAAAGTGCTCCAATCCTATAAAAAGTTTGTTTAGACTTAAATCTTAACGCATTTTTACACGAAATTGTTCAGATTTCAATTCAGATACGCGAAAGTTTTTCATCCGAAAACATTTGAAAAACCGCAAAGGCACGACCTTGAAAATGTTCGGCGAAACAGATCGTTTCAAGTAGAATGTCAAAAATAGTTTTTAATTGCTCAGGCGCGGGAATTTCACGTTTCAAATCGTCATCCGAGTTGAAAAAAGCAAACCCTTTTCGGCGTGTCTTTTCAACTTCGCCGAGATATTCCAAAACTTTTTCGGTATTAAATAGTGATTCGGGTAAAGTCCATTCAAACGGATCATCCCAAAGTCTTGCTGTAATTCCGCCGAAGGACTGTTCAACTTTACCCGCGCTTCGCAAAATACATTCTCCGGTTGAAATTGTCGAAGCCCGCCGGTTTTTTATTTGTGGATTTTTGAAAAGCAATTCATCAGGGATTATTTCAACAAATTCGACCGACCGTCGGTGAAGTGCAATATACTTACGGTCAAATGATTCAATCAATGTTGTCATCTGAATTTTTGGCGGCAAGTTTCAAAACAAATTTTACTAATTTGAAACTTGCCGCATACTTCACGAAATCTACTTATTGTTACCAACCGCTGCTTTGAATTGCGATTCAAGAAAGGAGGCAAAGCCCAGAATATTAGCTTGATCTTTGAATTTTTCCTTGAGCATATCAAAGGCTTCCTGACCACGCGGATCGGCAAGTTTGATAATAGCTTGCACACTACTGAACAAACCGTTGAAATTATTTGTTTGAAGCGATTTTTTAAATGATTCAAAGATTAATGGAAATGCCCGTTTATCGCCTTTACCGGAAGCGGCAATCGTTTCTAAAACTGCGTTTGCAACATTTGCCGGCTGAGTTTTGTCGGCAGCAAATTTTAAAGCCGTTTCCAATCCGCGCTTATCTTCTAAAGCTGCAAGACCTTTAAAACCCGCCGCCGCAACTCTTCCCTTCCAAGACGGCGTTGCCGTTAGTTTTATCAGCGCATCATAAGCCTTCGGAGATTTTGTTTCACCTAGTGATTCTGCCGCATTGTCAATCACCGAATAGCTCCGATCATTTAACGAATTCAAATAAAGATCGGCATATTTGGCATTACGGGTTGCACCGAGAAGCCCGATGGCATCTGCCCGCACAAGCGAATTTTCATCTTTTGCAGCTTTCTGCAACGCGTCTGATGTTGCGTCATCTAATTTAACTGATGGCGTTTGTGCCAATGGATTTTGCTGCTGCGGAAGTATCGCTTTGCGTATTTCAGAAATTGCCGCACGGCGAATCAATCCCGATGAATCTGCCGTCACCGAACTAACCATTGCCGATAATATTCCAGCTTTATCGGCGGCTGATGTTTGCCGTTGAGCGGCGATTTTTCCCAATTCGCTCATTGCAGAGCGTCTGCCTAAAATATCCTGATCTTTTGTCATTTGATAAATCAGTTCATCCACCGATTTATCAAACTTTATCTCTTTGATCAGCGTGCCTTCGTAATCAAAATTAACCAGATTCGGTTTACTTGCCACCTGAAATGTATATGTGTTTTCGGCTTGCGGTTTTATCCAAACCTGCTCGATCTTGCCGTCAATTTCGATGTCAACTTTGGTTTGAAAAAATTCAACCTGCGGAAATTCGTTCAAAATATCGATCTTTTGTGTTTGTTTGACATTCAAAGTTAATTGCTTCGCCGCATCATCATAACTTTTTGTAATTTCAAAAACCGGATGTCCCATTTTGTAAAGCCATTGATCGAAAAACCAATCCATTGATTGCCCGGTCGTTTCTTCGATGGCAATTCTTAAATCCTCAGTCGAAACCGGCTGGTGGGCGTTTGTAGTAAGGTAATGATTGAGCGATTTATAAAATAGATCATCACCGAGATGCTTGCGAAGCATATGCAAAACTGCACCGCCGCGCGGATAGGCGTAGGTGTCAAACATCGCGTCCTTATTGGCATAATATTTTGTAACTATCGGATGTCGATTGCCTTGATTCCACGCATCCAAATAGGCTTGTTGATTTGAGCGGACATCATTGTAAAGAAAAAAGTCTTTTCCTTTTGATTCTTCGTCCCAAAGTGCCTGAAAATAGGTCGCAAAACTTTCGTTGAGCCAGATTTGCCCCCAATCGCGGCAAGTTACATAATCACCGAACCATTGATGCGCGAGTTCGTGCGATTGGAGTGAATCGCTGTCCTCATCAAGCAATTCGCGCTCGTCGTGAATCATTTCCTCGATTTGCGTTGTTGCCGAAATGTTTTCCATTCCGCCGCCGAAATCTTCAACCATCGTTTGTGAATATTTCGGATATGCGTATTTAACGCCCGTTTTTTCCGAGAAAAACTTAACCATTTGCGGGACTCTTTTGGTAGTTTCCGCTACTTCTTTCGCCTCATTCGGATAACCGTAAGCCATCACCGGAACACCCTGATATTCGCCGTTTTTTACTTCGGTAAATTCACCGACAACAATGGAAGTCAGATAATTTGAATAAGGTGTGTCCATTTTCCAATGAAAGGTGCGTGTCTTATCTCCATTATCTTTGACTTCTACCAAAGTTCCGTTTGAAACAACCGTAAATGGTTTTTCTACGGTTGCTTTTAACTCGGATGTGCGAAAATCGTTCGGTGTATCATACGAAGGAAACCAATAGCGATTAAATTCGGTTTCACCTTGCGACCAGATTTGACGGGGTTTGTTCGGATTATCAACCGTCGGTTTAATGAATCTGAGCCCGCGCCCGAAACTGCCGATTGCTGTGTCGGCATCTGCTTTATTGACATATTTTGTTCGATAATCAATCTTAACCGAAATATCCTCGCCGCGTTTGTATGTGCGGTCAAGCAAAATTTCGAGATTATCATTATCTTTCGTGCCATCGTAATTGAATTTCAATGCTGCTCCGTTTGCTAATGAAACAGAATTTATAATCATTGAAGCCGCATCGAGATTGAATTTATTTGCATCTTTAAACGGAGCAACCGTCACGACCGTCGTGCCGTAGGCTTGCTCTTTTTCCCAATCGAAACGCAGATCGATCGAAACATTTTTGACATCGATCTCACGACTGCGAATATAATTGACCGGCGGAAGTTTTTTTATTTTAGAATCTTCGTCCTGCAAAAAAAGAAACGGCGACATCGGTCGCGCCCAAGAAATTTGTGTAAATGTCAGCAGAAATAAAAATAAGAAAGCAGAAACTTTCAAGCGAAATAGTTTTAAATTCATAATGTTTTTTAACAAATTTTCAGATCGTCGAAAAGATCTTGATTGTGGATTCATACGTCAGTTTGAATGGTATTGTTTCAATTCGGTTGGCTGAAAAAACAAAGTGTTATCTTCGATTGTAAGGATTTTAAATTGTGTTTCAGTAAGTTCAAATTCTCTATTTCTATTTCAATAATTTTTATTTTCAGGAATATCCCGCCAAATAATTAAGGGACAATCAAAATAAGGATGTTTTTGGACACTAACGCTAACCCCGAAAGTATCGTAAATAATATCCGGGTCAAATACTTTTTCCGGCAAATCCGAAATGATAATCTCTCCTTCTTTCAATAAGGTAATCCGGTTGGCATACTGCGCTGCTAAATTCAAATCGTGAATAATTACCAAAACTCCTACACCTTCTCTAGCAAATTTTCGGGCAATCATAAGTGTTTTATGCTGATGTGCCAAATCAAGATTTGAAGTCGGTTCATCTAAAAGCAAATAGCGCGAATTTGAGGTTTTCTCCCAAATTTGAGCTAAAACCCGAGCAAGCTGCACACGCTGTTTTTCTCCGCCGGAAAGCGTTGAATAAATTCTTTCCGAGAGTTTCAGTTCATCGACCGATTCAAGAGCAGAGCGGGCAATTTGAAAATCTTTTTCACTTTCCGTTCCGATTATATGGGGCGCACGTCCCATTAGGACAACTTCTAAAACGCTAAATGGGAAGTTGAGTGAAGAATCTTGCGGCAAAACCGCCCGAACCATTGCGCGTTCCGTCAATGACCAATCACACAGAGGTTTATTATCCATCGAAACGCTGCCTTTTGTGGGCATCAAATCACCGCACAAAACCTTACGCAAAGTAGATTTTCCGGCACCGTTCGGTCCGAGTATCGCGTGAATCTCGCCGCAACTTATTTCCAACGAAATATTGTCGAGTAATTTTTTAGAGTTTATTTCAACTGTAATGTTGCGTGATTGAATCAATGAATTACTCTCCATTCCCGGTCCCGCAGTAAAAGCCACAAAAAAAACGGTGCGCCGGTTATTGCCGTCAAAACGCCTATCGGCATCTCAGCCGGTGAGACAATCGTTCGGGCGATAAAATCTGCCGTCAATAAAAGACACGCTCCCAAAAGGGCTGAACAAGGCAACAAATATCGATGGTCGGGACCAATCAAAAGTCGTAACAGATGCGGCACAACCAGACCGACAAAGGAAATTAATCCTGTAAAAGCCACACTTGCACCCACCGAAAGCGCAACCAAAATTACCGTCATCTTTTTAACTTTCTCGATGTCAAAACCAAGATGTCCGGCTTCCGATTCACCTAATAATAAGGCGTTTAATGGACGTGCTAATCTGGAAAATAATAAGATCGGAATTACAATAAAAGGTGTGATCGCTAAAATGCTTGACCAATTTCCGCCGCCTAAACTTCCTAATTTCCAAAACGTCAAACTGCGAAGCTGAAGATCGGTCGCATAAAAGGTCAAAAAGCCGGAAAATGCCTGTGCCAATGCGTTAATTGCAATTCCGGCTAACAAAAGTGTCGCAATCACGGTCTGACCACCGATGGTAGATAAACGGTAAATAAGCAGGGTTGTAACAATTGCGCCGAAAAACGCGGCAAGAGGGAAAGCAAAAAGTTGAAATATCGGCGGAAGGGAAAGAGAAACCATATCTCCTATGATTACCACCATCGTCGCTGCCAGTGCCGCACCACTTGAAATTCCTACCAGACTCGGATCAGCCAACGGGTTGCGGAAAAGCCCTTGCATCGCCGCCCCTGAAATACCTAATGCTGCGCCGACTAATCCGCCAAGGACAATTCGAGGCAGCCGAATGTCTATCAAAGTCGATTCTTGCTGAACCGCAAAATCGATTGAAGTGTAGATGCCCAATTTTTTAAGAATAATCGCAACAATTTGTTGTTGCGTGATCTCGACCGCACCCTTGTCGGCAGACGCCAAAATAACGAAAATCAAAAGTAATAGTAATACCAAAAACATTACACGCCCGCGTTTATTCTTTAATTTAATTCGTAAACCCGGAAAAAGGCGAGCAGTGAAGTTTTCTTTTGTGTCATTCATTTAATGCCGGCTAAATGTTAATATCAGGTCTTTATTTATTAAATTATTGTCGGGGATGGAATTGCAAAGCAAGGGAACGAACAGCTTTCCCCACGCCGGGTCCAAAACCTTGAAAATACATATCGGAAACGGCTATGATATGTTTGTTTTTTCCGGCAGGCGTAAGAGCAACACCGGGAAATTTAATTACCCCGTCAATACCTCCGCTTCGCTCGAAACTTTTTTGAGTCATCAAAATAATATCAGGCTGCGCCGCGACAACGGCTTCATCGGTCATTTCACGAAAGCCTGTAAAATCCGACATCGAATTTGTTCCGCCCGCAAGTTTTATCATTTCATCGATCGTTGTTCCCGTCCCGCTCATCGTCGCATTCGGCATATTGGGACCACGCCCGACAAACATTACTTTTGGCTTTTCTTTTATACTTTCCAACATTTTATTGATTTCGCCCATTTCAATATCAATCGAATTATTAATTTCTGTAGCTTTGGCATCCGCACCAATAGATTTGCCAATGACGGCAACTTTTGATTTTACAGTTTCCACGGTGTAATTTGGCGTTAAGGTCAAAACGGCGATTCCGGCATTACGAAGTTGATCAAAAATCTGCGGCGGCGCAGAATCGGCACCAAGAATTACAAGCGTGGGTTTAAGCGACAAAATTCCTTCAGTATTTAAGGCATTGCGTGCTCCTACAGTTGGAAGACCTTTTGATTCGTTAATATATTCGCGGCTCGAATTGTCCACTCCGATGAGTTTTTCTCCGGCACCGAGCGCGTAAACAGTTTCTGTAATAGCCGTTCCAATTGAAACGATGCGCGAATTGTCATTAATTACAACAGGTTTATTTTCAGCATCATTTACTGTAATTTCATCTTTTTTTACCTTATTAGTTGCTGACTGTTGACAGCCGCCTAATCCCAAAATCAGACTGAACATCAACATTTTGATAATGATACTTTTCATTTTGTTTCCTTAAATTAAAAAGCGGGCGAAATAATTTCCGCCCGAAAATCGATTCAAATTATTTCGGTGATTAAATTAATAACGAAATCTCACTTGAAATTGAACTTCACGACTCGGATCGACGCTGGCAATTCCACCGACCGCGCTTCCAAGTGTCGGGGATGGATTTCCAAGAAGCGCACTCCCGTAATTACCGTTTCGACCGTAAATATTTCTATGATTAAAAATGTTGAAGACTTCAGCACGAAACTCAATGTTCATTTTTTCTCTAAAAAATATGGATTTTTGTGCAAATAAATTTGTTTCATAAATCGCTGTTCCGCGTCCGGCATTTCGTTCTAAATAAGTTCCGGTTGATAAATCATAGGGGCGATCCGCTGTTGAACCGTCACCGTTCGTATCAACTCCTGAAGTTATTGCGTAGGGTCTTCCCGATGCTAAAGTCGTAACTCCGCCAACAGTAAGTTTATAAGGCAATTGATAGTAACCGCTAAAAACAAAACGGTGACGCTGATCTAAAAGACTCAAACCGCGCTCGAATTCTCCAAGTTGATTGACATCCGCCGGATCGCCATTTCCGGCATCCGGTTCTACCGTGTTTGTCGTTTTTGAAAGTGTATAACTTGCTAAAAAAGAGATACTGCGACTAAATCTTTTTTCTAAATTTATTTGCAATCCATCATAATCGCTATTTCCCACATTGCTGACAACCTGTATTCGCCGGTAACCGTTCACTACCGGAACTATTGGTCTGGTCGCATTTGCCGCTGTTACTGAACGAGTCGTAGCCATTGCTGTTGGCGTAAAAGTTGAAGGCGCATTCAAATCGAGCAATCGGTCAATATCTTTTGTTTTGGCGCGCACGTAATCAACCTTCAGGAAAAAATTATTCCCGAAATTATGCTCAACGCCGATTGTTCCTTGTTGGGTAAGTGGATTCAACAGTTTACCGGGATAGCCGCGCAATCTGGTAACATCAAAAAATTGACTGTAAAAATCAGCCCTTCCCGGACGAATAACAATGTCCCGTGCCGGTAAATTTGCGCCCACCGGAAATGCTGGAAGTGCATTTAGAGAAGTCGGAAAACCGAGTTGACCGGGCGTTGCCGTAAAGGTAAAGACTCCGTTTGGACCTCCGAGACCGAACTGCGCTCCGAGATTTGCTCTTAATTGCGAGTAGTAAACACCATAACTTCCTCGAATTACTGATTTATTACTGCCTAAAATATTGTAAGCAAATCCGAATCGTGGTGCAATATTGTTTGTGTCGTCGGTGAAGGTTTGACGTTCAAATCTTAGACCTAAATTAAGTGTCAAATCACGACGCACTCGATAATCGTCCTGAGCAAAAAGCGACCATAAATATTCACGAACATTATAATTTGCGTTACCGAAACTTTGCGTAAATGAGGCTGCATCAGCAATGGTCAAAGCCGATGTCGGAATGTTCGGGTCTCGTGATCTGGCGTTCGTAAATCTGAATTGTCCCAAAACAAAGCCGGTTCCGAATTCCTGACCGTTTCCGCCCGATGATGAAAATTCAATATCTCCGCCAATTTTAATTGACTGACTGCCCAAAAGCAGTGAGATCGTATCGGCAAATTGATACTGATGATTTAGTAAAAACGCGTTGCGAGATTCACCTTCGGTTGAAATTGGACGAATAAATTGTGTCGAAGGACTAATCGGAGTAAATTGTGTAATGGGCGAACCGAGTTGGAATTCAAATCGTGCTTCGTTTACTACCTTTTCGCTTAAAACAGATGATTCAGCTAATTGCGCCGAATAAGTATCACGTTCAAATGCCCGTCCGGCACTCGGCAAATTCAATCCGCCCACAGCATCATTCGCATTGCTGTCAGTAAATCTTTCGAGATTGAATCGTCCTGTCAAATTATTCTTTTCGTTTAATTGATGATCAAGTCTGGCAAAAAATAATGCTTGCCTATATTTGCCGTCGAAAACTGTTCCCGGAGCAAGCAGCGATGACACAACGGTCGAGCGTCTCTGCCGAGTGCCTTCGACACCGAGCAGAAAATGTGTTTTGTCTTCGATAACTGCCCCGGAAACAACGCCGCTAAATTGAAAAAGCTCGTCCCTTGTTCGTTGATTGGCAAGCGGCTGACCGGCTTGTAGTCCGCTTGGACGCAAAAGTCCGAGCGCATCGATATGAAAATTATTTGTCCCGGATTTGGTAACGATATTTACGACATTTCCCGCCGTTCTACCGAATTCAGCCGAGATCGGGTTAGTTATAATAGTAAATTCCTGAATTGTCGAAAGTGGAATATTCGTAAAGATCGACTGCCTTCCCCAATCATCATTTCCGGTACTACCGTCCAAACTAAAATTTGTCTGGCGACGACCGTTACCGTTGACAACGAACAAAAAATTGTTCAAAAACAAATCTCCGGTTCCGCGTGCCGGACGAACTGCCGAATTTAATTGCACCAAATTTGTTAATTTTCTGCCGACAATTGGCGTATTATCAATCTTCTGTAAATCGAGTCGTGTTCCAAGATTTGAAGAATCCGTTTGAAGACTTTCAGTGGTGCCTGTTACTGTAACTTCATTTCTCGAGCCATTTGGAAATAAGGTAACGTCAATAGTGGCAGACTCATTTGCCCGTAATTCAATGTCGCTTTTTTCCTCATCAGAAAAACCGGCACCCGAAACCGTAATTTTATATTTTCCGGTTAACGGCACATCGACAATGTTAAAATTCCCGTTTTCACCGGTTACTGCATCACGCTTCAAACCGGTTGACTCATTTACCAAAGTAATTTTTGCACCGACAATCGCCGCGTTATTTTGATCTGAAACCTTTCCACGAATCGCCGCTTTATCTATCGTTTGGGTTAATACGGTAAGCGAAAAAATACCAATTATCAGTAAGAGTTGTAAAGATTTCTCACCTAAAAATAAAATTTTATCATTCAGCACTCTGTTTTCACCACACAACCAATTTATATTCATAAATACCAACCTAATTTATTTTAATTTCATAATAATAGTTATGAAGATTACCGTTTGAAAATAATTACTACCAGCAATCGTAGTTAATCTATGAGAATTTCTTCGACAATATCCCGCTCTATCAATATAATTTGATGACTCTAAATGTAATAGTTTTTGACATTTAAGATTTATCCATAATTTACCTTAAATAAAAAAGACGGGATTCATCAGCTGATGAATCCCGTCTTTTTTATTTGATGCCAAAACCGGTTTTTTACTATCGGCTTCGGGCTGTTTTGTTTTTATTCACCGAAGAAGAAGTTGGAGATTGTTTGCAACATTCCCACTTCTTTCTTTTCAACTGCCGCTCCGTTTTCCGATGTTACATCGTCGGTTGCCTTGTTCAAGTCAACTGGCGGTGCAACTGTCGGCAACGCATTGCCGGAGTTGAAAATCAGCGAGAAACGGTTGAGTGTGCCGGTGTCTGCTCCGGCATTGTCACTCACATTGAGCGTCCAATTGCCGTTAGCATTCTGTCCGTCAAATGCCGCTAACGGACTTTCCGGTGCAAAGTTACCTGCCACAGCTCCACCGGTCGGAATAGTCGAAGCCGGCGGAAGCCCGCCTTCATCATTGAGTCCGACCGTGCAGTAATTATCGCCGGCAACACCGCGACGGGTAATTAAAGCCACCGTTGTGCCTCCAGGCGAAGTCAGCATGAATGACAGGTCACCAAGGAAAGTATGGGTTACAGACGCATTCGGATCACCAATAGTGGTACTACATCCGGCTAATGAATCAAGCCGGAAGTTCAGATCCGTGATGGTTCCCACGCCGCTGACTGGCAGAATGATATTGACACCTGCCGGAACATTGTCAGGAATCACTACTGCCGGTCCGGTGTAACTGGCTGTTACTGTTCCCGGTCCCGGTGTCGGTGTCGGAGTCGGAGTCGGAGTCGGAGTCGGTGGTGGTGGTAGTGTCGGATTCAAGATGAACGGAAAGTCTTGAATTACATCTGGTGCCGCTGCCGGAGCACCCGTGTCAAGCACATCCGCCCAAACTCCCGTTCCGACTGTCAACTGCCGTGCGTTGTCGCTGGCTGCGCCACGCGCTCCGGCAAGCGTTTTCGACGGTTGGAAATGCGCTCCCGCATTCGAGACGGTCGAAGCCCAATCCAGCCAATAGGTTCCTGCCGGCAAGGTCGTGCCGACCGTCAGGAAGTTTGCCCAGATTTTGCGCGTTGTTCCCTGCACTACTCCCGGTGCCGGCACAACTGTATTGAAAATACGGAACCAGGTCGAATCAACCGAAGCTGACAGCCGATTGGTCGTCGTATCGCCAAAAATCACCGCTGCGCCCGGATCGCCCGGTCTGCCGTTCCAGATTTGCAGCGTATAAGCTGTAAATGGCGACGGTGTTGCCGGTGAACCCGTTTGATAGGCATAGAACACCAAACTATTCAATTGGCACGGAGCCGCAACTGTAAAGTTATCCGCTAACCGGAATGTGCCTTGCGTTACTGCAAAACCACCAATAGAGTTAGCTTCAGTCGTGTTGCCCGCATCGTGTTGGACTTCACTCCAGAAGAATCCCGCCGGAGCCGCTACGCCACTTTCAGTCAACGGTTGCGGATTAAGTCCACCATTGTTGAACGCACACGCCGGAGTTGGTCCCGGTGTCGGTGTCGGAGTCGCGGTCGGTGTTGGTGTTGGTGTTGCCGTTGGTGTTGGAGTCGCCGTCGGAGTTGCGGTCGGAGTTGGCGTTGGAGTTGCCGTCGGTGTCGGAGTCGGCGTTGGCGTTGTGCCGCATCTCGCCCGA
>JANMAA010000135.1:0-30484 GCA_031359215.1 Acidobacteriota bacterium | reverse complement strand
GAAATCGGACTTTCAGTCCACAGACAACCTCTGCACTTCCAGTGCAGAGTGGTTTAGTATCCTTTTTTCTATGGATTGGCTTATAAAACCTTAGCACATACTTATCTGAAACCAGGGAAAGAATTAGAGTCTTTGAAAAATAAGTGGGAACAACGCAAACAGGAAGCGATAGAACTTCTTGAACGTGAAACGAAATAACCACTATAAAAGATGTGTCTTTTTATTAGGAATAATAAATGTGGTTTTGCCTGTGTCAATTCCGTCGCTGATATTAAGCAGTAAAATTGAAATTCCCAACTGTAAATCTTTAACTCAAATCTCCAAAATGATTTTGCAAAATGGCGGTAACTGCGATTGTTGCGGTTTCCGCACGCAAAATTCTTCCGCCCAAAGTTATAATTTGAAAACCTTTTTCCCGTGCTGCTGCGATTTCCGAATCTTCCCAACCGCCTTCTGCACCGACAACTGCGATTATTTGTTGGGCGGTTTTAATTTCTGCAAAACTCGCGCCGTTTCGTTCGGTAAATAAAATTCGTGTTCCTCGTTCCGTTTCAACAAAATCGTTAAAATCAATCGGTTTTTCAATTTGCATCAGTTTGGCGCGACCCGATTGTTTAGCGGCTTCAAGTGCGATTTTTCGCCAACGGTCTAATTTTTTCTCGCTTTCTTTGAGTTTCACATCAGCGCGTTTTGTATTGAGCGGAATAAGTTTTGTAACGCCCAATTCAACCGCTTTCTGCACGACCAGATCAAACTTTTCACCTTTCAAAAGCGCGACTGCCAATGTCAAATCCAAACTGGATTCGAGTGCCGACGGCGCGATTTCCTTGATAATTTCAACGAGCGTTTCGCTTTTTGAAATTTTCTCGATCGTGCCAAAAAACTCTTTGCCTTCGCCATCGAAAATGTGAATTTCCGCACCCTCGCGCAAACGCAAAACATCGCGCAGATGTCTTGTTTCTTCAAGATTAAGAATTGCTTTGTCGGCTTGAAAATTTTCTTTCGGTGTGTAAAAACGTCGCATTATCTAAAAAGTAACTGCTTCGGCATTCACGCTAAAATTAGAAGGATTTTGCGAGATCGTGCCGATGGCGAGAAATCGCAAGGCAAATTCAAATTCGGCATCGGTTATTTTGCCTTTATCTTTGAGAAACCAAATAGTGCGAATTTCGCGTGCGCTGGCGTTGTCGGTTGTTTTCCCCAAAGCCTCGATAATGCTTTGCAAAGCGCGAGGTTTTCCCGCAGCACCGCGCTCATAACCGGCAATAATCAGCAAATTATCGTCCGCTAAATTGTTGGCAAGCGTCGCTTTTAATTCGCCCAAAACGGGTAACATCGTTTTGGCGACTTCCAACGGATTTCCCGAAGAGTTACCGATCTTTGCCAAAGCCGCGATTGCCAAAAACTCTGGTTTTAGATTTTTTGAACTTGCCAAAGTTTCAAATTCCGACGCATTTTTTTTGACGTTTTTTAGATTTTCGGCTAAAGCATTGGAATTTTTAAATTGCCCGATCTTTGATTTGACCAATTCGATTTGCTTATCTTCTAAATATGCCTTCGGATCATTTAATGCTATGCGTTGTAAAAATTGAGACGAATTTTGCTTGACTTTATCATTCTCGCCGGAAACTTTTGGCAATGAATCGATTGGTTCGGGAGTTTGTGTTTTGCTTGTATTTTCATTTGTGGTTTTTGGCGACGATTGCGGTTTTGGTGTCGGCGTTTCATCCGTCGAATTTTCTTTTAGAGTTCGGGTAAGCGCAAAACCATCATCGGATTGCACGACATCTTTTTTCGGCTTTCCGCTAAAAACGATAAATAAACCGCTGACAATCATTAAAACAAACACCCCGAAAACTGGTGCCAGCCAAAAAAAACTCATCGGTATCGTGCTTCCGCCTGGTGTTGATGGTGAACTGCTTGGCGCAGATTCGGCAACGGACATTTCCGCATCTTCTTCATCAAATTTATTTTCGTCGTTTGTGTAAATGTTATTAGATTCGTCGGAAACGACTTCAATTTCGATTTCAAAACCGCCGCCCAAATTTAATATATCTTTATTTTTAAGTGCTGTCGGATCGGTCAATTTTGCACCGTTGAGAGTCGTGCCGTTACTCGAACCGCAATCGGACACGACAAAAATATCGCTAAAGCGTTCGATCTTAATATGTTCGCGGGAAAGCTTTTCGTTCGGGACGCTCAACTCATTAGCCGAATGTCTGCCGACCACGAAATTTTCCCGTTCCACCAAAACGCGCTTGGTGTCGCCAAATTCATCCGTAAAATTGAGCCAAAGTTCAGTCATTTTTCAGGTTCAATGTTCAAGGTTTCAGGTTCAAAGTTCAAGGTTAGAATCTGAAACCTTAAATTTTGAACCTGAAACCTTGAACCTACTTCGTGTATGTTGAAAGCGGCTGCAAATTAACGCCAAAATCCTGCGGGTTTTCGCCGATAATTGCGGTGGCGAAAAATTTCGGGACATATTTAATATTTTCAGCGTTAAATTGTTTTCCCGCATTACCTTCTAAAGTATTTTTATTCGCTACCAAAGTCCAAAAACTACGATTTTGATTTGCCGCTTCCGACATCACTTTTTCTAAATTTTTACTTAAACTGCCTTGTCCGCTGTTGTAGCTGGCGATGGCAAGCGGCACACTGTCGGCAGCAGTTCCAAAACGTCCACTCAATGATTTAAGATATTTTGCCGCCGCTTTTGCCGATAGTTCGGGATCGCAACGCTGGTCGGCACTCAACCCGTAATCAGGTGCGGACGAGGCAAGAAATTGAAACATTCCTTTGGCATGTGTCGGGCTTTCCAAACAAGCGCAATGTTCGGATTCAATCATCGCCACATAAATTCCAAGATGTGTAGGAACACGCTCGGCATTAAAAGAACGGTTGATAAACGGCGTGGTTTTGCTGGCACGTTCCAAAACGGTTGTGAAATCACTCGAAACCCAACCGCCTTGGGTGCAATTATCTTTTCTGGCTTTGGCAAGCCGTGAAGCATAGCCGTTGACATATTTTTTTATCTCCTGAACGGCTTCCGGCGGAATCGGTTCACTTTTTTGATTGCCTATAATTCCGGCGATATTTTCGGCTTTGGCGGCAATGAAACGGTTTTTTTCATCATCGGACATATTTTGATACTTTTTACCAGATGGAAGCGGAACTGTTGGACTGGAATTTCCCGAAACCGATAAATTTCCTATATCGACATTGCCGACCGGCTGACTCTCCGTCGGTTTTTTTTCCGGTGTCGGCGTTTTTTCAGGTTTATTTTCACTAATCTTAACATCCTCATCAGTATCCTTTTCAGGTGTGTCGAATGTTTCTTTATAGCTAATCTCAGGATTATTGTTACCGAATACTTTGATACCGATAACTACCGCCGAAATCCCGATAACGAGTAGCGCAACCGCTGTCACGGCAAGCGGTATGAGCATCGAAGGACTTTGCGAAGCAGATGCCGCCGATAACGGTTTTTCAGGTTTATTTATCGATGTCGATTTTTTTGTTTGTGTAGCGATCCTGACATTTAAATTCGTATAATGCCCGATTTTTATCGAGTCGCCATTTTGTAGCGGTGTTCCGCTGCCTCGAACTTCCTGACCGTTAACAAAAGTTCCGTTTGTCGAATTTTCGTCAACAATCCAAACCCGTTCATTATCACGATAAACAGTGGCGTTGAGACGCGAAAGTCCGTCATCTTCAAAACGATAATCAGCCTCGCTGCCGCGACCGAAAGACATTCTTTCGCCTTCGATCACAATTTCTCGTGAACCTTCGGGAGTCGGATATGTCAGAATAACTTCCATTTTTATTTATTGATAAAGTTCCGAAATCGGGCGATCATTTTTCAAACCGAATTTTTGCGGATTTTCCGCCACGATGCCCGCCGCGAAAAATCGCAACACTTCCTCACGTGGTTTCGGGTCTTTTATTACACTCCAAAAATTTGAACGGTCAGCGGGCAATGTTGCTTTCCATTGACTTGCTTCGAGTGCCGATTTTCCAAACGCCGCTACTTCATAAATAACATCGCCCTCAAAGACCGTGGAATTAAGGGCTTTTAAGTAAATTGAAGCGACCATCGCCGCACATTTTTGGGATGCCTCAGACAACGAAGGTGTTTCGCAACTCACATTATAAGAATTTGTCGTCGCAAAATCATTTGTCATTCGCCACAAACCCTCATCTGAGCCTTGTTTTTCCAACTTGAATTGACTACGGCTCATCGCCAGAATAAATCCGATTCGGGCATCCAAAGACTGTTCCTTGACAAATTCTTTATTTATTACTTCCTTGAATGTTGATGCTCTGGCAAAATAGCCGCCTGAAACGTATTCGGTAGTTTTCTTTTGCACCGCTTCCATAAAATCTTTATCAAGCGTATATTTGGAACTTCCCGATAATTGTTTGATAAAAATTTCGGACATTTTCTGAATTTCGATCAACGATGATTTACTGTTTTTATCCTCTTTCTTTTTCGGCGGCGGATTTTCGACAATATCAACCGGAGTTGGTGTCGGCGTAGTAATTTCAACGGTTTCGAGCGCGAGTAAAATCTCGTTCGGCTGAACAATTCTGTTGCCTTCGGCATCTACCAGAACGACTTGTAAAGTCTGCAAACTTCCATTGGCTAACAAGGGAAAACTTTTTGGATCTAACCTAACTTTAAATGGAGATTCATTGGACCGATCAAATTCCTCGCCGTTTAATAAGAAAATCGCCCCATTGACACAATCAGCGTTTTCCAATTCAATTTCGACATCGGTTGTTTCAGTAATCGTATCCTGATTCTCGGGTTTTGTAATTGTCGCTTTAGCCTCGCATTTTGGTTCTGATCGAAAAAAAGAAAATAATAATACTGCCCCGACCGAAACTATTGCCAAACCGACAACTGCGCCCATTACTCCCAAAACCCAAGGAAATTTTGCGGGTGCCGGATCATTTCCGGCAGTTTCAGCTTTTTCAGTTGCTAAAGGTGTTTCTGCACTCGTAATTGCTTCTGAAGCAGATTTATCTTCAACTTCAGTATTCTCTTTTTCCAAAAAAAACTCGATCCGACTGCTTCCGCCGAGAACTATGATGTCGCCGTCATCAAGTGATTTTTCCGAATCAACCTTTTCACCATTGACGGTTGTGCCGTTGCTGCTGCCGAGTTCTATCAGCCAAAATTCACCGTCACGTTCTTCGATTTCGGCGTGATAACGCGAAACATTAGAGTCGGTTATAAATGCTGCTGTATTGTCTGAAGTGCGCCCAAGCGTCGTAACAGTCGAATCGATTGCAACTTCTTTGCCGTCAAATTTTAATTTCGCATTCGACATTGAAACTTATTCAGGCTTGTAAAAAAACCAATAATACACACCTCCCGCAAACGCGACGGCAATAACAGTCATAACGATCAAACCGATAATAATCATTATCAGTTTTGAACTGCTTTTTTTGGGTTTTACATACGTTTTGGAAATTACCTCATTAACCGAAAGTTCTTCCGAAATATACGGCTGCGGCTGAATGTCGGGATTTGGCACAATGACTTCAGCGGGCTGCGTTTGAAAATCCGGCGAATCTCCGGCATTCGGCGGCGGCGTTTTCCGGGTTGATTTGTCCAACTTTTTTCCACTGGAAATTCGAAAAACCGGCGGAGGCATTTCCCATCCGTCGGGCGGTTTTTCCACGATTGGATTGGTATTCGGCACATTCATCGACCAATCTTCAGTGGCTGCCGGAGTTGACGGGGAGTTCATACCGACTAAAGTTATATCAAAATTTTCCGCTACGGTATTTTGTTCTAATTGAAGATTCAGCTCGCTCATTTCCCAATCTTCGACCGGCGGTTTTTCAGTTTTATCATATTCATCGTTCATCGTTTCATCCTCTTATCTTCATCAAGGGTGTCAATTATTTTGTAAATCCAAAACATCGGTTCTGGTAATAATTCCCGTAATGCGTTTAAAATCTTCGATTAAAACGGCAGGCGATTTTTGCAGTTCCGCCTTTATTTCATTAAAACTGGAGTCAACATCCAGAATCGGAAAACTTTCGTCCATCACTTCGCCGACCGTCGCGTTGAACAACTCGCGGTTTTCGAGCAGTTTGGTCAATACACGGCTTTCACGCAGCGAACCGACGGATCTGTTGTTTTCCAAAACAGGCAATTGTGTAACTCCGCTTTCAGTCATTTTTGCCAGCGCGTCGCTCAAAATTTGATCGGGCGTAACAAAAATAACTTCCTTCGGCGCACCGGAATTTTTAGTTTCCGTTATCAATCCGGCGGTTATTTTCTGTGGTTCGAGCAGAAGTTTTTCCTTCATCCATTCATCCGAATGAAATTTCGTCAAATAATGTTCACCCGTGTCGCAAACTATAAACACAACTAGACCGTTTTCATCCAAATCTTTTGCCACTTTTAATGCGGCGGCGAAATTTGTGCCGGTCGAACCTCCGCAAAAAATGCCTTCCACGCGCGAAAGCTGCCGCGCAAGTTCAAATGATTCGCGGTCGGTAACATTAATGATTTCATCAATAACCTTCATATCTGCGTTTCCGACGGGATGGCTTTGCCCGATTCCTTCAACAAGATACGGCGTAGCTTCTGGAACATGTCCGCTTTCTTTATATGTTTTGAAGATCGAACCGTAAGGGTCTGCGCCGATAATTTGGATTTTAGGATTTTTTTCCTTTAAATATCTCCCGGTTCCCGAAATCGTTCCGCCCGTGCCGATGCCTGAAACAAAGTGAGTAATTCGTCCGTCGGTATCGCGCCAAAGTTCCGGTCCGGTCGTGCGATAATGTGCCATCGGGTTTGCCGGATGATTATATTGATCGGGGTAAAAAGAATTCGGCAATTCGGAAGCGATTCGTCTGGCAGTTTCGACATAGTGGTCGGGTGTTCCGGTTTTAGCGGCAGCCGGACAAACCACAACGTCGGCTCCTAATGCTTTTAGGTAACGCAATTTTTCAATCGAGGCTTTTTCCGTCAACACAAAAATACATTTATAGCCTCTGACGGCGGCGGTTAAAGCTAAACCGATGCCCGTATTTCCCGAAGTTGCTTCGATAATAGTGCCGCCCGGACTTAATGTGCCTTCTTTTTCGGCATATTCGATCATCGAGATGCCGATGCGGTCTTTGACCGAGTAGCCCGGGTTGAGATTCTCCATCTTTGCAAAGATTTGCGCCTTAATACCTTGATTTTTGGTTAGAGTATTTATTTTAACCAATGGCGTATCGCCGATAAGTCCTAAAATATCGCTATAAAATTTCATTATTCTCCGCTATTCTTTTTGAAAATGTTTAAATAAATTATTCAGCCATAATTTTAGCCTTTGTTTACGACTCTGCAAAATTGAAACCTACTTTTTTTCTCGTTATTTATTAAATAGCAAAGTCACGGACACTTTTATTTCAGGACGCATTGCACTTTTATTTTCGGCATTTGGATTTAATATCGGCGACAAAATTTGTTGCTGTCAACTTCGGGTTATGAAAACCTTGCGCGATTAGTCCGGCGAGGCGTGGAATTTGTTTTCCACCGCGAGGTTAATAAAGATTTTGTGACGGAATGTGTGTAAAACCGTCTGGTTTTAGTCTGAAACTATAAGTTGATAAGTCTATTGACGATGGTTTCAGCGGCATTCGGGCGGGCAAAATTCAAAACATTTGCCTTTAAGGTTGCAAACCGCACTTTATCGTTGACTAACTCGTCGATTTTGTAAGCGAGAACGAGTAAATTGTTACATTTTATCGCGCAGCCTTTTTCGAGCAGATGATCGGAGTTGCGTTCCTCTTGTCCGGGGATCGGATTGACGACGCAGAATACTAAACCCTTTGCCATAGCTTCCGAAGTCGTTAATCCGCCGGGTTTTCCGACGATCAGATCGGATGCAGACATATACTCGTCCATTTCCCGCGTAAAGCCGACGGGTAAAAACCTGACGCGATCATTATTCAGCTTGGCGGCGGCGAGTTTTTCGAGTTTGTTTTTTAACTCTTCATTGCGTCCGCAGATCGCCAAAATCGTCGCGGGAGTCTGCAACTCACTCAAAGCGGACAAAAGATGTTCGATATTGCCTACACCGAAACCGCCGGCAGATACTAAAATAGTTAGTTTATCTTTATCCAAGCCGTATTTTTCGCGCATCGCAAATTTATCTTTGTGTTCAGCAAAGAGCGGGTCAATCGGGATACCGGAAACGGTTATTTTCGCGGCGGGAATGCCTAATTTCGTGAGGTGGACTTTGGTTTCTTCGAGGGCGACGAAATATTGCTCGTAGTGATGACATAGCCACAAAGCGTGCGCGTCAAAATCCGTCACGACGATGGCTTGCGGACACGAGATTTTTTCTTTTGCTTTGAGCCACGAGATGATTTCCGACGGTAAAAAGTGCGTGCAGACGACGAGATCGGGTTTTTCCTTTTTCAATAGATTGATAAACGGCAAAGTATTTAATCTATCCAACGCCAAACGTCGTCGCTCGTTTTCCCAAGGTTTATCCAATGAATCATACATCCAGCCCAACACTTCGGGCATCGTGTTCACCATATCGAGATAGGCTTTCCCGTAAAGTTTTCGGAACAGCGGATTCGTATAATTAAGCACATCTATATTTTTTACTTCTTCCGCCGCGCCCGATTGATTAAACGCTTTTTCCAATGCTTCCGCCGCCCGGAGGTGTCCGGCTCCGACGGCGGCGGATAAAATTAAAACTTTTTTAAACATAACAATTTGAAATGAAAAACAGACCAATTGAATGATATTATATTTTCAAGCAGTTCGGAATAATTATTTTGCAAGACTCAAATCAACCTAATCAAAGTTTTATTACAGCCGGCGTGCGGGCGATGTTTCTTTCGACGCTGGCTTTTTCTCTGGCAAACATATTTGTCAAACAAATTTCGCATATCCCGGCGATGGAAATCGTCTTTTTTCGCTGCTTGATCGGCAGTATATTTTGTATTTACGGCTTAAAAAAAGCAAACGCGAGCTTCACGGGAACAAATCGGACGAGTTTATTTCTGCGCGGCGTGTTCGGCACGACGGCACTCTACTTTTTCTTTGTTACGGTGCAGAATATTCCACTCGCATCGGCGATGACTATTCAGTATCTCTCGCCGATCTTTACGACGGTCATTGCAATATTTCTATTAAAGGAAAAAGTTAAACCGATGCAGTGGGTTTTTTATCTGATTGCGTTCGGTGGAGTTCTGTTTATCGAGAGAATCGACACGAGAGTTTCGCCGATCTTTCTGGCAATGGGCATTATTTCGGCATTCGGTTCGGGAATGGCTTATAATCTCGTCAGAAGTTTAAAGGAAAAGGAGCATCCATTAACAGTAGTCTTTCAATTTCAGTTTGTCGGAATGGTTGCCGGATTTATTTTCACGATTTTTAATTGGAAAACGCCGGTCGGATGGGATTTTCTCTATCTTTTATTGATCGGAATCTTTTCGCAGATCGGACAAATCTTCTTGACCAACGCATTACAAAAAGAAAAAGCGGCAAGTGTGGCGATAATTGTTTATACCGGCTTGATTTATGGAATATCCATCGGCTGGATTGTCTTTGGCGAAGGGCAAACGATAGAATCTTTATTTGGAATGTTTCTCGTCGTATTCGGTGTAATTCTCAGCGTGTTCTACGGAAAACGCCAGCGCGACGTGGAAAGAATAGAAGCAAGCATCGGATAATTTATGAACGAAGCGGAAACTATCAAACAAATACTAAAAGAGTGTAAAACAATCGCGGTGGTCGGGCTTTCCTCGAACAAATATCGCCCGTCAAACGGTGTGTCTTCATTTATGTTGCAAAAAGGTTATAAAGTCATCCCGGTAAATCCGAACGAAAGCGAAGTTTTCGGCGTAAAGTCTTATAGCGATCTAAAATCGGTCGGAGAAAAGATCGATCTCGTTGATATTTTTCGACGCTCCGACGAAGCGGGAACAGTTGTTGACGATGCGATTGCAATCGGCGCACGTGCGGTTTGGTTACAAGAAGGCGTTATAGACAAATCGGCGGCGAAACGGGCGGAAGACGCGGGATTATTGGTTGTAATGGACAGGTGTTGGTTAAAAGACTTTATAAAATATGACAGTTAATTCACAAATCAAAGCAATCGTCATCACGGTCAGTGATTCGCGCACTACGGCTGACGATGTTTCCGGCGTAACTCTGCTCGGACTGTTGATTGCCATCGGTGCAACCGTCGAGGAAAAGTTGATCGTGTCGGATGATTTTGATGATCTTCGTCAAACACTTTACGCGCTGTGTGATAGAGAACATATTAACCTGATAATTACGACCGGCGGCACCGGATTTGCCGACCGGGACAATACTCCCGAAGCAACCCGCGCCGTTATCGAAAAAGAAGCACCCGGAATTGCCGAAGCAATGCGCGCCGAAACAATGAAAATCAATCCGAAAGCAATGCTCTCACGCGGAATCTGCGGAATTCGCAATAACAAGTTAATAATAAACCTTCCCGGTTCTCCAAAAGCCGTGACGGAATGTTTCGAGATCATCAAAACCATCCTTCCGCACGCGATAAATCTTCTATCAGGCAACACAAAACATTAAAAACCACGCGGAATTATCATAATTCCACACGGAAATATTATAATTCCACGCGGAAAATAGTTAATTCTTTTCGGAAAAAGAATATTTGCCCGCGAATTACGCTAATTTCGCGAATTTAATAAGCATTTGTTTAAACTTTCAGTTTTAAGCCGCGAATGCGGCACATAGAAAGTAGCCGGATGTGTAACGTCCGGTTTATTGAGTATTCGAACTCCGCGCCGGCAGGTGCGAAAAGCCTTTTCTGAGCGCATCTTCAATGCGCGAATTATTTTTTCAATTAAACCGGAGGTTGCACCTCCGGCTACTTTCTCAAGTGCGCTTCCAGCGCAAATGTCAAAAATTAAACATACTCTGAGGATTTAAAGATATTTATAAAAAATTAGCGAAGATTAGCGTAATTCGCGGGCAAATATTCTTCCTCTTAACCGATAATAAATTATCATCACCCAAAAAAAACTTGTATCTTTTTCACGGTTTTTGCTTTATAATCCCCAACTGTTGGATAATTCCACGTCTTATTAGCTCCACGATCACATTTTTATAAGGTATTTTACTTACAATCAGATAAATACAAGGAGCAAAAATTATGAAATTCGATACGATTGAAAAACTTCTGGCGATGCTTTTGCTGCAAAAAGCGAATTTACCGACGTTTCAAGCGCAGGTCGGAGCCACCAACACCGAACTTCAGGAAGTTCTCGATGAAGCGGTGAATCTTCAATATCTAATTGATCTTTCCGCTTTGGTTGACGCTAATAAAAAGACGATTACCAAGATAAAACAACAAGTTTATAACGGTGATCCCGACGAGGATGTTTCGCCGTTCCCGGTTTTCCCGGCAATCGCCGCGCCGGTCGCATTAGTTTCCGGCACTTTGGATCGCGCAAGTAAGCGAAACCGCCGCTATAAAGCCGCTGCCGATTATACGAAAGAGATCGGAATGGCATTAGGCATCGACGGCGACACGCCACCCGTTCCGCCGGAAAGTATCAAACCGACGTTGGACGCATTCCCGGCGCAAAGTGGTTACGAAGCCGCCATTGTCGTCGGAAATCGCGGCAAATCTGGAATGTGGAAACTGCTCGGCAGAAAAATGAACGCCGAAAAATGGTCGGAATTAACCAGCGGAACGGGAAAATCGCTCAATGTGAAAATCTCCCCGACCGTCGAAGGACAACCCGAACGCATCGAGTTAAAGGTTCAACTCTATAAAGCAAACGAAATCTACGGTCAGCAATCAAATCCGACTTACGCGACGTTTAATCCGTAGGGTTTTAGATTAAAAATTAACCGCAGAGACGCAGAGACGCAGGGATTCGATCTAAAATCACTGCGTTTAGTTTGTATTTGTTTTAATGAATTGCCACTAGCTTCAGCTAGTGGTTGGATAGACAAAAATAGTAGGCTTTAGCCAAAGTTAAAATAAATTATCAATCATCCTTTTTGCTTTAGCTAAAGCTGAATCGGAAATTTATTTTGTTAAATTCGGCTAAAGCCATCAGTGAATTGTCGCCTACCACTAGCTAAAGCTAATGGCAATGTATTAAATGATAATAAACCCTAATTATTAGTAGAATTTTGGATGAATTTTGAAACATCGTCCTTGAGTTTCTTTAAAGAATTCTTTTCGATATACATCATATGTCCGGCTTCGTAGAAAGAAAGCGAGATGTTTTTTCTTAAAGTCGGGTCGAGATTCATCGCGGCGATGGTATATTCGGCGGCGAAGTAGGGAGTTGCCATATCGTAGTAGCCGCAACCGACAAAAACCTTCATATACGGATTCTTTTGCATCGCACCTTGGAGTGCCGCCGCCGTGTTTGCGTATCCATTATTGACGTTCCAATTCCACGGCGAAGTGATTCCGCCTCCCAGGATGTAGTATTCGAGATCACTCCTGAAGCCGAGGTCGCGCCGCACGTAGTCGTTGAAGGTTGACGTGAAGGGCGGGCGTATCGCGTTCATCGAAGGGTCGGTTTCCGGCGAGTCGGCGGCTGCATTGCGGTCGATGCCGGTAAATCGGCTGTCTAATCTTCCCGTCGTCCGGCGTTGGTCGCGTAAAAGTTCTTTGTTAAATGCGTTCAGATCAACGCGGTAGTTGCTTTCCTCGATGAATTGTTTGCTCAACCCGGTGTAACTGCTGAATTTCTCCGACAAAGTTTGTCTTTCCGCCGGAGTTAAACGATCACCCTTAAGAAGTGCGACGGAATAATCGGTAGTTACCCAATTTTCCACTTCGTCGAGAAACTGGCGCAGCGGTTTGCTTTGATAATTCGCTGCGAGGCGTTTGTGATACCACGCGGTTGCGGCATACGACGGCATTATTAACGGATAAGTTACGTCGTTTCCTTCCGCAAAACGGATGGTTTGGAAATTCATCACCGTCGAAACGAGTATTATCCCGTTCAAACCGATCCCTTTCTCGAACAAAACATTTGAAAGCGCACTGGCGCGGGTCGTCCCGTAACTTTCGCCAACTAAATACATCGGGGAACTCCACCGCTGATACTGTCCGAGATACAACCGGATGAACTCGGCAATCGAATCCGCGTCGCCGTTGACTCCAAAAAACTTGGCGGCGAGTTCCGGCTTCGTAGCGCGGGAATATCCCGTGCCGACCGGATCGATAAACACCATATCGGTTTGATCCAACCACGTCTGATCGTTATCAACCAGTTCGTAAGGCGGCGGCGGCATCAAGCCGTTGTCCAACATCTTGACTCTTTTCGGTCCGAGCGCGCCGAGATGCAGCCAGACCGACGCGGAACCGGGACCGCCGTTAAAGGAAAACATCAAATTCCGTTTGGAAACATTACTTCCACTGTCCAAAGTGTATGCCATAAAAAAGATTTTAGCCTCGATCTCGTTAGTGCGGTCGTTGCGTATCGGCATAAAACCCGTCGTCGTCGTGTAATTTAAAGTTTTCCCGTTGGCGCGAATCGAATGACGCGCAATTGTAACCGGCTCCTCAACCGGAATCGGTGTCGGCTTCGCCATTTCTCCTACTTTCACCATTACGGATGGAAGCGGAGTCGGTGTCGGAGTCGGTGTCGCCGGGGTTACAGATGTTTGAAAGAAGAAAAAAGAAAGAAAAATTGACAGGATCATATAGTTTGTTTTGGAAAAAGTTTAGGGTTTCAGACGGTTTAACATTCTCGGAAACGGAATTGTTTCGCGAACGTGTTCGATGCCGCACATCCACGCGGTTGCACGCTCGATCCCCATACCGAAACCGGCGTGCGGAACTGCGCCGAACCTCCGCAAATCAAGATACCATTCAAAAGACTCTTTGGGAAGGTTGTGCGCTTCGATTTGCTCTTCCAGAAACTTCAAATCAAACGCCCGCTCGCCGCCGCCGATGATTTCCCCGTAACCTTCGGGCGCAAGCAAGTCCGCGCCGAGTGCTAACTCCGGGCGATCCTTATCGCGCTCGAAGTAAAATGCCTTGATAATCGCAGGGAAATGATGAACGAATACGGGAGCGTCGAACTGCTTCGAGATATAGGTTTCGTCCGGTGCGCCGAAATCTCCGCCCCATTCAAAATCGTTCTCCAACTCGCCTTTAGCAAAACCTTCCTTGAGGATTTTTACCGCATCGTCATAGTGAACACGCGGAAAACCTTCAGTTAAAATTGCTTCGAGCTTGGAAACATCACGCTCCAACGTCGCTAATTCTTCTTTTCGATCAGCTAAAACTCTTTTCACGATGAACTTTATCAATCCTTCGCCGAGTGTCATCACGTCATCGAGCTGCGCGTAAGCCATTTCCGGTTCCACCATCCAAAACTCCGTCAGATGCCGTCTGGTTTTCGACTTTTCCGCTCTAAAAACCGGACCGAAGGCGTAACTTCTGCCGAGCGATGCGGCGGTCGCTTCATTATAAAGCTGTCCGCTCTGCGTTAAATAGGCTTTATCGTCTTCAAAATAATCTACCTCGAACAGCGTTGTCGTTCCTTCACACGCGGCAGGTGTAAAAATCGGCGTGTCTGCCAAGATAAACCCGTTTTCATCAAAAAAATCGCGCGTTGCTTTAATAACCGTGTGACGAATTTTTAATACCGCGTGTTGTTTTTTAGACCGAATCCAAAGATGCCGATTATCCATCAAGAATTCCGTGCCGTGTTCCTTCGGAGTTATCGGATAATCGGTGGCGTTTTGAATGATTTCCAAACCCGTAACGTCCAATTCCACGCCGATCGATGAGCGCGTGTCTTCTTTTACTTTTCCCGTTACGATGATCGAGGATTCCTGCCCGGGCGATTTGGCATTTTCAAACAGTTCTTCGTCATTTCCCTTAAAGACGACGCATTGCACGATGCCAGTTCCGTCGCGCAACTGCAAGAAAACGAGTTTCCCGCTCGACCGCGAGTTATAAAGCCAGCCTTTTAAGGTAACTTCCTCGCCGATATGATTTTTTAATTCGTTGATATATGTTTGGTTCATAAATTTAAGTGCATGGCGCGGAGAATTTGACTATAAATTCGCGGTCCCCGACTTTATATTTTTCGTATTGTATTTCTGTAAATTTTTTATCGTAATCAATAATAACGCCTTTGCCAGACTTTAATTCTTTCAAATCTATAAATCTCAAGTTTCCGTTTTCGGAAATCTCGACCGCTAAATTTATCGGTGACTCTTTGTAACCGTCAGTTTGGTCTTGCGAAAATTCCCAACTATCAAAATAAACTTTTTTACCATCTTCGGAAATTCCTACAGGTTCTGCGTCAATCGGCGTTTTCCATTTTCTAATCGGTTTTTTGGCTTTATCAACTAAAACAAATTCTTCCGAACTAAAATCTTTCGGCAGTTTTACAATAACTTCCTTTCCATCTGAAATAAATGTAATCATTTGGTAAGTAATTGCGGTTAATGGAATGTCAATGACTGAAAAACACGGATGCGCGAAACTATTATTTAAAAGATGAAACTTTTCTCGATTTCCCTGCAAGGTTGTAAATTCATATTCAAAAGCCAAATAATCTTCTGAACTTTCATTAGCCAGTGTTTCTTGGTTTCTCTTGCCTTTCGGCTCCCAATTGAATGTAAAATCATATCCTTTTGATTTAATAATTTCATTTGCGTAAGCCGCTAATTCTTTGGCGGAAATTGCAGGATTTGCTTTTTTCTTTACCCGCAGTAATTCAATTATTTCAGAAGGTTTGACTGACGGAATGCCGCTACTCTGGTTTTCCGGCACTTTTAGATTGGAGGCTGGTTTATAGTTTTTATTAACATTATTGTCATTTTGTTCTAATACGTTAGATAGCTGTGATTCAATCTTTTGTTCAGACTGCTTTATACAAGAAATCGAATTCAGCGCGGATGTTAGTACGCAAAGCACAATAATTAACAATTTCCTATTGGGATTCGCTTTTTTCATAATTCACATTCGATTATATCCTGCAAATTCGGGAATCTTTGCAAACTCTGACAGGAATCCAAAACAATCCGCAACATCGGTTCGATATACCGCACGAAATAAGTCTTACCGCGATTGACGGATTGAAAGGAAAATGTGCCGACGGCTTTCAAGCATCGCTGAATTGTCTGCAACCGGAATTCGTAGTCAAAATCCGCGAAGGGAATTATCTCTAAGCTTAAAGTTTCTCTTTCATGCAGAAAAAAATGTTTCTTTTCCGTCAGCCAATTTTCTTCGGGCGCAGCTAAAACTCTATCCAAAAGTAGAGAAGCGAGATCATAACTCGCCGTGCCGATTCGTGCGTCCTGATGATCGATTATCCGCAGACGATTTTTTTTATCGATCATCAAATTTGCCGCGTGAAAATCACGATGACACAAAACTTTCGCGTGTTTTTCGAGTTCCCCGGCAAGTTGGGCAAACTCTTCATTCAAAGCGTTAGCCTCATTTGCCGCGAGTTTTTCCCGCCGTAGCGTTTCAAAATAATGCGTCTCGAAGAAATTCAATTCCCACAACAACTTTTCTTTATCAAACCGCAGTCGTGAAGCAATCGAATTCAACTCAAAAGCCTTCGGTGTCGCGGATTGAATCCTGGCAATCAGAGAAATCGATTCGTTGAGCAGGTTATTACGATCATTCTCGTCCGAATCAGTAAGAAAATCACGCAAAATCAAATCACCGAAATCTTCCTGAACAATTATACCTAGTTCGCCGTCGAAATCGTAAATCTCCGCGACCGGCAAACCGGCGGTGTGAAATAGATTTGTAACGTCGAGATATGTCTGCTCTGCCGGTAAAAAAGTTTCGGGATAGACGCAGACGATCGCTGTCGAAGAATTCCAATCAACCCGGAAGTATTCTCTGACGGAAGCATCCGGCGTTAAAGTCCGCACGTTGAGCGGCTTATTGTTCTTGATTAGATATTTCTGTAATCTTTCGGCGGCAGTTTCCGTGAAAATCAAATTCATAAAAAGAGATGTTATTGATCGAGCGGAACGATATAATTTTCACCCTGCGTGTAGCCTTTCAAAGCCTTTTCCGGGATTTCTTTGGTGTGAGAAAGCATTTCCGCCCGAACAATCGCGGCATTTTCAAAATCTTCGCCGGCTTTTATTCTCACGCCGTCGGCAATAATGGTTTTGACAAGACGTGCGCCGTCTTCAATTATTACATCGTCCCAAATAACTGAATCTTTGACTTCCGCATTTTTTGAAACGGAACAATTTTCACCCTGAAAAACATTTGCGCCGTTCATCATCGCCAAACTTATTTCAAGATAACGCGGAATCGTGGAAAGTTCAAACCAATTTCCGTTCGTGATATGCGCGGCGATCTTTTCGTCTTTTTTTAACGCCGGATTATAAAATGTCGGCACGATGTCCGAATAAACGCCTCGCGGAATATAATCGAAAACTCGCGGTTCAAGAATATGAATTCCCGTAAACATCAGTGGAATTTTGGATGTGGGATTTTGGATGTTGGATCGGTTCGGGAATCCATCGCCGAAGCCTTTAATTCTTTCATTTTCGACTAAAACTTCGGTGAATTTTTCAAAGTTCGGGTTTTCCTTTAAAATCATTGTCGCCAATGCGCCGCTTTTTTTATGGGTTTCGATGGCTTTGGAAATGTCAATGTCAGTGATAATTTTGCCGTTGACGATTAAAAAAGTTGCGTCTTCGAGCAGATGTCGCGCATTGTCGAGTGCGCCCGCAGTGCCTAAAATTTTCGGCTCTTCGGTCGTATAGTGAATTTTTACGCCAAACTGTTCGCCGTCGCCGAGAGCTTTTTTGACCGAATTGGGTTGATGATGAAGATTGACGACAACATCTTTAAAGCCGAATTTAGCGACATACTCGGCGACATAACCGACCAGCGGTTTGCCCAAGAAAGGTATCGCCGGTTTGGTGCGGTCAATTGTTAAAGGAAAAAGCCGCGTGCCGAAACCGGCGGCTAAAATCATTGCTTTCATATCCGATTATGTTTTGTGAAAGGCGGTTTGCGGTTTGCTTTTCAACATTTATCCAATCATCAAACTTACTTTTTTTAAACTTCAAATGCAAACTTGCCAAAAAAGGTTTTATCTTTAAACTTTGTAGAAGTATGTCAATTTCCGACGAACAAAAAACTTACGGATTATTTTCCAGTAATTCCAATCGAAAATTGATCAAAGAAGTTGAATCGGTCGGTGCGAAAATCATTCAATTTCCAACACTCGATATTGAAAAGGTAATTTTAGATAAAGCGGCGGTCAAGCATCTGCAAAATCTCTCTGATTTCGATTGGATAATTTTCCCGGATGTCTTTGCGGTTGATTGTTTTTTGGAGTATTTGGAAGAGGAAGGCATAGATTTTTTTGAGTTGGACGCGGTTCGCGTTTGCGTCTTAGGCGAATCGGTGGCTGATAGACTCAGATTTGTTCAACTTCACGCCGATCTGATCCCGAGTTTGATCGAAACGGAAAATGTTTTCACGGCACTTATGAATTATATCGGTCCCGAAAAACTTCGGAATTTACGTTTTCTGTTGCTGAAAGAGATTGAAACCGATTCGAAATTGAGCAAAAAGTTGATTGAAAATAAAGCGATAGTGATGGAATTACCGGTTTACCAAGCAAAACTCGCAAAAACTAAGGAAATTTTGAAATTAAAAGTTTTGCTCAAAGGCGGCGCGATTGATGAATTTATCTTTTCCTCATTGACCGATATTATTTCATTAAAATTTCTGTTTGAGTCCGATGAATTGGCGGAAACTTTAGCCGGAGTGAAAGTTTCGGCAACGGATGAAACTGTGCTTCAAGCCTTGAGAGAGGAAAATCTGAAAACTGAATTTCGCCGCATTACATAAAATGAAACAGACTTCCGTATTACTTTTTTTTATTGACGGGCTGGGTATCGGCAATCGGGATGGAAATAATCCGCTTGCCTTAACGCCGGATATTGAACCGCTTGCCAATTTTCAAAATGAAAATTCTCCGATTATTTTTGACGGGATTTTAGTTCCGACTGATGCCTGTTTAGGCGTTGAAGGTCGTCCTCAAAGTGCATCGGGGCAAACAACGATTTTGACCGGAATAAACGCGCCGAAATTTTTAGGAGTTCATAAACAAGGTTTTCCGAATCAGGCATTGAGGGAAGTAATAAAAGAAAATTCGATTTTTTTACAGTTAAAACAATTTAAGATCGAGCCGAATATTTTTGCCAACGCTTACACGCCTCAATTTTTTGAGCAAACTCCGCGTTGGAAATCCGCGACGACGTGCGCCGTCGAAGCGGCGGATTTACGGTTTCAACGCTTTCCGGATTTGCTTGGACGACAAGCCGTATTTCATGATTTTACTAATGAATCATTAAGAATCAAAGGTTTCGATATTCCGGCTTTTTTGCCCGCCGATGCCGGTGAAATTTTGGCTGATTTGACGCGAACTTATCGATTTACGCTTTACGAACACTTTATAACCGACAAAATCGGACACGACCGCGACTTTGCAAAAGCCTCTAAACATCTGCCGCCGCTTGCCGGATTTATAAGAGAAATGTTGGGGAAAATTGATTTGGAAGCTACAACCGTGATTTTAACCAGCGACCACGGAAACATTGAGGATTTATCGGTTCGGACACATACGTTGAATAATGTTCCGACAATCATTTGGGGACGAAAAAAATTAGAAACTGCCCGTCAGATTAAAAATTTAACCGATATTGCACCGGCAATTTTAAGTTTATTGAAATAATACGAATAATTGTAAAATGAGTCTGGATTTGCATTAATCTAAAATCATAATTTTTCCTTCACCCGTTACAACCGTTTTACCGTTTTGGTTTGTGCAGACGGTTTCGATGGTAACAATAGGTTTATCTTCGCGGATATTTGTCACGGTCGCCGTTGCGGTTACGGTATCATCGAGAAAAACCGGCGCGATAAATTTCATAGTTTGCGAGAGATAGACGACTTTTCGCTCTTTGAATTCATAACCGAGAACGGCTGAAATCAAAGCACCGGAAATCATTCCGTGCGCGATTCGTTTCTTAAATTGCGTTTTCGCGGCAAATTCTTCGTCCAAGTGAATCGGATTGTAATCGCCGGAAAGTTCCGCAAATGCGCGAACAACCGAATCGGTTATTTGTTTTTCGGTGGAGAATTTATCTCCGATCTTCAGATCCATAATTTTATTTTTTCAAAAAATAGTTTTGTTTTTGGATTTGTCGGCGTGTCTTTCCATTGCAAAAGCAACTAAATCGTCAATTACATCTGAAAACTCTTTGCCCGTTCCCGCCCACATTTTAGGAAAACCGGAAGCGTCTGTCAGACCGGGCAGAGTATTGATTTCATTTATTAACAACATATCCGTGTCGGTTCGCAAGAAGAAATCCACCCGTGCCAGCCCCGAACCGTCAATCGCCCGAAAAGCCGTTACTGCCATTTGTTGAATTTTTTTGCTTAATTCCTCGCTGACAAGTGCCGGAACAACGAACTCGTTATTGCCTGTGCCGGAGTATTTCTCGGTATAATCAAGGAATTTTTTATCGGCGGATTTGATAATATATTCACCCGGTAAACTAGCTTTCGGCGTTTCGTAACCAATAACCGCACACTCGATTTCACGCACATCCAATCCTTCTTCGACAATAATTTTGCGGTCATATTCAGCAGCAAGTTCGATTGCCTTACGCAAAGATTTTTCATCAACCGCTTTTGAAACGCCGACGCTCGATCCGAGATTTGCCGGTTTGACAAAGCACGGAAAGCCGAGTTTTGAAGTAGTTTGAGTAATAACCGCGTCTTTGTTGCGTTCCCATTCGCTTCGCAAAAACCAGACGTATTTACACATCGGAAGTTCGGCATCGCGGAAAAGAATCTTCATCGTTACCTTGTCCATTCCGCACGCCGAAGATAAAACGCCGCAACCGATATACGGAATTCCAGCCATTTCAAACAAACCTTGAATTGTCCCGTCTTCGCCGTAAGTTCCGTGCAATACAGGAAATATAACATCAAGCGGTAATGTTTTTTCTTCCTTGGCAGAAGTTTCAAGCCGGGTTAATCCGCGATATTTAGTGTCGCCGAGCAAAGTGATTGGATTGCTTGGAAACTTCATCACGCTTTCGGACAAAAGTGTGTGTGTTTTTTCAGGAAGACGTTGCAGCGATTCAGCCGGATTCAACCAATGTCCCTTGCGCGTTATGGCAATCGGGACGACTTCATATTTGTTTTTGTCAATTTGTTCGATAACCGTCGTTGCTGAACGAACCGAAATTTCGTGTTCACCCGAACGTCCGCCAAAAATTATGCCGATCTTTGTTTTCATAAATGATGCAAGTGGTAAATGGAAAGTGGTTAGTGGTAAATTTCAAAAAAAGATTTTCATTTACTACTATAAAATTGTTTTGCCCAAAGCCGAAAGAATAAGTTCGCCGGCGAGTTCGACCGTAATATTGCTTTTGTCTAACATCGGATTGACTTCAACTATTTCAAACGAACGCATCCCGCCTTGTTCGGCAATGACTTCGAGCGCGAGATGCGCTTCACGATAGGTTGTTCCGCCGCGCACGAGCGTTCCCGAACCGGGAGCAAATCGCGGGTCGATCATATCCACATCGAAAGTTACGGCGTAACCGCCCGATGCACCTTTAGCGATTTTTATCGCATCTTCTACACATAACAACATTCCACGCCGGTCAATATCGCTCATTGTAAAAAAATTATCGCGCATTCCGAGTTCACGAATACGTCGTTGTTCGCCCGCATCCAAATCACGCGCACCGATGTGGGCGCAAAATTTCGGGTTTATTTTCGGTGAAAAACCTTCTAAATTTACCAGCGAAGACTCACCAAAACCAAGCAAGGCGGCAAGCGGCATTCCGTGAATATTACCCGACGGGGAAGTTTCGTGGGTATTAATATCGGCGTGCGCGTCAAACCAGATCAGACCTATTTCTTCGCTCCGCGACCTATAAAAAGATGAAATTGCCGAAAATGTGCCGATCGCAATGGAATGATCCCCACCCAAAATAACGGGAACTGCACCGTCTTCAAGGATTTGTTTGATGGTGGTTGCCATATTTTGACAGGAGGCAAGCATCTCTTTTAGATATTTTGGATTTTCTGCATCTTCCGCGACATAGTTTGGTTTGACGATTTCAACATCGCCATAATCTTTGACTTCATACCCGAGATCTTTAATGTGTTCCGTCAGCAAACTTCCTCGAATATTTGAAAGCCGCAATGCCGTTACGCCGAGTTCGCTACCTTTTTGTCCCGCACCGTAACCGAGCGGAACGCCGATAATACCAGCTTTTTTATTGTTTTCGGAAATATCTTTCGATTGCATAAATTAAATTTCACCAAAACCGTTGACAAAAATTTCTTTGATTGATTGTAAAGCCGTTTGCTCGTCTGCGCCGTCTATTTCAAGTTCTAAATGAGTTCCCTTTGAAGCCGCTAAAGTTAGCACACTCAATATGGATTTGGCATCGGCAATCACTGCGTTATCGACTCTTTTAAGAATAATGCGGCTTTCAAACCTACTTGCCAGACGCACGAGTTGCGCGGCGGCGCGGGCGTGAAGTCCGAGTTTGTTGACGACTTTTAGCTTACCTTCAAGCATCTTATTTCAACTTTTGCGGTTCGAGCAATTCGCTTGTGCGGTAAATCGCTTGTTTGCCCTGTGTTTCCACCTCTTTCGCCATTTCGGATAAAGTCAATTCGTTATTTTGCGAGGCGAGTTTGATGACCATCGGCAAATTTACGCCGGTAACGATTTCGACTTCATTTTCCTTGATGAACATTGCTGAAATATTGGTTGGAGTTCCGCCGAACATATCAGTCAAAAGCAATACGCCGTTACCATCGGAAACTTGTTTGATGGCGCGGGCAATCTCGCTTTTTGATACTTCTACATCGTCGTGCCAGCCGATAGAAACCGCTGCAATATGATTTAACGTGCCGACCACCGTTTCCGCCGCCGCCAGCAATTCATTGGCGACTTGACCGTGCGAAACTATTACTCCACCAATCTTGTTCATAAATTTTATTAACCGGGATGAATAAAATAAAGCAGGTTGCTGAATATTACCACGCGGATTTTTATCCTTCACCAATGTGAATTATACTCATCATTTTTGCACATCCCGATGAGTAACGGAAACATCGAAATTATCGGTTTTTAACACTTTTCCTAATCTGTTGGCTATCATTACCGAACGATGCCGACCGCCGGTGCAGCCAACCCCGATGCTCAAATATGCTTTTCCTTCGCGCCGATACAGCGGTAAAAGATACTCTAATAAATCAACAAAACGCCGGATCGTTTCTTCGACCTCCGGTTGTTTCTTCAAAAATCCGACAACTTTTTTATCGGTTCCGGGCAATTCGCGCAAACCTTCCTCAAAATACGGGTTAGGCAAATGCCGAACATCAAAAAGTAGATCAACCTGATGCGGAACACCGTATTTATGACCGAAACTCACCATCTGAATGTGAAGCGGCGCACCTTCTTCGGTATGTCCGAATTTTTGCACGAGAAGCCTTCTTAGCGTATGAACCGTATGCTCTGAGGTGTCTATGATGAAATCCGCGCCGTCGCGTATATTCTCCATCGCCTCTTTTTCGGCGCGAATTGCAGACAATAAACCGTTGCCGGAATGAGCCGGATGCGGACGGCGTGTCTCGGAAAAACGTCGCTGCAAAACATTGTCGGATGCTTCGAAAAAAAGCACAAAAGGTGCGATTTTTTTTTTAATTTTTTTAATTTCTTCAGGAAATTCGGACAAAAAATGGCGTTCACGAATATTGATAACAAGCGCGGCTTTTTCAATTGCTACTACTTCTTCTTTATTGGGAAGAAGAAGCCGGGAAAATGTTTTGAGCATTGTCAGCGGTAGATTATCAACGCAAAAATATCCTAAATCTTCAAACGCATTTGTCGCGGAACTCATTCCCGAACCACTCAAACCCGTAATTATTACAAAATTAGGCAGAGAATTTATTTCTGTTTTATTCAGAGACATACATTAGAAAATAAAGGAAAAAATAATAAAAATGCCGGTTTTCAATTTATAACTAATAAATTTTTGCCGATTCTTATTTTTGTCGCCTTTGGCAAAACTTTCAAGCAAACTCAAGGCTTTATTAATCCGTAGTTTCCGTCTTTCTTTTTATAAATGACCGAAATGCGTTCATCGGCGGCATTTCTAAACACCAAAAACTGCTTTTCTTCTTCACTGAGCCGCAAAATGGCTTCTTCGTCGGTCATTGGTTTGACCGTATAGTTTTTTGTATTAATTATTTGCGGTGAGTTAGCCGACGGTTTTACTTCGTTCGTCTTGTCTTGAATCGTGCTGACCTTTTTTGCCTTATGACGCTTATCGGTTATTTTTGTTTTTAATTTCAATGCCTGTTTTTCGATCTTATCTATCGTCTGTGACAACGATTTATACATATCCGAAACACTCGTGTTAGCAGTCAAAACTTCGTTACGCCATTTAACGATAACCTCGGAACGATGTTTTCCGCGCTCGACCTCGATAATGATATGAGCCTTAGAATTATTTCCTTCAAATAAATGACTGAGCCGGTCAAAATGTTGTTCGACGTGCGAACGTAATGCCGGCGTTACTTCGATATGTCTCCCAGTGTATTCAAATTTCATAAAAATCTCCCTAAATTTAGTTTTTAGAGTTTGTGGAGATTGATTCCTACTCAATATACGCCACAAACTTTAAACAACGGTTTTTCGTTCGCGCGAACCGGGAATTTGCATTTGATCGCGGTATTTGGCGACGGTTCGGCGGGAAAGTTTATTACCTTCTTTCAGTAAAATTTTCGCAATCTGATCATCGGTAAGCGGTTTGCGCGAATCTTCATCTTCAATCATCTTCTTGATTTTCAGCTTCAAGATGCGCGTCGAAACCTCTTCACCGTCTTCGTTGAGCATTCCTTCGGAGAAAAAGCGGCGAAGTTCGATTACGCCTTGCGGAGTATGTGCATATTTACGGTTGACGACGCGCGAAATAGTCGAAAGATGCATTCCAATATCTTCCGCCACATCCTTTAACATCATCGGTTTAATGAATTGCACGCCTTTGTCCAAAAAATCGCGCTGACGGTCAACGATACATTCGACCACGCGATAGATCGTTTGCCTGCGATGCTCGATATTTCGCAGAAGATCAACGGCTGAGCGCACTTTATCTTTTATAAAATCTTTTTCTTCTTTGGTCGTATTTCCCTGACCGAGCATTTTTTGATAGGTCGGACTTATGCGAAGGCGCGGACTTCCGTCGTCGGTAAAATAAACTATGTATTCATCGTCCAACTTTTCGATATAAACTTCCGGCGCAACGTAGATCGGTTCTTCGGACGAATAACGTCTGCCCGGATAGGGATCTAAAATCCGTATTTTATTTATTTCTTTATCGAGAACGTGAATGTCGAGTCCGGTTTCTTTGGCTAAATGATGAAGTCGATGCGGCTGTAAATCTTCGAGGTGTTCGCGGACGAGTTCCGTTGCCAACGAATCGCCTTCACCATTGGCTTCGAGTTGAACGATCAAACATTCCTTAACATCACGCGCACCGCAACCGACCGGCTCTAAACGCATAACTATTTGGCGGGCTTTTTCAACTGCTTCAAACGAACAGGCACACATTTCGGCGATCTCCTCGTTAGAAGTTGTCAGCCGCCCGTCTTCATTCAGATTTCCGATGACGCAAACTGCTGCGTCCTCGACCTTACCGCTCATCTGTTGCAGATTGAGTTGCCATTCGAGATGTTCGGCTAAAGATTCGGTATGTGATAAAAATTGGTCAAAACTCGGTGCATCTTCTTTGAATTCAAGCTCCTGAGTTTTATAGCCGGGGTCTAAATAATCTTGAAACTCCCTGCCAAAATCAACTTCTTCAAACGAATCGGATGTTTCACCGGGGAAATCCTCCCGGTCGCCCTCAAAATCTGCTTCGCTCGATTCATCAAAACCATTTTCACCCGGTGTGTCCGGCTTAAAAGTTTCACCGTCATATTCTAAATCCGCTGAGAAATCTTTATCATGTCCGTTTTCATATCCTTCGACTTGTCCTTCGGAATTTTGGTCAAGAATTTTTTCGGAAAATTCTTGAAACTCCTCATCCGACATAACTTCTTCTAAAACCGGATTTTCGACAAGTTCATTAGAAATCAACTCGCTCAATTCAATCGTCGTCATCTGCAACATCTCGATTCTCTGTCGCAGTTGCGGAGTCAAAATCATCCGCTGAGTCAATTTTTGGGTCAGTCTTAACGAAGCCATTTTTATCTTAAATTTTATTTGTGAAACTTTCTCAAGACATTCATTTCGGAAATATGCTTGCCGTCAATTATTATAACCACTTGACGGAAAAATAGGAAAGCCTTTAGGTTTTAATTATCCCGCCTTTCTAAGAAATCGGGATAAAAGTTGTCAATTTTTTGCTTTGCAGATATTATCTCATAAATGCTTGTTGTAATTTCCGAATAAGTTGTCGGAAAAGTTTTGTAAGCCGTATTAGGCAGATTTTACTAATTACCAACCCCGGTTTGCTTTTTTTTCGGAAGCACTGAATTAGAAGCCGATCAGGGTAGAAAAAATCAGGAGATAAATATGATAATTACGACGGGAAACGAAGTAGCCGGACACGAAATTACCGAATATTTAGGAGTTGTGCGTGGCATTGTCGTGCGGGCGACAGGAATCGGACGTGGCATCGTCGGTGGTTTGAAATCGATCGTTGGCGGCAATATCGAAGAATTTACCCACGTTTGCGAAAATGCGCGGGTCGAAGCCTTTAACCGGATGGCGACTCACGCTAATGCTCTGAATGCGGATGCAATTATCGGAATGCGTTATGACGCAACCGAATTTTCGCAAGGTTCGACAGAAGTTCTTGCTTACGGCACAGCGGTTAAATTATCCTGAGTTTTGGAGTTTAATTTCTGAAACTTGCAGTTTATCGCAATACTGAGCGGGATAGAAATTGCCAATGCCAAAACTAAAAAAAATTGCCCGCCAATTACGCGAATCCACGCCAATAAAAACCAAATTGTCAGGTTGTGCCGCAACAATCTAAAACAAGTAAAAATATTCGTGCAAATTCGCGTAATTAGCGGGCAGAAAATCTTAAAATAATCTTTTTTTGTTTTGGCAACTATCGTGACGCTCAGTAATGAATTTACCGGTAAAAATAACCTTTCGGATGTTCGATCTTTATATCGAGGTTGGTGCTGATGACATCAACCTTGTGATAGCCTTTTTTGAAATGGGTTGATAAATAAGTCAGTGCAAACTGCCGTTTTAACGCCAGATTTAAATCCTTAAAAAAAGGCTCGAAGGAAATTGCTGAAATTGTGCCCTGAAAGTAGGCGCGTCCGCCGGTTTCTTGCGAAAGTCTGTTAAGCGAACCTTGTCCGTTCAGAACCAGAATCGAGTTTCCGTTTTCGGTAAATGTCGCGGCGTTATAAAAAGAATAAACCGCCACGCCTTTGCGTTGTGATCTTAAGATCGCGCGGTCAAGATCGGTGCTTTGAGTCGGCGATGAACTGTTTACGCCGCGTGAAATGTCCAAACCGTCGGAAACAAGTAAAATAGCGCGTCTGCCTGTAGGCAAAGCATCAAATCGGTCTAATGCTTCCTCTAATGCACTATACGGACTGTTCGGGGCAACCGATGCTGAACCGGCGATAATCCGCAATGATTTTGCCGCCTTTTCCAGATCATCCGTAAATTTTTGCCGCACCTGATTTGAACCGCTGCGTAAATAAGCAACCATTACACGCGAACCCGACGGCAAACTTCTGATAAAATTTGCTATATCTTTCAGTTGCAAATTGGCGTTCGGTGTCAGATCGTCCTGTATTAAAATTGCCAATTGAATCGGTGTGTTGCTCACGCTGCGAATCGACAAAATTACCTGTTCGTCATTGTCTTCTTTGACAACTAAATTTCCGGCTTGGATAAATTCTTCCGTCTGATTTTCCTTTAATTCCTGTTTGGTAAAAATAGAGATCGGGATCGTCATTGTCCGCACCCGTTGTTCCTGCTTTTTATCATTTTTCTTTTGAGCAAAAGAAATGCCGAGCAGAATCGGGGTTAGAAGCAGAATAGCAAAAAATCTGGCAAATTTATGTTGTATCATACACACCTTTTTCGGAGTCGAGTTGGGATCGCTATTGATAATAATAAAACACTTTGAATTTTTATGATGCTCTAAGTTTGAATAAAGTTTGCATAGTTTGTATTGTAAAGCCGTAAGGATGAACGAATTAGAACCAAGAACGGAAATTACGCGGCGGGATTTGGTAAAAAACAAAGCCCTGCAAATTAGTGCGTGGTCTGCGCCCGTGTTATTTGCGACGATTCCGGCATTGGTTTTTTTTATACTTTTTCTTTTTTCCAGTGTAACGCCGACGGCTGCTACCTTTCTTTTTTTAAGTTTAATTTCACTTGTGGTCGGCTTTATTTTCGGACTGATCGTTACAGGCAGTATAATGTTTTATCGGTCACGCTGGTTGGCGGAAATGCGTGAACGTCTGGCAGTTGACGGTATCAAGGCTAACGAGGTCGATTGGTTCAAACACGAATTGACCACTAACGAAAAAAAATCTCTAAAAGAAATTGAATCAAAAAATCTTTTGCTTGCTGACGCTTTCCGCGATACGTTAGCCGCCCGTCTGACGGCAACGCGCATCTTAAAATCAACTAAACAGGAACTCGTGCTTGTAAAAAGACGGCAGAACAAACTCAAAAATCTAAAATCGGAAAACTCGACAAATTTACAGAAAGATTTGGAATATGATCTGGAAAAGCTCGATAAAATAAAAACCGAAGCCGCCGAAATGCTCACCGAAGCCGAAACACGCTTGCAAATGATTGAAGCATCTTCCAGACGCGGCACAAATCTGGCTGATTCCGAACTTGCCTTAAAAAAACTTGCCGCGCGAACAGCGGAACTTCCGCTTGCCCTCGAATCTGCCAAAATGGAAGAAGAAATCAGAAGGGAACTCGAAAAAGATTTAAATTAACGTGAGTTCGACATAAGCCGTCGAAGACGGCAACATTATTCCCCGCTTCGCCGCCCATAACGCTAGTTATGGGAATGTTTAGATTGAATTTTCTAGCGGTTGAATAACCGCGACATACGATTGTATGCCGCCATTTTTAATGGCTTTGTAATTTTCCTATTGTTTTCCCACGATTGGCATCGTGGGCGGCGAAGCGGGGAATAATAACGTCGGTTTCACCGACTAAAACTGAAATTCTTATGTCGAACTCACGTTAAATTAAATTTTTGATGGTGAACTAGAAAGAAGGTAATGCTTGATAAATTGCCGCTAACTGAATTTTGCCCCAATTTATTTGAGAAGCTGTGTTCAAACTCATTTTGCGCGCATTGAAGATGCGCTCAGATTCGTCTTTTCGCACCTCAGGCGCGGAAATCTCTTTCAAAGTAGCCGGACGTTACACATCCGGCTACTTTCTTTTTGCCGCTTTTGCGGCTTGGTTTTGAGTTTTCAAACAGCATTACTTTTTGTTCACTACCAAAATTTCATTAAACAAAAGAGGTGGGAATCATACTTCTATGACTCCCACCTCCTTTGCTTTTATGCCGGAACTAATGAAAATCAGTCCCGGGCGAATATTTGTAAATTCTAAATACTCTTAGTAAAGTGTTTCATTGCGGAATTTCAATGATGCGAAATTTAACAATGAATTCACCTGCTCTTTCATATCTACCAAGCCGATCAAGTCACCGGGCGGTGGACCGGGAATTACACAATTGGTCGTTGTAATGCTCAGTGACCATCCACCCGAATTACCCACATCGCCGCCTAAATCATCCACGACATAGAGCGACCAAGTTCCATTCGGATTCGTGCCATTGAAAATTGACAAAGCCGATCCGCCTAACGGTGCCGGTGCCGGTGCCGCAAATGGATCACCTGCTCCGATGTTCGTCGGTTGGAAAGTGCCGCTGACGATCTGTGTCGCATCCGGCAGTGCCGTCGCCGCCGCATCATCGAGGGTCAAGTTGACATTCACTAAATCCAGAGAACCTCCCACATCTGACATAATAATGGCATTCTGCCCGCCTGGTCCGACCAGCAGAATATCAATGTCGTCCGGGAAAGTATGGTTTAAGTTGTTCAAATTGACCGTTATCTTCGTAACACTGCCAGTTACACCGGCAACCGCAATATCTGACGGATATGGACTGGCAGGTCCGCTAGTCGTAGTTGGCGCACCACCTGGAATAGTAATCGGAACTGTACTTGTCCGAACTGCACACGGAGTCGGAGCCGGCGTTGGAGTCGGAGTCGGAGTCGGAGTTGCGGTCGGTGTCGGAGTCGCGGTCGGTGTTGGTGTTGGTGTTGCCGTTGGTGTTGGAGTCGCCGTCGGAGTTGCGGTCGGAGTTGGCGTTGGAGTTGCCGTCGGTGTCGGAGTCGGCGTTGGCGTTGTGCCGCATCTCGCCCGA
>JANMAA010000066.1:0-1545 GCA_031359215.1 Acidobacteriota bacterium | reverse complement strand
GGCAAGCGCGTGACGCATCTGCGTCTGAAAATCTTTCCCGACGGCGGAGTGGCGCGGCTGCGTATTTTTGGCGAAGTTTTGCCCGATTGGGAATCATTAAAACGCCGCAACAGTGAGATTGATTTGGCGGCGGCGGAACACGGCGGGGCGGTTTTGACGGCGAGCGATATGTTTTTCGGAAACAAACATAACCTGATTATGCCCGGACGCGCCGCAGATATGAGCGACGGTTGGGAAAGCAAACGGCGGCGCGGCGAAGGCTATGATTGGTGCGTCATAAAATTGGGAACCGCCGGAAGCGTCAGCCGCGTCGAAGTTGATACTTTGTGGTTCAAATGAAATTATCCCGAAAGCTGTTGGATTGAAGTCGGCAGCGGCACGAACACGGACGAAATTGTCTGGCAGGAACTTTTGCCGAACACAAAATTGCAGGCGCATACCCTGCACGTTTTTGTTGCCGAACTCGCCGATTGCGGCGTGGTTACGCACGTTAGATTTAACATTTTCCCCGACGGCGGCGTGAGCCGTCTGCGGCTTTACGGGAGAATTGCGGATTGAACGAAAAATTAGCAGAATTAAATCACGCAGCGCAAGCGGAGGCGGAATTTATTTTGCTGAGTTGTTGCGGTTCGCGCCGTTGGGCGCAAAGGATGGCGGAAGCGCGACCTTTTCCCGATGTTTCCGTGTTATTGAATCAAGCCGCGCAAATCCGGCAAAATCTCGAAGCCGCAGATTGGCTCGAAGCATTTACCGCGCATCCTAAAATCGGCGCGAAAAAAGCCGTTCCGCATCAGACGGCGCAATCGGCTGAATGGTCGCAAGGCGAACAATCAGGCACACAAACCGCCGCCGATTCCGTCAGGGTTGAATTGGAAAAAGCTAACCGTTTGTATGAAAATAAGTTCGGGTTTATATTTATTGTCTGCGCGACCGGCAAAAGCGCGGATGAAATGCTCGAAATCTGCCGTCAGCGTCTAAATAATGATACCGAAACGGAAATTCACATCGCGGCTGAAGAGCAGAGAAAGATAACCGAAATCAGATTAAAAAAGTTGCTGGAAATTGAATGAGCGTAATCACAACACATATTTTGGATATTTCATCCGGCTCTCCGGCGCAAGGCGTATCAGTTACATTGGAGCGGCAAACGGCGGACGGTTGGCAAATTATCGGCAAAGGCGAAACGGATGATGACGGACGGTTGCGAGATTTGCTTTCATCTGATGCGATTTTGCAGATTGGAAATTATCACCTGACTTTTGAAACGGGCGATTATTTTGCACGACAGCAAATCGAAAGTTTTTATCCGCAGATAACCGTGGCATTCATCGTGCGCGATGCAATTTCACATTATCACGTTCCGCTTCTTTTGAGTCCGTTTGGTTACTCAACCTATCGCGGAAGTTAAATAAAGGTGATTTTAGATTTCATACAAATCCAAAATCCAAAATCTAAAATCCGAAATTGAAATATGTCTGTTAAAATAGTTCACGACAATTACGGCAAATCGCGTGTGCGGCTCTTGAAAGTTGCACGAAACGGTGA
>JANMAA010000278.1:0-53318 GCA_031359215.1 Acidobacteriota bacterium | reverse complement strand
GCAACAGGTTTAGAAACTTCGCATTACGACGTAATTTTCAATATGCTGGCGGTGCGAAATGTCGCCAAATATTCCGTGCCGCTTTTTGAAAAAGACGAAGGCGCAAAATACGATTGGGAAGTTTTTCAAGAACTCGCGCATCGTTTGAGCGAATCGGCAGAACCATTGAAACTTGTTCCGCCCGAAGCAAAATTAGGTTTCGGTTTGCTATTCGGACGCTATAAATTATCGCTCGAAGAACTGCGTCAGAATCCGCACGGCGTTGACTTGGGCGAATTGAAATCGTGTCTGCCCGAACGACTTTTCACCGAAAACAAACGCATCACCCTCGCGCCCGCAATTTTGGTGAAAGATATGGAAAGATTGAAAGTTGAAGTAAAACAATCGGACGAATTTCCGTTTGCGCTGATCGGCAGACGACATCTGCGCGACAACAATTCGTGGCTGCACAATTCCGAGCGGCTCGTGAAAGGCAAAAACCGCTGCACGATTTTAATAAATTCGGCGGACGCGGAAAATCTAAACATCGCTAACGGGCAAAATCTCAAAGTTTCATCACGCGTCGGCGCGGTCGAAATCCCGTGCGAAATCTCCGACAAAATTATGCGCGGTGTCGTTTCGATTCCGCACGGCTACGGACACGCCCGCCGAGGCGTAAAACTCGACACGGCAAAAAGTCACGCGGGCGTTTCCCTCAACGATTTAACCGACGACCGCGTGCTTGACGAACTGACCGGCAACGCGGCGTTCAGCAATGTGAAAGTGCGTCTCGAAACCGTGTAGAAACACATTTGCGAAGGATGCAAAAGAGTTTCAATATCGAAAAATTCTGCTAGGTTCAAGGGTGAATTTGCGCTGAAAACCTCAAAGTTTCTTGATATGTATAGATATGTCGGTATAATTGAAGATGGAATTTGAATGGGACGAAAATAAAAATATTGAAAACATCAAAAATCACGATGGCATCAGTTTTGAGAAAGCCGTTAAAGCATTTGATGACGATTTGGCGATTCCGTTTGAAGACCCTGAACACAGCGACGAAAATGAAACGCGCTATGGCTTGATTGGATTATGTGAAGCTGGTTTGATTTTTGTTTCTTTTACTTATACTGATAAAAATATTCGTCTTATTTCGGCGAGAAATGCCACAAAGACAATGAGGAAGAAATATGAAAGCCAAAAGTTTTAGCAGAGAAGCCATTGAAACCGATGAAGAATTGGATGCCCATTTTAGTAGGATGAAAGTTCTACCGCGCGGAACTTTTACCCCGCCAAAAGGCGCAACGAATCTTAAAAACTGCAAAGTCAAAATCTCAATGTATCTCGATGCCGACATTTTAGAATATTTCCGCGCAAGAGCTGAATCGCCCGATGCCGCGCCGTATCAAACGCAAATCAACAACGAATTGCGCCGCGTGATGGAAGCCGACACCAACGGCAAAGCCAAACTCGAACCGAGCATTTTAGACGACACGGAATTTTTGCGAGCTTTGAAGGAAAAACTTGAAACAGTTTGAATAAAGGATAAAATAGGTTTGCTATGACGACAAAAACAATTGACGAATCGCCTGTCTGGAAACAATTTGAAACCGAAGCCAAAAAGCGTCGGCGCAATCCGGTTAAACTTGTGCTTGATTTGATTAAAGAGCAGGTGGAAATTTGGGAACACGAAAAACTTGACGATGAAATACGTTTGGACGCACAAAAAAGCGGTTACACGGAAGATGATGCAGTTAATTTGGTAAAGAAATACCGTTTGGAGAAAAAGCAGCGTGCCACCTCGTAAACTACGAATTGCGGTTGTTTTTGACACCAATGTTTTGATTGCATTTTATTTGAGTCGAAATCCAAAATCCGTTGTGAACAAACTTATTCGTCTATGGCGAAACGAACGAAAATTGCAATTGATTGTGAGCAATGAAGTCATTGCCGAATACCTCGAAATTCTGGAACGAGTCGGAATAAACGAAAATCGGATTGAAAGATTAAAAGTGATTCTCGAAACTTTCGGCATCGTTTCTAAATTCTCACTCGGTAAAATCCCGACCGAAAGCCGTGATGTTGACGACAATTTAGTTCTGGCAACCGCGCTCGTCGGCAAAGCGGATTTTCTGATAACCAACGACAAAGACCTTTTAGACATTGCTGCATCGGACAAAAAGCAATTCAAATTTCGCATAGTTACGCCGATTGAATTTTTGAAGGCGATTGGCGAATGATTTGAAATGATTCGTTGAACAACGAAGAATTTTTGTGAGTTTGAAGGAAAAGTTAGAAACAGTTTAGCCGCGAGAGTATAATGTCAGTGAGGTAAAAATTATGATACAAACTGTTGAAGCTGTAATAGATAAGCAAGGTCGGGTTTCAGTCAGAGAAAAAATAAAAAGCGGAAAAGTCCGTCGGGCTTTATTGACGATTTTAGACGACGAAATTGTCGAAAATAACGATTCGATGGTTGGCTCAATTGAAATAATTGACGATGATTTGGAAGGCGGAAGCCGTGAAATTGCGAATCTTTTTAATCAATCCTTAAATCGAACCGAGGCGGAACTTTAATGTTTGTTACGGATACACATTCGCTGATTTGGTATTTTAACGGCAAACATTCCGCGCTTTCGCCCAAAGTTTTGTCGGCGTTTCAAAAAGCCGAAAATGCGGAAATCGTGATTTACATTCCGTCGGTTGTTTTCTGGGAAATAGCTTTGTTGGAAAAACGCGGGCGAATAACTTTGAAAGAAGGCTTTGAAAATTGGTCGCGCAAAGTTTTGTCGAAAAGCGGTTTTGCCATCGCTCATTTGGAAATCGAAATCATCGCAAAATCAGTCGGCTACAATTTCAACGAAGACCCGTTTGATGCCGCGATTGTGGCGACGACGATTGAGTTTGAAGTTCCGCTGATTACGAAAGAGGTCGCAATTAACGAATCGAATTTAGTCGAAGTTTATTGGTAAAATGGCTGCTCAAGAATTAACAAATCTTTTAGAAAGTTTTTTAGATAGATGGACACTTGAAGATGTTAGAAAAATGTCTTTGCAAGAATATGTCGGTGTAAATAACCATGACACTTTCTGCTATTGGGTAGAAACAAAAACTCGAATGTTAGGAAGTATAAAAGGTTCAAATTCATTTGCGTTTGGAATTTATGAACGAAAACAGAAAAACAAACTTCATAAAAATTTTAGAGATGACGAGAAGTATTCTTGGATCAAACACTATGGCGATGATAGAAATGAAGCATTTGAGAATGTAAAAAAAGATGTAATTGAAACTATTGAATTTGCTGAAAAGGGTTTGTTTTCATTGATTGACAAAATTCAGTTGCCTCATCTGTTCAAATGGAAAATTGCTTTTCTGTATTCAAATGAAAGACTTATACCAATTTATAAAAAAGATATTTTGAATGATATTGCCCAAAGTTTCGGACTTGAAACTACAAGCAAAACCACAGTTTCTGAAATTCAGGAACGAATGATTGAAAATAAACCCGTAGATTCAAGTGTTTATGAATATATGCGTGATTTATGGGAAAGATTTGGACAGAAGGGCAGAAACGAAGAACTTGAAAATCCTAAATCAAGTAAAGAAAACAAAACGCGAACTAGAAAAGCATCCGAAATCGGAATTTCAGAAAATCAAGTTAGAAATGTTACTTCACGTTCATATTACATTCAACAAAAGCACAAAAAATTACAGTTGGCTTTGAAAGAAAAACTGATAAAAAACTTTGGGAACAATTGTGTTGTTTTATTTGAAGAAAACAATGTAGATGTTAAATTATTTCAGCCCAAGCAAATTGTTTTTTACGAAGTAAAATCATCTTCATACGCTACAAAATGCGTAAGAGAAGCAATCGGACAACTTTTGCACTATTCGTTTTCCGATACTGATTTGAGAGAGAAAAAATTAGTTGTTGTCGGTCAGTATCCGCCAACATCGGAAGACTTAAAGTTTATCAAATATGTAAAATCGTTAATGAATATTAACTTTGAATACGAGAACGTCAATTTGGACGATTAGATAAAAAACTATGGCAGATTTAACGACAAATTTTGCGGGCATCAAGTCACCGAATCCGTTTTGGCTGGCTTCTGCGCCGCCGACGAATATGGGTTCGATGGTCGAGCGGGCGTTTGACGCGGGTTGGGGCGGCGCGGTTTGGAAGACTTTGGGCGAGCCGATTGTTAATGTTTCGTCGCGGCTGGCTTCGATAGACAGCGGCGCACTGCGGATGATCGGGCTGAATAATATCGAACTGATTACGGATCGTTCGCTTGACGTGAATTTGAAGGAAATTTACGAGTGTAAGAAGAAATACCCGAATCACGCGGTGATCGTTTCCCTGATGGTCGAGTCGAAGCGCGAGGCTTGGCACGAGATCGTCAAGCGTTCGCAGGACACGGGCGCGGACGGTTTTGAACTGAATTTCGGCTGTCCGCACGGAATGTCGGAGCGCGGAATGGGCGCGGCGATGGGGCAAGTCCCCGAATATACCTGTATGGTCACGGAATGGGTCAAGGAAGTTTCAAATCTGCCCGTGATCGTCAAATTAACGCCGAACGTGACGCACATCGTTCCGCCCGGACGTGCGGCGCAAAAAGGCGGCGCAGACGCAGTTTCGTTGATAAATACGATAAATTCGGTGATCGGCGTGGACATTGACACGATGATTCCTTACCCGAATGTCAACGGAATGGCGGCGCACGGCGGTTACTGCGGCACGGCGGTCAAACCGATTGCGCTGAATATGGTTTCGGAACTCGCGCGTGACGGCGAATTTAACATCCCGATTTCGGGCATCGGCGGCATCAACACTTGGCGCGACGCGGTTGAATTTTTATTACTTGGCGCGTCGAATGTGCAGGTTTGCACCGCCGTAATGCACTATGGTTATCGAATCGTCGAAGATATGATTGACGGTTTGAATAATTATCTGGACGAAAAAGGTTTCGCGTCGGTCAATGACATCATCGGCAAATCCGTTGAGCGCGTTACGGATTGGGGAAACCTCGACTTGAATTACAAAGTCGTCGCCCGCGTTAATCCCGAAAACTGCATCAAGTGCAATCTCTGCTACGTCGCCTGCGAAGACGGCGCGCATCAATGTTTCGATTTTGACGAAAACAAATTCCCCGTCGTTGACGAACCCGAATGCGTCGGCTGTAATTTATGCGCGCTGGTTTGCCCAAGTCCGGGCGCGATTTCGATGGTTAGATTGGACGACGGCAGTCATCCGCAGAGTTGGAAGCAAAGAACGAGTTAATTTAAATTATTTCAGACAGTAAACTTTGTATGATTTCTCGTATTCTAATCCCGTCATTTTTGAAGAGTCCAATTCCTTTTCCTTTGCCAGATATTCGGATTCTTCCAAAGTTTGATACGTCTTATTGCGAAAGCAATTTGGTTGAATTCATTGAGATTCGTTTTGTAAAATCGCTCGCAGACGACTGATCGAGATAATCATCTCAATCAGTCGAGAATTTCAGATTAAATCGTAACTACTGCAAACTCACATACTTTCTTAGTGCGTGTTGTTGCTTTTTGTTTCAACTTGATTAGCTGATTATCATTTTATATTCCGATCAACTCAGATCAAAAAGCAAAAACTCAGTTTCATTATCCAACGATTTTATTTGCAAAACTCTTTCATCGCTGATTGCCGCGCCGTCGCCTGCGGTTAGAGTTTCGCCATTCACTTCAACATTTCCTTTAACTACTTGCACCCAAGCGTGTCTGCCTTCATCCAAGTCGTGCGAAACTTTATCGCCGGTCGTCAAGATCGAACTGTAAAGCGAAACGTCCTGATTTATTTGCACCGAACCTTCGCGCACATCACTCGATGCAACAATTCTTAATTTCCCTTGCTTTTCTTCGGGCGCAAAGTATTTTTGCTCATAAGCAGGAGTTAAATTATTTTTTTCGGGCAATATCCAAATCTGCAAAAGATGCGTTTTTTCAGTTTCAGAACTATATTCGCTATGACGCACGCCCGTTCCGGCAGTCATTCGCTGAACTTCGTGCGGACGCAAAACCCCATCGCCGCCCGAACTGTCCTTGTGCGCGAGTTCCCCGTTTATGACATAAGTGATAATTTCCATATCTTTATGCCCGTGTGTCGGAAAACCCTGTTTCGGTTCGATAAAATCCTCATTTATCACTCTTAAGGCACGAAATCCCATAAATCTTTCGTCGTAATAAGTATTGAACGAAAAAGTATAATTCGTGTCCAGCCAACCATAATTGGCGTGTCCCCGTTCATTGCTTCGTCTTATTTTAATCATCGTTTTTTCTCCTTGATCTTTCGATTTATGAACTAAGTTTACAGGATAAAGTATGGCTTGTAATCATCAATTGCGGCGAGATTTTTCTAATACTTTCGGGTGAGATTTATTTAGATTACGCCTGTTTCCAAAAAAGTCATCGTCGCATTTTCGGTGTCGAGTTCGGCTTCGATTCCGATTGGCAAAGTAAATTGATCGCGGATGTGTCCAAAGGAAAGTCCGTAAATGACAGGAATACCGATGTCGCCAAGCCGGTCTTTTAGAACATCCATTAAAGATTGCGTGCCTTCAGATTTCGGGTTGCAGTCTTCAAAAACACCGAGCGCAATTCCGGCAAGTGAGCGCAAATCAAGGCTTTGGCGAAGTTGTGTGAGCATCCGGTCAATGCGGTAAGGTTGTTCACCGACATCTTCGATGAACAGGATTTTGCCTTTCGTATTCCGTAAAGCAAACGGAGTTCCAACCAATGCCGAAAGCAGAGAAAGATTGCCGCCAATAATTTTTCCGCGAGTCTTTCCCTTAGTTATAACTTCGGTTTTGAAAAGATTAGATTCCTTTGCAACATTTTCGGGTGAGAGTTCGATTTTATAAGGCGCGGACGGATTCATTAGTGTGTCGATAACGTGCCTTTTTGTATAATCCGAAAAAGTTGAAGCGGCAACCGGACCGTGAAATGTAACCAATCCGCAATTTTGAAAAATCGCCAAATGCAAAGCCGTGATGTCTGAATAACCGATGAAGATTTTCGGATTCTTTTTGATCAAATTGAAATCGACAGCAGGTAAAATACGCGAAACACCGTAACCGCCGCGCACACACCAAACAGCATCAACTTCCGCATCGCCAAACGCCCAATGCAAATCTTCCAGCCGTTCTTTATCGGTTCCCGCCAAAAATCCGTTCTTATTTCGGGCATTTTTACCGACTTTTGATTTGAAGCCCAAATCAGTCATATTTTGCAAGGCTTTATCAAAATCTTCCGATGATAAACCGCTTGCCGGAGCTATTACGCCAACCGTGTCGCCTTTTGCCAAACGCTTTGGTTTGATGATTTTTTGTTTGGTAGATTTTTGGCTAAACATCGTTTGCGCTGCAAAAGGAAGTGTCGCCATACCTCTCAATAATTCTCGTCTTTTCATAAATTTTCAGTTTAAGTTTTTTTCTAGACATCGAATCTGACCAAACCGCGTTTTATCGCCAAAGTCGTTGCGGAAGTTCGGTCGGAAACATTTAGTTTATCGAAGATATTCTTGATGTGGGTTTTGACGGTATTTTCGCTGATTTTTAAGCTATAAGCAATCTCTTTATTCGCCTGTCCTTTAACTATTTCGGCAAGAATCTTTCTTTCGGCTGGCGTGAGTTCTTCCTGTCCGAGATTTTCGCTCAGAATGTTGGCGATTTCGGTCGGAATGTATTTTCTACCCGCATTTACGGCGCGAACGGCTTTGATCAATTCATCCGCCGAAGTGTCTTTGCAAATATAACCAAGCGCACCTTTTTTGAGTGAACGGTAAATTTCCGAATCGCCCGCGTGGTCGGCTAACACTATTAATTTCGCCTTTTTATCAAATTGCAGATAATTTCCGATCTCATCAACCGCACACGAATCAGGTAAACGCAATCTCAAAATAGTTACATCAGGTTTCAGTTCACGAAACAATTCAAAACCTTTCGCACCCGTTTCCGTTTCACCGACAATTTCAATATCATTATATTCACTTAAAATCGTCTTGATGCCGATGCGCGTCAGAGTTTGATTTTCGATAAGCAAAACGCGGCATAAATTTTGAGTTAAATCATTCATCGCTTAATAATTTAACCATAATCTACAAATTTTATTGAATCCGATATGCTTTTTCCTTCCACATCACAACAACCGTTCCGCCCAAATTTTCGACGATAACGCGCAAATCTTTATCGAGTTTTTTATATTCTTTTGTGCCGCGAGTAATGTTGGTGGTGACTTGTCCATTGTATGCGGCATCATACCAAACATTTTCCCGGCGTTTAAAGGTTTTGCCGCTGACAGTGGTTGTTTCAATAGCGGGCTGAGAGTTTTTGCGTTGTTTTGCACTTGTTGAAATCGAGTCAGTTGATCTTCCATTAACAGGAAGGTCTTTAAGTTTCGACGGTGAAGGCGCAGATTTTACAACATCAACGCTTTCCGACATACTTCTTTCGACTTCCTTTTTGGTTTCTGGTTTATTTTCGGGAACACTTCCCGCCATTTCCCGGTCAACCGCTGCGTCTTTTTTGTCCTTTAATAATGCCAAAGAAGAAGCATCATCTTCGCGCGGTGATTCGTCCCTCGGTGTTTCACTAAGTAGAACGGTCGGTTTTTTTTGTTCCTGTTTAGCATTCAAATTTGGTGTAATTTTATTCGATACGGCATTATTCTCTGTGGTTGGCGAAGCAGCTACTGCGATATTTGAGTTAAAAGACATATTCGCAGTATTTGTAGAATTTGTTGTAGGTTGAACGGAAATACCATCAGGAGCCTTTTCTTTGGTGTCATTCGGTCTTTCGCTGGATTGCGAAACCTCGGAACTTGCCGAATTATTAACATTTTGCAAAATCGTGAAACCGATAATTCCGCCAAAAACCAATACCAATGCGCCCATCGTGTAAGCCAGATTCGGAAACACGAAAAGTTTTCGATACCAGGGAATCGCCGAGAAAATCGGAACAATTTCTTCGGCGTGAACATTTTCAATTTCGGATTCGGCGTTTAGCAAAATCAAATCCGACAATTTTTTTCGACACGCATCGCAATCCGACAAATGCGCTATGTAATGTTGTTTCGCCAATTCGGGCAAAGCATTTTCGGCAAAAGCGGAAATCTCGTCGGCATCGAGATGCGATGGCGAGTTGCTTGCTACAAACGCAAATTCACTTTCCCGCGCTTTTCGCAAGATTGCATCTATTTCTTTGTCGAATTCTAATTCCATTTTACTTCCCATGTTAGAGAACGCCGTGCCGGAAACTTTCTTGCACGAGCGTCAAAACCAACAAGATCGTGAATAGTTTTTCAAAACTGATGCCGAGTTTAGATGCCGCGTCCGACAGATGGCGTTTGACCTCTTCTTGTTTCCAGCCGTGTTTTGTCTGCAATATTTTCTCGACGGATTTTCTAACTTCTGTTTGAATGCGAACGAGCTTGCGACTTGCCGTCGCTTCGTGAAAACCCAAAGTATTGCCGATGTCTTTTAATTTCAAATCGTCAAAATAATAGAGTTTGAGAATCAATTTGTCTTCTGCTTCGAGTTCATCAATCGCCTGTTTAAGCGCGTCGGAAACATCTTTTGCCGTTTGTTTTTCACTAAATAGGTTTTCAGGATTTTCGCTTTTTGAAACGACTAAAACATTATCGGCATTTTCCGAAGAACTTTGCGCCAAGTTTTCAAATTCCCGCGCTTCTTCGATTTGCACAAATTTTGCATCTTTGCGAAATTGGTCAATCGCCAACTGATTTGTAACGGCGCGAAGCCAGCCCGCCAGACTTCCGCGTCCTGAATAATACGAGAGTTTTGTTTTTAATTTTCCGTCCGCGTCTTTTTTTAAGCCGTAAAGTTCCGCCCAAATCGAACCGGCAAGGTCTTCCGCGTCTTCCACATTTTTAGCAAATTTTCGCGCCGCCGATTTTACCGTCGCGTCAAAACTCTTGACCAAATCGCTCCACGCCGTTTCGTCGCCGCGTTCACAAGCCACAATCAAACATAAATCATCCGCCCGAATTCCACCGACAAACTCTTTTATTTCCGCGTGTCCGACATTTTCATTTGTCTTAAAAAGATATTTTTCCAACGCCAAACCGACACGCGCCGCTAAATCGCCAATCTGCAAACCACGCGAATTTTCGGCGCGGGAAAGCAAATGCGCGACGGATTCTTCAATGACGTTTTTATGTTTTTCGGCAACGGAAATCATTTGAGAAATGACAGCAGTTTAGCATTTATCTAACGATAAAGAAACAGAGAGGCGGATTCGGTTGTGTCCTAATCTTGTGGTGCTGAAAACAATTGATTTTGACTCTTAGAAAGAGCGATTTATCAGTGTCTCATAAGTCAACATATAGAGTTGGTTTCGAGATTTTGATTACGAAACGGCTTTTGCGACAATTTTGATTGCGCTAATAGTTAGTAATTGTAGTTTTGAAAAAATGTCTGAAAAAGGTCGTTTTTGTTACGACGAAGAAATTAGACAAAACGATCGTTTTGTCTAATAAAGAAGCGATGTCAAAAAAGATTCTCACTCTACTCTGAAAACCTCAATTTATAAGGGTTTCTGACTGATGTTTTCGTTGGGGACACCAAGGGTGACACCTACTTTTTATTGCTAATTGCACTTTTTATCGCTTCTAAAAATTCAAAAAGTAAAATATCGCTTTTACGCAAAATCCTATTTACGCCTAATTCTTCTAAAGAATCAAAAATTTTATAATCATTAATATTCGTATAAACAATAATCGGAACATTTTTCAGTATTTTTTGAATATCCTTAATTAACTCAACACCTGCAACCCTGTATGTTACTGATTTTTCACCATAGGGAAGTAACAAATCAACAATAATCAAATCAATATCCAAAGGCTTATTTTCAATAAAGGCAATACAATCAACACCATTGTCGAAGGCTAATACTTTATAACCTTCTGCTTGAAGAAATGATAGAATTGGATCATTTCTCCTTAGTTCATCATCAATAATTAATATCATTACGCTATTTTTCTAACGGTAAAGTAACTGTAATTTCAGTTGGATGTGCCGAATTTGAAACAAAAATAGTTCCGCCATTTAGCTCAACAATCTTTTTTGTAATGAAAAGACCTAATCCAGCCCCTTTAACTTTTACCTTTAAGTGTTCCTTACTCCTAAAACCAGCCTTAAAAATGTGTTCTTTATCTGTTTCTGAAATTCCTATTCCAAAATCTCTGAACTTTAATTCTAATAGATTTGACTTCTTTATTCCTTCAATTTCAATTTTTCCTTTGATTTCTGTATAACTTATTGAGTTATCTAGTAAGTTTGAAATAGCAATCATCAGAGTAGATTCATTTATTTTTATTATTGGTAGTTTTTCTACTCCTATTAATTGAACACGAAGATTTTTCTCTGAAATCTTCGGTTTGTATTGGTTAATAACTCTTTGAATTAGGTCCTTCAATGACACACGCGTAAATTGAGGTGTAAGGTCTTTATCTTTATACGCTAAAAGATCCAAAGTTCGGTTAAGCGACTGAGATTCAAAAATTATCTCTTTAAGATATTCATCGATTTTATTATCAGGTAGGTTTTTCTTATACAAAATAAAATCTGCTCTGGTAGCAATTGAAGTTGTCGCGGCTCTTGCCTCATGAGAAAATGTTGCAAATAGAGAAGATTGAATTTTATCTCTTTCCTCTAATTCAGTTTGTAATTTTTTATTTGTAATTTGTAATAGTTCCAACTCCTTCTCTTTTAGCTGAGATTCAGAAATGACTACTTGAAATTGTTTTTGGGCTTCTTCAACTTCAGCATCAGCTTTTCTTTTTAAGATTTCTAATGATGAAAGCAATCCATTCGGGTCAACCTTGCCATCAGATATTTCCGACTTTAATTTATCGCGGTCTTTTTCTAATGAATCTATTTGTAATTGTAGGATTTCTGATGCTTTTTCTAATTTCGATATTTCTATATCTTTTTTAGCCAAAACAGCTTCTTGCTTATCTGTTAGAGCCGTTCTAGACAAAGTAGAAATTCTAATTAACCAACCAATTATTGCAACAAACAAAACAAAATTAATTAGTTGGGCATATTCATTAATTGTTTTAAGTAATTCCATCTTTTATTTCTTACCAAGCATTTTTGTACAGCATTATATCATAATGATTTTAGAATCAATTTTAAGATTCTTATTAGACATAATAACTGTTTTGTCCAATTAAAAATTGATTTTGATGGAATTCCGTTGTTTTTGAGACAAACAAAATGCCAAAATTCAAGTGTAATGTCTAATCCAATTATTGTGAGATAATATTAGTAAAAAATGATCGTTTTTGCGGCAGAAAATAATTACAACACCACAAGATTATGACGCTATCGCGGATTCGGTGAATTTACCTAAAAAAGATTTAGAAACTTTTATCGCAGATGCTTTCGCAGAAACGAGATAATTTTATAGCCGTCAAGATAAACCCAAGGTTTTTCGCCCAGCGTGTAATGTCCGCACGGAATTGAAACTTCGTCGTGTTTGATGTTGTGGTCGCGCAAGGCTTTCATCACATCGCGGGACAGGTCAAGCGGGAAAGTCAAATCGTAAAGCGTGTAGATATAGCGTTGCGGACGCGGCGGCATTTTCGCCAATTTTTTCATATAAGCCAGTGGTGAAATCGGCATCCAATATTCGCGCAGTTCGTCCAATGTTACGTCATTCTGTAAACCTTCTTTGACGTGATAGGTCGAAAGTCCGTGCCAGACGACATCAGCGACATAACCCGAAACGTGATTAAAAACGCCCGCGTCAATTGTCAAATCGTGCGCGAAAGCGAAAAATCCGACACAGCTTCCGATGCTCGTTCCGACTACGCCGATTTTTTCATAACCTTGCTGTTTCAACCAGCGAACGGCGGCGCGTGTGTCAATCACCGATTGCCGAAGCGATTGCAAAGTTCGCCCGACATTCGGCGCGACCAGATAATCGGCGCGTTCAAGTTCGGGCGGCATTCGTTCTTCGTGATACGGCAATGTCAGGCGAAGCGAAGAAACCCCGACTTTATTGAAAAATTTGCACAAATCAAAATATGTTCCCGCTTTCGCGTTCCAATGCGGAAGCACGACGACGGCGGATTTTTTGTTTTCCGTGTGCGGAAAAAATCGCGCATAAGCCGTGTTGTTTTCTATGGAAGTTGTTTTTATCGAACTTGTCCAAGACAGCAGATTGTCGCTGAGGTTGTAATCCGAAATTTCGGGCAGATGAAAAAACTCGTCGCTATTTGCCACAGTTTTTTTTGAATAATCGCGGAAAATTTGGCGCGGATCGCCGCCGTTCGGATTTTCCTTGATAAATTCCGTTCCCCAACCAAACGGATGGACAACGCGATTGTCATTCAAAAACGCAAAATATCTTTCCCGATTGTGCATCCAACGCTTAAGCATAAGGTTTTATGTTAGGCGAGTAGATATGAAAAGGCAAAGGTCGAACCGTCTGCATAAGCGGGCTGTGTTATCACATTTACCCGCCCGCTTACGCAGGCGGTTCTGACCTATTTTCTTAGAAGCACGACGGGTGCTTGTTCGGCGGCGAGGATTTTCGAGTAAAAATCTTTCACCGAATTGTATTTATCGACCGAAACGGTTGTCCGATTCATCACCATTTTGCGCGTAAAAACGAGTTTGCCGTCTTTGGTTTCGTAATTTGTCGTATATTTTCCAAAAGGTGTATCCAACAAAACCGCGTCCGGGACTTCATCAACTACAAATCCTGCCGGCAGATTAAATGTTGCCGTTTCACTGAATGATTCGGCTTCCAGAACAACCGAATGTGTCCGCAATTTTTCTGTCAGATCAACCGAATTGGTGCGGCTGACGATTGCCGGTTTGAAAATCAACAAACGATTTTGCATCAATTGCCCGTAACCCGGCGCGGAAAATTCCACATCCAAATCGAAACCAGCATCGGCTTGATTATCCTTCGGCGTAAGTTTTATCAAACTTGCGGCAGTCGCACCGCGAGTCAGCCAGCCTTCGATAATTTTGTTGAAATCATTACCCGAACGCAATCGAAAAAGTGCGCGGGCGTAAGTTGATTGCGAACCATTAGCGTGTTCACGAATGATGCCTTTGATGCTCCCGTCGCCGGTTAGGTTAACCTCGACCTTTCTATCCCAAGCATTAAACTCCGACGGAGTTATCGGCATTTTTGATAAACCGCCGTTTTCTCCGGCAATTATCAGGGCAAAACTTCCCTGCAAATAATCGGGCAAATCACCGACCGGCGTAAATTGGTCGGTTGCGTCAAAAATCAGCAATCGTCCGAGTTTGGCGTGATTGATAACGGTTGGCGATTTGGTTTCATCACTAACCTTGACGGCGATAATACAATGATTAAACTGACTCGGACTAGCCCATTCCTCACGCACGAAGTATGAATCTCCCGAGTAAATCGCAATCGGATAGGCTTCGATCTTCAAGGCTTTTAGCAATGCCCGCATCAAATTTGCTTTGTCCTTACAATCGCCATAACCGCGACTTAAAACCAGATTTGAAGGACGTGGACGATAGCCGTTGCCGTAACCGACACCAATATCTATCGAGATATATTGTAAGTTTTGGACATAAATTCCAATCGCTCTTATCTTATCCAATTCCGTTTTCGCATTTGCCGTCAATTCTTGAGCTTTGCCGGCAACGGCATCGTCAACAATTACTTGTGAATCATGCAATCCGGTTGCCCATTGCGAAACCGCTGTCCAATCGGCAAAGGCACGATTGACTGATTGAGCGTTATTCTCCGGCGCATAGTTTACAGCGATGCGAGGGGCGATGTTTCTGACCGAAGGACTTAGCGGCTCGGATGCAATCGGCGACAGATTGCGAAGTTCCCAAATATAATTCGTGCCATTGACTTGCGGGGAAACTATTTCGTGATTAAACGTAACACTCGACGCTTTCCAGCCCGATGGCAAGTTCAATGAATAACGTGAAAGCAGCGTCGGAAGCCGTCCCTGAAAACTCCAATTATCCTGATAAAACAGCGGTTTGTCTTCGGTAACAATCGTGTAGCCGAAAACAAAACCGGTATCTACATCGTCCGAAGCGTTTATGATTTTGATGCGCCCTTCGTTGTAAACATCGTCTTGGTCGGAAATTATATCTACGATATTTTTCTTTCCATATTGTTTGGTCGAACCGTCGGGACGAATGATCCAACCATCCATATCGCGCACTTTGTTAAAACTAGACAAATAAAAAGCAGTGGCAACGGCATAATTTCTACCTTCCCGCGAGAGAATTTTGACGGCATAATTTTCAACCGTAACCAGCTTGCCGTCCTTGTCCAGGGTAAGTTGTTGTTCGTTGTGCAAAACGACCGCCGGAATATCTTTCGGATAACCCGGCAAATTTACCGAAGACGCTTGCCGCATCCACGCCGGAGGTGCGTCATCTACAACTGCAAAAGCATTTGTAATAAGTAAAGCCAAAAATAGAACGGTAAAAATCGAACTTGAGAATAATTTCATTGAAACCTCCGGGAAAATGTTAGAAAAATTCAGAGTTACAGCCTTAGCGATAACTCTGAACGGGTTATTTTTGTTTGAGCGTAATCGTATGTGAATCGGCTTTGTGGAATGCGTCGAACAAACTTTTCAACGGCTTATAAGTGCCGACCGGAAATAAAATAAGTCCGCCATTGCCGAAATGAAACTTGCGTTTATAAATCAGACTATTAGATTTTTTATCAATGCCGATATAAACATTGAGAAGACTGATTTTTTGCGGGTCAGCAATTTCTGCGGGAGCATCCGCATTATCGAGGGCAAAACCTTGCGGCAAATCTATCTGAATTTCATCGTTTTCCGCCCACGGATAATGAAAGTAAACATCATATTTGCGGGAATCTGTTGAAAATATCGGATTTTCGCCATATTCGAAAAATCCGGGTTGTAAAAACAGACGCTTTCCGGTTTTTTGTGCATAATTCGGAATCAGCACATCATAGCTATAACTGAACGACTTGCTCGGGTCGGTTAAATTTTCAATGCTGAGATTTGAAATTTCTGCCGTGCTGATACGGCTTTTGATTCCTTCTTTGAGATTATCTTCCAATTTATTGGCTGATTCATCATAATTTTCCAATCTGTAATCCAACGCCATTTGACCTGAATAATCGAGCCGCACTTTTCCTGACAGAGTTCCGTCTTCAAGCAGTTTAAATTTACCGGTGCGTTTGACATTTGTTTTGTCAATTCCCGAAATCGGTGTTTTGATCCAGACAAATTTATCTTCTCCTACTAACAACGCCCAAACATCTTCCTCATACCAAACCAACATTCCATACGGCAACAAGCTCACGCCCGGGTTAAAAAACTTCCAATCGTTCCCGATCTGAACGGCAATCGCCGCCGGATGTATGAAAGATTGATTTGTCATTTCGGGATTAAAAATCATTTTGCTACGGTCAGCCGAAAATGCAACCCGGGTTTCCAAACCCAGAGAATTAGCCATCGAACCGAACAACAAATCGATATATTGTGAATTTGCTGATTTTCGCTTTAGCACATCAGCCACAGATTTTGTGGCTGGTAATTTTCGGCGGTCGTCGTCGGTCAGGGAAGCGTCGAAAGAAGTATTTTTTATTTGAGTCTGACAAAATTCGTAAAGTTTCCGCAATTTTTCTTCAGAGGTCGTAGCCGACGCAGTTATTTCTATCGCCGCTTTTTTAATATCACCGTTCGGCTTATTCATAAATTTCACTAAGCCTGATTGTTCTGCCCCAACGCTTCCCCAATAACTTGACGGGTTGCTCGGGTCTTTGATGGTGTAAGAAATTGAGAAGCCACTTGCGTCAATCAAACTAAGGCTCGTTCCCTGCAATAACATCCATGGACGAACAGATTCTTCCGGCGGCATTCGTGGTTCTTCTTTAAATGCCGGAACATTCGTTCTTTTGGCGAGATAATAGCCTTTTTCGTCCTTTACAAATTTCGTGTCGGTAAAATTAAATGATTGATAGTCCGGGTCTCGCTTGTTGTAGGGTTTATAATAATATGAAAGATTTTGCACCGGAATATCACGCTGAAATTCCAAATGTAATCCTCTTGCACCCGAATTGCTTATTACTTCCTTATAGCGGTATTCGATGATAACGCCGGGTTCGATATTCGGAACGGCGAAGGATTTGGCTTTTATTTTTATTCCGCCGGCTTTAACGATTTCACGTTCAAAAATATCGTCTTTTTTTATTTCGATGATCGAACCGTCGGTTTTAATGACACGCGCCAACAAATCCTTGATCTTGAGTCCTTTATAAAAAGGAATGTCGAATTTGCTGTATTTTTCACGTCCGCGTTCGGTAAAAATTTTTACCCGCACATAATGACTTCTGGATAAATCTTCAGAAGAGCCGTCGTCAAGCCGCACTTCCCAAAAAATGGCTTCGGCATCGGCGTTCGGCTCGACCTGTGATGTTTTCATTTGCAATTCGGCAGGCGAAACTTCGCGCCAATCCTTGCTTTGTGAAAAGATTACTTGTGAAAAGACTAATAATAAACAAGAAATTGAAAGCATAGTAAGACACTTTCGGGAAACTAAAAACATATTTTTTTACCTCTTTTATTAACGCTTGTTTGCAATTTTACTGCGTTTCTATTCGCAGGCTAAAGATCGGTGATGAGTTGCATTAGGGAGTGCAACCGTAAAATAAAATCAATTATGCCAAACTATTTTATTCAATAAACAATTATTATGCAAGAAAAATATGATTATGACTCAAATCGATATTTTATGCTATAATTTGCCAAAAACCGCTCTATAAAAAAAGCAATACATTATTATACAGGAGAATAAGCATAATGGCTGTTGATTTCAGTAAAATACAAGAACTTTTAGGCGACGATGCCGAAACACTTTTAAATCATACATCTACGACAATTCCAAAAGAAAACCTGAGTCTGCCGGACACGGATTTTATTGACCGCGTGTGGCTCGCATCCGACCGCAATCCTAATACTTTGCGCTCATTGCAGACACTTTTCGACAACGGCAGATTGGCAAAAACGGGTTATCTTTCGATTTTGCCGGTTGACCAGGGGATCGAACATTCGGCAGGCGCATCTTTTGCCCCGAATCCGGCATTTTTCGACCCTGAGAATATCGTCAAGCTGGCAATCGAAGGCGGTTGTAATGCGGTCGCTTCGACATTTGGCGTTTTAGGCATTGTCGCCCGCAAATATGCTCACAAAATTCCGTTCATCGTTAAAATTAATCACAACGAACTTTTAACTTACCCGAATAAATTCGATCAGGTTTTGTTCGGCACGGTCGAACAGGCAAAAAATATGGGCGCAGTCGCTGTCGGCGCAACGATTTATTTCGGCTCCGATGAATCGACGCGGCAAATAACGGAAATTGCCGAATCTTTCGCTTATGCCCACGAACTCGGGTTGGCAACGATTCTTTGGTGTTATCTGCGAAACCCGAAATTCAAAACTTCCGAAGGAGATATGCACGAAGCGGCAGATTTGACCGGACAAGCCAATCATCTCGGAGTAACGATACAAGCCGACATCATTAAACAAAAGTTACCGACACGCAACGGCGGCTATAACGCTTTAAATATGTCGAGCAGTTACGGCAAAACGAATCCGAAAATTTATTCGGAATTATCGAGTGACAACCCGATAGACCTTGTTCGTTATCAGGTTGCCAATTGCTATATGGGACGTTGCGGTTTGATAAACTCAGGCGGCGAATCAAAAGGCGCGGGCGATCTCGCTGCGGCAGTTCGCACGGCGGTCATCAACAAACGCGGAGGCGGAACGGGCTTAATTTCAGGTCGCAAAGCCTTCCAACGCCCGATGAATGAAGGTGTCGAATTACTTAATGCAATTCAGGATGTATATCTAAATAAGGAAGTCACGATTGCTTAAAAGAAAAATTCGGCAGTAATTTACCGAATTTTCGATAATTTTAACTATCGAATGATAATCAAAATACGGAAAGATGCACCATTATCCCGTGCGTTTTTCCGTATTAGATCATATAAATTTTTCTCATTCGCTTATCTTTCCAATGTTAGTAATAACAATATTGCAATATCTACTTGACTGATTCTACTCTTTTGGCGAATCCCGATTCTTTTGCGTATGCTTTTTAAAAATTGGCAAAGGAAAAACGTATTGCCATAGACGAAATAATTAATGCAACATACCGCCCGACACATTTTACTCTCGCCTTTGTTTTTGCTTGGTTTGTGCTTTCTTTTGCTTAATGATTTTGTCTTAAAATCACAGTTTCATAATTTTCTTACAGGAAAACTTTCCGACTTTTCAGGTCTTTTCATCTTTCCGGTTTTCTTTGCCGTTTTCTTTCCCAAACGAAAACTATTGATTTATGTTTTGACAATTGTTCTATTTGTTTTTTGGAAATCGCCGTTCTCGCAAAGTTTAATTGATTTGTGGAATTCATTTCAATTTTTCAAAATTGGTAGAACGAATGATTACACCGATCTTTTGGCTTTATCGGTCTTGCCGCTTTCTTACTTTCACTTCGAGAAAGAAACTCAAAATCAAAAAACACTTTCTCTAAATTTAGAAAAGCAAATTTTAGTAAACTTCGTTGCTTTAATTTCTGTTTTTGCTTTTACAGCAACATCTTTAGTAGAAGATAGGACTGTTTCAATTGAAGGTGAGTATGAATTCAAACTAAATAAGGATGAAATTGAACATATTTTACAACAAAATGAGAAAATAATGAGTTTGAAAATTGAAAGAGAAACTGATATTTTCCCTGCAAATAAATATCCTGATTTGAAACCTGACCCAAATGTTTTTTTTGCCCATTTTAAATTAAAACAAGAAATTTGTGAATCAAAATTTCCAGAGTTTTCTTTTATTATTCGGCAAGAGCAAGAAAATACTAAAATCAAAGCTGGCAGCGCAGATTTTAAGTGTAAGGAAGAATCAATGAAACCAAATACAAATAGCGCGATTAAGCAATACGAACAAGAACTTATAGTTACTTTTGAACGTGAAGTTATTGAAAAATTAAGGCAAAATAATTCTCAATGATAAAACTTTTAGCACTCGACCTTGACGGAACCTTACTGAATTCGCGCGGCGAAATTCCCGAAAAAAATCTCGAAGCGATTGAGCAAGCCGAAGCAAACGGCGTGTTGGTAACAATTGCGACGGGCAGACGTTTCCGCGACGCGCTTCCGGTGGCGCGGTCGATAAATTTGAATGCGCCATTGATCTGTCATAACGGCGCATTGATTAAATATGTCGATACACTCGAAAATGTGGCTGTTTCTTTGCTTGCTAAAGGAATTGTCGGGGAGATTTTGCGTGTCGGACGCGAGTTTGGCGGCGATGCTTTGTTGAGTGCCGATCCGCACGGTAAAGGCGTTTTGCTATATGACCGAATTTCCGACGAAAATGTTCCGCTGCAAAGATATGTCGCGTGGTCAAAACGTCTGCACGGCGCGGAAGCCGAAGAAGCCGTTCATCACGTCGAAAGTCTGGAAAGTATTATTGACGAACTCGAAACCGTTCATATTTCATTTTCCGGCGCGTGTTTGCCGATGGCTGATCTGCAAAAGGTTTTGGAGTTTGAACTAAAAGATTCGGCAACGATTTTAGCGACCATTTATCCGCATCTCGATTTTACGCTACTAGACATTCTGCCGTCCGATGCTTCAAAAGGAATCGGTGTCGAAAAACTCGCTCTGATGAACAATTTTTCCGCCGAAAATGTAATGACCGTCGGCGATAATTTTAATGATTTGGAAATGCTCGAATACGCCGGAACTGCCGTTGTCATGGGAAATGCTTCGCCCGAATTGCTCGAACGCGGGGAATTTTATACAACTTTAAGCAATGATGAAAATGGTGTCGCGTTGGCGATTGAAAAGTTTATATTAAGTAACAAAGTTATCGAATGGAAAAGTTGAAAACCTTTTTGAAATGGCGTTGGATTCGCGTCTTACAGGTTTGGAATCGCGCACCAATCCGCGCTCAAGGCGGAATTTGGGTTTTGATTCCGGCGGTTGCGCTGTTCATTTCATTTCTGACGGCAATTTACGGCAATCTGAGCCGTGCTTCGATTGAATATGACATTCAGCGCAAGTTCAAAGCCGTCAGACAATACAACGATTTGCTGACACTAATGATTGATGCCGAAACCGGTGAACGTGGGGTTTTATTGACCAAACGCCAAGAATTTCTCGAACCTTATCAAAAAGCCATTAGCGAAATTCCAAATACGATTACCAACTTAAACGAAACGATTCAAGCCGAACCCGGTGAAAAACCACGTCAGGAAAGAATTGGTAATCTGGCAAAAATTCAGGATTTAATAAACCGTCAACTCGCTTCGCTCAAAAAATCGCAGGATTTTGTCGCCGCGCCGAAAAGCGACGAAGAACTTTACCAACATCTAAACGGCGGAAAATCTCTGATGGACGAAATTCGTGGGCGCATCGGCGAAATGCAAAACGAAGAAGAACGACTTTTGACTGAACGTGTAGAGGAAATAAATTCGATTCGCAACCGTGATTATATCGTCATTTTTATTTCGCTCGGCATCGGTTTATTGGCGCGTCTCGTTTCATTCTACCTTTTTGAACGCGGCATTGTGCGGCGCATACATCGTCTGACGGAAAATGTTTGCGCCATCAATAACGAAAAATCTTTGCGTTATCCGTTTTCAAAAAAGAATGACGCGATTGGCTTACTCGAAGAAGAAATTGCTAAAATAGCAGAACAAAAGAATTTAGAAATCAAATCGAAATAATAATTTTATAGGAGAACATTTAGTGGCAAATAGAATTGCAGTTATAGAAACGAACAAGGGAACAATAAAAATTGAATTATTAGAAAATGACGCGCCGAAAACGACGGAAAACTTTCGTCTGTTGGCGGAAAAAGGTTATTATGACGGCGTGATCTTTCATCGAGTTATCAAAAATTTTATGGTGCAAGGCGGCGATCCGTTGGGCGAAGGTTATGGCGGCGAATCGGCTTGGGGCGGAAAGTTTAACGACGAAATTGACCGGACTTCCCCGCTTTATCAAGGCGTTTATGGCAAAGGAACAGTAGCAATGGCGAATTCGGGACCGAATACGAACGGTTCACAATTTTTCATAATGCACACTGATTATCCTCTGCCGCCGAGTTATACGAAATTCGGTGTGGTCGTCGAAGGGCAGGACGTGGTTGATGAAATCGCCGAAGTCGAAACAAACCAACGCGACAAACCGCTTGAAGAAGTCAAAATGGAAAAAGTTACGATTGAGGGAAAAATTTAACAGGGATGAAGCGGATTTAAGGGATATTTATAAATTGTTTTTATCCCTGTCCATTCCCTTCATCCCTGTTAAATTTTTCAGTTTTTATGCGTGCTGTCTTGCAAAGAGTTTCTCGCGCTAAGGTTTCGGTTGACGGAGAAGCTGTCGGCGAAATTGGCACCGGAATTTTGGTTTTGTTGGGCGTTTCCCGCGAAGACGACGAAAAAGATGCTCTTTATCTTTTAGAAAAGACGCTCAATCTTCGTATTTTTGAAGATGCAGAAGGCAAGATGAATCTTTCGCTTTTGGAGATAAAAGGCGATTTGTTGGTCGTTTCGCAATTTACGCTTTACGGCGACACGCGAAAAGGTCGCCGTCCCTCATTTATTGAAGCCGCTGCGCCTGAAAAAGGTAAATTTTTATATGAGTTTTTTGTGACGGAAGCGCGCAAACAGATAAAAAAAGTTGAAACCGGACGTTTTCAAGCGATGATGGATGTCGAACTTGTCAACGCTGGTCCGGTTACGCTTTTACTTGATGGTAAAAAATTATTTTAGAAAATTTTTATGATATTCTTGACTAAGTTTATGAATAAATCATTGTTAATATTAGTTATTTCCGCGACGCTTGTTTTTACCTTTGCTTGCGATAAAAAAACTACTTCAAAAGCAAATTCAAACAGCACCGCCGAAATTAAAAAAGGCGTTGCGCCTGTCCCGGACGCGGAGATCGCCGTAATCGAGATGGAAAATGCCGGAGCTTTCGGCACGATAAAGATTGAACTTTATTCAAACATTGCCCCGAAAATGGTAGCGCAATTTAAAGAATTGGCTAAAGAGGGCGTTTATAACGGCGTAACTTTTCACAGAATCAATCAATCGGTGATTCAAAGCGGCGACCCGAATTCCAAAGACGACAATCCGAATAATGACGGTCAAGGCGGTTCCGATAAACCTAATGTTCCGGCTGAATTTTCGGACATCCCATACGATACGGGAATCGTCGGTGCGGCACGCGGACAGGATAATAATTCGGCAAATTCGCAATTTTTTATTACCTTGAAACGCGAAACCGGATTCGACAACCGTTATACTATTTTCGGAAAAGTCATCGAAGGTATGAACAATGTCCAAACAATTGCCGGAACACCGACTGACAAAGCTAATCCTAATCCGTCAGCCAAAGAGCGTCCGTTAGATGCCGTTAAAATCAAGACAATTACTTTTCAACCGAAATAATTCCGATTTACTTTTTGGAAATTATTGGTTTTAATAAAGAATAGGCTCGCGTAGCTCAGTGGATAGAGTGCTTCCCTCCGAAGGAAGAAGTCGTTGGTTCAAATCCAACCGCGAGTATTTACCTTTCTCGTCAAATATTTTTCAACCCGAAATTAAAATGTTGAAAATCACGAGCCGTGATAATCAAAGATTAAAGAATGCACGAAAAGTGCGTGACGGAAATATAAATGATTTGATTTTTGTCGAAGGTTTACGGCTTTGTCAGGAGGTTTTACGCTCAAACCTGAAAATCGAGGAGATATTTGTTTCCGAGAGTTTTGCGAAGGAAGATTTTTTGGCGAAACTTTCGGATACGAATATCTCCGTTACGGTGATTTCCGAAAAAGTTTTCAATTCTCTCGCCGACACAAAAACTTCACAAGGCATTGTCTTTATCTGTCGCAAACCCGAAACAAGTCGCTATTTAATCGAAACGTCTTTGGACGCAAATAAACGTGAGTTTCCGCTTGTCGTTTTGCTTCATCAAATAAATAATCCGGCAAATTTAGGCGCAATTTTACGAACCTGTGAAGCCGTCAATGTATCCGGCTTGATTTTAACGAAAAGTTCAGCGGACGCTTTTTCGCCAAAGGCTTTGCGCGGTGCGATGGGCGCGAGTTTTCGGTTGCCGATTTGGGAACACGCCGATTTTCTTGAAGTCATAAATTGGGCAAAAGAAAATAATTTAGTTTCTGTTGGTGCGGATGTAAACGCGGAAAAAAGTTATTTGGAAATTGATTGGAAAAAACCGCGCCTGTTGATTTTCGGTTCGGAAGCACACGGTTTGAGCGCAGATGAACGCGCGCTCGTGAGCGAAAATTTAGTTATTCCAATGGGAAACAATGTCGAAAGCCTGAATCTCGCCGTGTCGTGCGGTGTAATTTTATTTGAAGCAAGAAGAGTTCAATGATTTTTTTACCTCAAATTATGCTGACGTTAATTATTGTTAGCATTGGGCTGCGAGTTGGAATCGGATTTAGTTAAGTTCAATTCTTTTTGCAACTCTTTTTTAGCGAACTCATCATTGATTATTGCCAAACTCATAATAATGTCATTTGACAAAACTTTGCTGTTGACTTCACTCGACTGCGCCAATCGGTCTTTCGCCCTCAGAAATAACATTTTCGCTTCCGGGAATTTCCCGCTAAATAAATGAGCGCGTCCCAAAAGATAAAGGTCTTCGGCGGTTTCAGGCGGCAAAATAGTCGCACTGATATATTGTTGCGGATTGTTATCTACTGTTCGACGCGCCTCTTCAAAAGATGTAAACGGTATATTCGGAGATTGAGGCGGCGGTAATTGAGGTATCTCGACCGGTTTATTACCTTGTAAAAAATAATAAGCCCCAAAACCCAAAATGCCGCCCAAAACAATCAGTCCTAATGAACTTAATAATTTACCAATCAAACTGCCGCCGCTTTTTTGTTCGGGTTGATAAGAGATTGCATCTCTGGCGGGTTTATATTCCGAAATAGGCGCAGGTTCTTCGACTTCATTCCTAAAAGACATCGAATCTTGATTAGCAACGATGCCGGGAAGCGTGGCTTCATTTGAATAATTAACTTCTTGCGGTTGAAAGTCCGCAGTTTCCGGCAAATGCAGATTTTGCGTCGATATCTCATCTTCATCCGCAGTTTGTTCGGCAAATTCCGCTGCTTCACTAATCACCGGCGGACGCACCGTTGCGACTGTATCTTCTTCATAATCGGCGACAGGTTCGACCTTATCTTCCGCAAAACTTCCCGCCACCGTATCGGTAATTCTCGCAATTACAGCAGTCAAATTATCTTCCGCCCCGCGTTCATAGCAAATTTCTTTCATCTGTTGCACGATGTCCGTCGGCGATTCACCCAGCAACAAAAGATTGCGGAGTTCAAAATCGTCAATGTGGCGCGTAATGCCGTCCGAACACAGCAAAAACGTCGTGTGCGGCTCGAACATTATGGTTTTCATATCGACTTCGACACCAAAATCCGCTCCGAGCGCACGGCTGATGACATTGCGACTCGGATGTGTGGCGGCTTGTTGGGCAGTCATTCGTCCGGCGCGAACTTCCTCTTCAACCATCGAATGATCTTGGGTTTCCCGATAAAGACTGCCTTTGCCGTCAAGCCTGTAAAGCCGCGAATCACCGACGTGTCCGATGGTAGCGATATTTCCCGCAACGTGAAGGGCGACAATCGTCGTCGCCATCGTCGAAAGTTGAGTCAAATCGTGCGACATTTGAAAAATCGCTTCATTCGCCCGCGTAATCGCAACTTTCATCAATTCTTCGGCATCTCCGTTTTCCGGCAAATTTGCAAACGCCTCGCCGAGAATTTCCATCGCCATCTGCGACGCGACATCTCCCGCCTGCGCTCCGCCAACGCCATCGGCAACGGCAAAAAGCCCACTTGCATTCATTTCTAAAAATGAATCTTCGTTTTGCGGACGTTTTTCGCTCAAGCCTCGGTCGGAAACGGAAGCCGAATCAATCTGAAAGTTATTTTCCATTGTTGTTTTCTCCAAGCAAAATTTCAGGTTTTGATCTTACCTTTCACCTTGAAATTCGGAATTTGAAACCCGGTTTATGTCAACTGCATTGCGATGTGAAAACGCTAATAACATTCCAAGCATAATAAAACTCGTTATCAAACTAAAGCCGCCGTGACTGACAAAAGGAAGTGTGATGCCGGTCATAGGTAAAGCCCGCGTAATTCCGCCCATATTTACCAAGGCTTGAAAACCGATAAATGCCGTCAGTCCAATCGAACAAAGTTTGCTGAACATATCTCTTGCATCCAAAGCCGTGCGAATGCCCGCACTAACAAAAGTTATTAGCGCAAAGATTACCAACAAACCGCCGAAAAGTCCAAGTTCTTCGGCAATTGCCGCATAAATATAGTCGGAATCGGAAACCGGGATCAGTTCGACATATCCCAAACCTAATCCGCGCCCCGTCGTTCCGCCCGAAGCTAATCCGAAAGTCGCCTGTGCCGGTTGAAATGCCAACAGATCGAACCACGCATCGACATTGATGGAATTCTGTAAATTCGGATCTTCTTCGAGTAATCGGGGAAGATTTGGATCTTTTTCGACTAAGATTTTGTAATACTTATCATAATCGCTTTTCCACCAGTCCGTTTCAGGGGTCGGCGGATTAAAACCGTCAAGCCACAAATGAAAGCGTTGCTGGATACGATTCGGCAAAATTGTCTTGACGGGTTTTGCCAAAGTCGGAAGCAGCGGAATTTTTTCCTGCGTCTTTTCCGGCAAAGCACTGACTACCAAAACGCTGACAAGCAGAAGAACACTACCGATTAGAACGACTCTTTGCGGCAGCCGACGGACAGCAATCAAGTAAAGCGTAACATAGACGGAACTGAAAACCATCATCTGACCGAAGTCCTTCAAAACAAAGAACGGCACAAACGGCATCATCGCCATTACAACCAGAGGAAACACGTCTTTGGCGCGCGGAACGCCCCAATAAGTCCGCGCCAGATTTTTATACAAAATTGCTAATATAGCCGCAAAACCTATGAGAAATGGAATTTTTGCTAATTCCCAAGGTGTCATATTTCCAAATTTTCCCGCCCGCGAAGTGATAGCTGCAAACATCAGCGGAACAAGCGTTAAAAGCACTATCAAAAATCCGTTCTTTTGCAAAATATTTAGAACATCGTCGCGCCGGATCAGAAAAAATGTGCCGACAAAACAAGCGATGGCAAAGAGTGAAATTATTGTCCGACTTGAAAAAATAACATTGAAAAGTGTTTCATTCGGAGGTTTCGGTGATTCACTGGACAAATCGACCGGCGACGGCGGCGTGGCAGGTAAGCCCATTATTTGCTTTTTTTCCGCCGCATAATTTTCCTGAATATAATGCCGTTGCAGTGTCCTGATTTTTGCTTCGCGGGCGATGGCTTTATTTTTACTCGAAGTATATTCGGGGTCACTGAAAATTCGATACTGCACGGTCAAACCTATTGAAAAAAGTAAGATAGCGGAAGTATAAAGCGTCCAATTACCTTGAAATTTGGCAAATCGAGTCAGAAAAACCGGCAATAGCGCGAGAATCGAAAGTAAGATCAGATTTCTTCCGGCAGTCAGCCATGAAGTTTCGTAACCGCGAATCAACGCGCCGTAATAAATAGCGTAATGCGCCATTGCCGTTAGAGCGACAATTAACAGCAATATTAAAAAATGTGACGATGCGCGGCTTTTCATATTTTTAAAACAAAATTTCTATTTACCTTTCTTTTTGGTTTTCTGAGCCGGTGGTTTCAACTTGTATTTGTCGCCTAAAAGTCCTAATTCTGCGGCTTTTTTAATGACATCGGCAGCAACCGGCGCGGCAGTCGAACCACCGAATCTGGCACCAATATCCTCGATGACGACGGCGATGGCAACCTGGGGATTTTCCAGCGGCGCGATGCAGATAAACCAACCGTCCGTTCGATTAAAGGTTAAAAACTCTTTATATTCGACCATTTCGCCATTTGCATCTTTTTTCTTTTTCAAAACAAACGACCGTTCACCGGTTTTTTCATCGTATTTCGGAACATTATCCTTTTCTGCCGTGCCGGTTTTTCCGCCGACAACGATGTTTGTTCCGGCTAACTTCGACCGAACTGCGCCGCCTGTTCCGCCTGCTTCTTCCGTTACGGTTGCCATAATTCGGCGAACTTCGGAGGCTTGTTGCGGACTTAGCACCTGCGCGAACATCTGCGGCGGAAGATCGGCTTCGATTTTCGGCTTCATTAACCTGCCCTGCAAATTTCCTGCCGTTGCCGCCACCAGAGCCATTTGAAACGGTGTCATTTGCGAAGCCAAACCTTGTCCCATTCCTTCCAGCCCGAAATCGTAAAGTGTTAATTTACTGCCCGTTACCATCGTTGAGCGAGTCGGCATTATGGCGTTGGCGATGCGATCGTCGCTCGTGTTCCAAATATCGGGGAAAAACCCTTGTGTAAGGGCTTCTCCCGCCGTTTCAACCGGCGCAATACCAACCAGTCGGGCGGTTTCGCCCATTCGCTCACGTCCGAGTTCGTTGGCAAGTCGGGCAAAATACTGATTACTGGAAACTTTGAAAGCCTCTTCTAACGGCACACTCGGCGAGCAAATTTCACAACTGCCGCCGGCATCGCAAATTGGACGCGAATTTTTGTATGGAACATAACATTCGCCAACATCGGGCAGTTGCAAATCCTGTTTATTTGCCCGGAATGAGGACATCATCGTTAATGTTTTGAAGGTCGAACCCGGAACATAAAATTCGCGGGTGGCGCGATTCAAAAGCGGTTTATTTATTTTATCGCCTTCGAGCTTTAAATATCCGTTGAGCGATTGCGCCTCGGCAAGATCGTAGGAAGGATTTGAATACATTGCCAAAACATCCCCGTTTTGCGGATTTAGCACGACGATTGCACCTTTCTTTCCTTCTAATTGTTTGGCGACATAAGCCTGTAAATCGCGGTCAAGCGTAATGCGGACATCGCGTTGTTCCGGTTCGGGAGGTTTTATTTTCGTCAAAACCTCCCACGCTTCCGGCATCGGTTCCGCTTGCTTTTTATAAATCGTGCGCTCGAGTCCGGGAGTGCCGCGTTCGGTTCCGAGCAAATGCGCCATCTCTTTTTCCAATGCAAAAGTGCGCGATATGTCACCGTCTTTGTCAATCTTGTAATAGGCAAGTGCGCTGCCTAAATTGCCGGAACGATCCAGCATCCAACCGCGCAAACTGGCGGCTGTCGTTCGCCGATTGCGTAAATCTTTATAACTCAAGGCTTGATATTGTTCGTTATAATCGTCGGCGTAATATGTCCAATAAACGTGCAGTCCATAAACCGAAAACGCCAGCAGAATAAATACAAATTGCCAGATTCGCAAACTCCGGTTTGCAACCGTTGTCGTTAATTTTCTCTTTACTTCCTTCGGCAAATTTTCTTCAAAAGCAAATCGGGCGCGGGCGTTGCGAAAAAAAGAGAGTAAAAGGAAAACTACTAAAATTCCGATGCCGATCACATATACAATGCTCAAGCCCGCCGGGGTTCGCTCTAAAACCTGTCCGCCAAAAAGTTTTTCGGGGCGAAGTTTTTCCCAATCAAATTGTAAGAAATTTAGAAGAAAAATCATTTATCACTCGACTCCTTCGTTCAATTATTTTCGCCAAAATCCAATACGATTCCCTCTTTGGTTGTCGAAACAGCTTCTTCAGACTTTAACTTATCGGGAAAATTATGCGCTTCTTGCGTTTCAATCTCATTTTTGGCTACTGAACTTAAATCTTGTTGAAGTGCATCTTCATTCGTCTTATAGCGATTCTCATCTTCAGTTACAAAAGATACGGTTGGCATTGAAGTAAGTTCGTCGGCAGCTACATCTTTCGTAATAAAATCTTGCTGTGTCTGAAATTCTCCGTCGTCAACCATTTCAACTTCCTTCGGTTTATATTCAAAGGCAATAGCGACCGTTCCGAAATTTAATTTATCGCCGTCTTTTATTGAAATTCCTTTGCCATAAGCAATACGCTGACCGTTAATAAATGTTCCGTTGGTCGAACCGGTATCGGCAACCATCAATTGTTTATCGGAATTCAAAATAAGCGAGGCGTGAATTTTAGAAATGCTTTGGTCGTCAATTACCAAATCGTTTTCCTTCGTTCTGCCGACACTAAGCCGCTGTTTGTCGGAAAAAGCCAACTCGACTCTTTTCGGTTTGTCATTAACCACAAACTCCGCGATAAATATTTCCTTTTCGGGTTCAGCCTGAATTTCCGGCGGCGCAGAAAGGATGACATTCTTTAAATCCGGCACGGTAACATTTACCGCGGCTTCGCGTCCGTCTTCATCGGCAAATTTATCAAAACTTGCTGACAATTTAACGCCTTGAGTAAAATAATCCGGTTTTATCTCCAATTTAATCGGTGCATATGTGTGATAGCGCCTGTCGTTTATGTGGTCAATCGCGGCAGTAAGCAGCTCATATTCCAGTTTTTTCATAGCGGAATCGGCATCGGTCGAAAATTTATCCCACTGCATTTTGAGTTTGATGTTATGCGGCACAAATTGTCCTTTGCCACCCAAATCTTTTGCCTCTGCGTCAAGCAAAGATTTGAGTTTTTCGCTCAGCTCGCTAGTCGCCAAACTACTCGACGGCTGCCAATTCCTGCCTGTCAAACGGTCAAATATTTCACCGAATTTGGTCAAAATTCCGCTAACTAACCAATCGGGCGAAAACTTTTTTTTTGTTTGTTTTTTACTTTCTTCTGTCATCAGGTTTCTGTCAGCGGATAAAATAGAAAAATTCTTCGTCATTTTATAAGAATTTGCTCATAATTAAAAGGTTACGCATCATCTTATTACACTTTATTTCATATTTTCATTCCGATTGTTTAACGACGCTGAACAAATAAAAAAAATGTTGACAAATATATCATTTATAAACTAAACTCCATTTTAGAAAAAAATTTCTTTTTTCTAAAATTTGAACCTATTTTGGGAAAATCCTCACAAACATTTCCGTTTACAATATAAACGAAAAAGTATTATGAAACTTAAGCCAACACCTGTAGTTGCATCAAATATGAGAGGTTTTTCATTGATTGAACTGCTCATTGTCATTGCAATGATAATGATTCTTTCCGGCGTATCCTTCTATTATCTGAATGCTACCCAAAGACTTTATAGATCCGATGACGAAGCATTTCAAATTGTGGACGTTCTCCAGGAAGCACGGCAACGCTCACTAACCCAACGAGAAACGATCAGGGTTGAAATTGATATTACGGCAAATGTAGTTCGGTTAATTGACGAAAACTCACAAAACATTCCGGCAACAACCAATGATGATGTTCTCATCAGACAAGTTACGCTGTTACCAAATGCTCAGGTGCGGGTAAGCGCACCACCGAGTAATATCACCTATAATCCGCCCGAACCTCTGCCCGCACCAACTGCTACTTTTGCACAAAGCACATATCCTTTGAGCGTAAACAATCAAGTTTGCACAATGCGCTTTTTAAGTGGTGGAACGGTAGTTGATGCAGGAACAAACAATCTCGGAAACGGTGCAATTACGCGCGGAGTAACTCTTCACATTTGGTCGCCCAAAACAACTAATCCTAACGAATTTGAAGTAGCCAGATCAATTACGGTTATCGGCTCGACCGGATCAATTCGTCTTTGGGAATTTAACCCCGTATCTTTAGCGACCAACAAGTGGCAGGATTCACGCCGCACCGGTAGTTTTGGAAACTGAACACATTGTTAACCCCGTAAATAAACTCATAAATTGCGGTATTTTTGGTGAAACCCGCACGAAGAAATGGTCTAAACCCCAAATTACTTCGTGCGAGTTTTCCTAAATGAGGTTTATTCGGATAGAGGTAAAGTCTTTATGAAAAATTGTCAAAGAAAATCGAGTCGTTATGAAAACGGGTTTTCATATATCGATGTAATGATCGCCATCGTCATTTTGATGGTTGGTATTATCGCTCTGGCGGCAACCTTAACAGCCAATCTGGTTCGGTCGTATGAAACTGAAAAACAGATCGTTGCCAAACAAGCGGCTGTTTCGACCATTGAATCTATTATTTCAGCCCGAGACATTAACCGTAATAATACCAATAACGGATGGGAAACAGTTGCAAATGTTAATCCGAACGATCCTAATGCGAGAGGGATTTTTCTGAACGGGTTTACACCGATTCGTGAAGATATAGGCATTGATGGTGTTTCCGGAACTGCCGACGATGCTTGCCCGGTAAATACCATTTGCACTGTTAACAGCTATCAAAATACCAGTGCCGTAGTGAAAGGATTAGAGAGAAGAATTGTCATTACCGACGTAAACGATCCTGAACGACCAACGCCCCCAAATCGAATCAGACGAAAGAGAATCGACGTAACGATTCGTTATTTCGTCAATCAAATCAGCCGCCAACAACTTGTTTCGACAATGCTTAGCGATTATTAAAAAGCATTTGAAAAGAGAAAAATATGTATAAAAAAGCGAACAGCGATGTTTTTTGTCAGCAAAGAACTCAACTTGGCTTCAGTTTGGTTGAGATGATGGTTTCAATGGTGATTTTTTTGATCGTTACCGGTGCCATCTATGGTTTGCTTCAAGCGGGCAGACTCGACCGAGATCGTTCCAGCCGCCGCACGGACATTTTGAAAAATGCACGGGCGGCAGTTTATTTGATCGGACGCGATGCTCTGAACGCTGGGTTAAGTTTTCACGAGAAGGGAGCGATTGTTCCCGATGACTTTATTTCAACAACTTTGGGACTTCCGCGAGATGCCGACTCCAACCGCGACATTTTGACCTCGGTCATTGCCGGAAACAATGTGTTTCAAAATAACTTGAATGAAGACCCGAATCTCCGCACCGATCTGGTTGCGTTTGCTTACCGGGATATGAATTTCAATGGCGGAACTACTGTCGGGTTGACAGGGGTTGCCGCAGGCGGTAATGCGAGCACGCCGAGAGTAGCGACAACTACCGGACAAGCCGGGGTTACAAATGTCTATGATCTGTTTTTGATCGAATCGGATAGCTCACAAGTTGCTGTTATGGCAACTGCGAGAGGAAATTTTTCCATTGATTTTGCACCCAGCGATCCGCTCGGATTAAACCAGAGATTTGATGGCGGCGGATCGGATGCTAGTTTGTTACGTCAATGCGCTCCACCCGGTTTGACTGAAGACTGTATGACATATCTGGCTTCCGCCAAGCGATTTTTCTGGGTTAGCTACAAGGTCAAAACAGACGGGACACTCGTTCGGACGCTTTACGGAAATAATATTGGAGGAGCCGCCAATGCTCAGGTTCAGGAGTTGCCACTTGCCTACAACGTCAAAGATTTACAATTTCGCTATGTTCTGAGAGATGGAACAGTGACGGATAATCCGATAGTCGGACCTGACGGCATCCTCGGAACAAATGATGACCGCCCTGACGATTTTAATTTGATCAGACAAATTACAGTTACTTTGAAAGTAACTTCGACGGAACCGGATGAACAAACCGGTAAACCCGAAGTAATTACGTTAAACGCTACATTTGGTTTGAGAAACATCGAATACGATGCCGGATAAGATTTAGGTGGTAACAAAAAGAATGAATAATTTATTAAATAAATATCGTAAAAACATCTACGGTAATTTCAACGGCAAGACGGATAATGCCGAAAGCCAAAAAGGTTCCGCGATAGTTATTGCATTATTGATTATGGTTTTACTTTTGGGCTTTGTTGCGCTGGCTGTTACACGCACCACTAATGAAACCATAGCATCGAGTAATGATGCGGCGGAATCTCGTGCTTTTGAAGCGGCACACGCGAGCCTTGAGGTAATGACTCGTAATTTCAATAAAATCTTCGATGTCAAACTCAATCCCGACACGGCTGACTTAACAAGGATTGAAGGTCAGATACCGCCGGGTTTTGAGAACTATACTTTCACTCAAACCGTTCGAATCACTCAAGATGCACAAATAGTTGTTCAAACCGGCGGTGAATTTCAGGGCTTAAATTCCTTGCGTGATGAATGGCAGTTAGATACCATCGCCACCGATTCTAATGGCGTTCAGGTTCAACTACGGCGAAGATTTTTTAATAACCGGATTCCGATCTTCCAGTTCGGAATTTTTTATGATGATGATCTCGAATTCCATCCGGGTCCGAGATTCGACTTTGGCGGACGGGTTCACTCCAACGGCAGTTTATTTTTAATGGCTGGAACAGGACTTTATTTTTCGTCAAAGGTTACGGCTGTTGGAGAAATTTTCACCGATGTTGCCCGTAATGGTTCACCATGGACTAATTGGAATGAAAATGTTTTTGTCAAAAATGCTTCCGGTTCCTACGTCCAACTTAGAAATAATATGGGAAGCGTTTTATCAAATCCCGTCAATGGAACGCAGATTTATACCGATCCTGATGTTCCGGTTGTTTACCGGAGTGCAAACTGGGGTTCTAATGAAAATCTGTTTCAGGGAAATTTACTTTCCAGACGCTTACCATTAAATTTACCGATCAAAATTGAAAGTCAGATCAATCAAAGTGCCTTCGATTATGTGGAAATCGTCAAACGAGGCAAGCAGGTAGGCGATTTGTGGAACAACGGAACCGGCACGCCATTGCTGCCGAATATTGTTCCCGTTACCACGGCTAACGCAGATACGGATGTAACAATTAATCAAAAATATGCAAATAAATCCGGCATTCGTGTTTCGCTGGCTGACAGCAAAGCAAAACTTCCGGGTTGTGCATCAGGTGTTGGTATAAACGCCGTTTTAACTCCTTGCGGCGTTCGGCTTGACGGCGATAGTATCGGTTTAGGTATAGATCCACTATTATCACTCCCGCGCGGTTATCAACCGCTGACAATGAGTGACGGCTATCAGGCAACCGAACTAAATGGAGAGCGTTTTTATCAGAACAGTCCAAACAATCGCCAGGTATGGATAAAAATTGAAGCAGTCGGTTTTAATCCGGCTACCGGTATTTTAGAAGCCAGGGACATTACTCAAGACATTTTGAGTCTGGGTGTAACCGAACCTGCACCAACTATTTCGGTCAGTGGAAGCACCAAATTTCAAATTACCGGATATGGTAATAAAGACAGTCGTTCAATTATCAAACTTCAAAGATTTCTGATGCCCGGTGTCGCCGTAACTGCTACCGACGATACCAATATGACTTCTTACAGTTGGAATGGAATAACCTATAATCTTGTTCTGACTGATGACTGCACGGATTCACTTTATACCTTACTTTGTTCTGCATCGGTTGACGGCGGAGTATCATATCCATCGGGATTTTCGGGTGATAACATTGCTCATAGAGATGCTGCAAATGTTGACGGTTCTAGTAGATACCGACGCGTCGTGCCATTTCCGATCAATATGTTTGATACCCGTGAAGGGCTTTTTAATGAAGACACCGCTGTTTTTAACAGAAGCACAGTCTATGGAAGTAATGTGCCGTGGAATGGTGTGATGAGTATGATTGACATTGATATTGCTAATTTGAAGAGGTTTCTCGATGGCAATTACAATACAACTATGCCGACAACTACCCCGTTTGCCATTGCCGCCGGACGACGTTTGATGAACACTGATATTCCATCGGCAAACGGCTGGGTTTTCTATGTTTCAGACCGTCGCGGCGATTATGATTTTGACGGCGAATACGATATGGAGGATATTTACGGGAATAACGACGGTCTTCTTCAAGCCGGCGAAGATATTAACAATAACGGTAGATTGGATACTGAAACCACTAATGAAGCTCCGCGTTATTCATTAGACGGACTTGCTACTTCATCTACTTGGAAAAGTTATATTTCACCTTCCGCCGCCGCTGTTTTTGATCATAAATTCTATCGTCGCGGAGTTCGCCTGATAAATGGAACACAACTGCCGGGAACTTATGATAGTGCTAACCCACTCAACACTCGCGGTTTTACATTTGCTTCGGAAAACGGGGTTTATGTTTTAGGCAACTACAACGCGACCGGTATCGGAAGCGTCGGAACGCCCACGGCTTCCACGGCTTATCTCCCGCAAAACACGGCTTCACATATTCCCGCTTCGATAGCTGCCGACGCAATAACCATTCTTTCAAACGCTTGGAGCGATACCCGAAGTTTTCGGTATCCGTATGACCGCTCAAACCGCGACGCAACCGAAACCACTATCAGATTTGCGATGCTTGCCGGTGATGCCCGCTCAAGCAAGAATGCAACTCCGAACCAAGGCGGCGGCGATCCAAGATTAACCGGCGGCGTTCATAACTTCAAGCGTTTTCTTGAAGATTGGGGAAGCAATCGACTAAACTATGCCGGTTCGCTCATTAATCTTTATAATTCTCATAATAACAACGGTGCTTTTAAATGTTGCGGAACGGTTTATAATCCGCCGGGACGTAATTGGGTGTTTGATTCTTCGTTTCTTGACCCGAACCGTTTGCCGCCGGGAACACCGTTTTTTCAGGCAATTCGCTTAACCGGATTTCAAAGATTGAACAACTGAATTTCAATTTTTGGGTAACTAAAAATCGCTTGAGTAATCGGATTACTCAAGCGATTTTTTTGTCGGTTATGTATTTAGCGAACTTTGAATTTATAATGTCGTAAGGTTTAATGAAATGTGGCTGGTTTTCGTTTCCCCAAGACATAATGAAAGAACTCTCGTTAAATAATACAAGGCTTGACGGACGCTATGACATTCAGTCAATTTTAGGACGCGGAAGTTATGCGGAGATTTACATAGCTCGTGACATTTTGGCATCGCCGCAATCGCCGCACAGTCTGGTTGTCATCAAAGCCCTCAATGTTTTTCTGCAAAATGATCTTGACGCGGATTTGGAGCGCACGTTAGTTGAAAATTTTCAGAACGAGGCGATTGCGCTGGATCGTGTGCGTCATCCGAATGTCATTAGCCGCTTGGGACACGGGACGGCGCGGGATTTACGCAACACGATTTTTCATTATCTCGTGCTTGAATACTTGCCCGGAGGCGATTTGGCAAGAGCGTGCCGGGAAAAAAGTTTGTCATTAACTCAGTCGCTGTTTTATCTCGAACAAGTTTGCGCCGGACTCGGACACGCTCACAAAAGCGGCGTTATTCACCGCGACATCAAACCTCAAAATCTGCTTTTGACCGAAGACCGGAACACCGTAAAGATCGCTGATTTCGGGGTAGCGCGGATGTCGCAGTCCGATTCGCCGATAACGCGTGTCGGGACAAATATGTTTGCGCCGCCCGAACATAGTCCGATGTTCGCCGAAAACACGGGAACTTTGACCGTTACCCAATTAACACCTGCCGCCGACATTTATTCGCTGGCAAAATCGGCTTATGTTCTGATTACCTGCGAATCACCGCGCTTTTTCTCCAATCAACCGATCATCGAACTTCCATTTGCGATGCGCCAAAAACCCTGGGCGGAAACATTGCTCAAAGTCTTGCACAAAGCCACCAATAACGATCCGTCCGAGAGACATCAAAACGTCACGGAATTTTGGCAGGATTTATCACGCATCAAACTGCTCGCCAATAATGAAGACGGCGAAACACCGACGCACATTTCAACTAGTCCGCACACGATTCCGCAACCGCACGTTGCCCGCGGTTATACGCCGCTCGCTCCGCAACGTCCGCGTTTTAACACTTCGCAGAATTTGAAACTGAATCCGAATATTTCCGCCGCTAATAATCTGCCGTTGGTTGTAAAATTGGGAAACGAAAACGGACTTCCCAAACCGCAGCCGCAAATAATCGAAGATCAACCTGTCCGGCAACCGGAAGTTATAAGTGAAACAAAGCCCAAACGCCGACGAAGCATCTTTCGCCAATTCGCTGTTTTTGTAATTTTTATCGCTGCATTTGCCGGAATCCTGTTTGCAACGCATAATTATCTGCGCGGACGCGGCATTTTGCCGAGTATCAACAATCCGTTTAAACAACAAACCGGAACGGCAAACGGCGATGTTTATTTACGCACCGGACCGAATACGAATAACGCGCCGATCGGAATAGTAACAAAGGATTCGCGTGTAAAAATTGCCAGTTCAAGCGAAGGTTGGTATGAAATTGATATAATCACACAAGGCGACGGAAAAACTCCCTCCGATTCAGCTAAACACGGTTGGGTAAGCGGGAAATATATTGATATACAGGAGTAAGTTAATTTTAGACTTTAGATTTTAGATTTTGGATTGAAATGAATATCAAGCAGGGCTGCCGGAATTAAATTTTCATTTTTCAGTCGAACAAAATCCGAAATCCAAAATCCAAAATCCAAAATCCAAATGAGTGTATTAGATAAAGTCAGACGTTGGATAGACGGCGAAACGGCAGAACTCGTTTTAGAAGAAGCAGCCCGTAATGCACAGGTTAAACCGCGCAGTCAGGCGGAAGAATTTATTGTCAAAATCGCCAAAGCGGTAGAAGAAGTAATGCAGCGCGAAATCGTGCCGTTACCGCAAGGAACAACGATTATTCCTACCGAATACATAATTTTTTTGAGCGAAACCGATGATAAAAACTGGCAAGGCGCGAAACGTCGCGGACTCGAACAAGGTCTTTACCACATACTTGCCGAAAGGGCGAAGGAAATCGCCGGTAAAAAGAAACTGGAAACACAGTCATTCGCCGTCGAATTACGGGTTGACGGCACACTTGAAGAAGGTGCTGTCCGCGTTCAGCATAGTTGGGATGATAGTTCGAGTAATAAAACAGGCGTTTTAGCCAGACCGAAAAATTTACCGCAACCAACGACTCAGCCGCAACAAACTCCGCCAACCCAAGCGCAGATTAACAATATCGTGTTGCCGACACCTGATTTTGTCCAGCGTCCGCCGGTTCTCACGAATCAACCGCCTCCGACAGTGCAATCCTTGAATTTGCCGCAAGATTCGCCATACCAAACCGGCGGCTTGGAAGAAGAACTGACACAGGTGAAAAAACGTATCGCGCCGGAACTTTATAAGTTGGAAATTTGGCGCGGCGGCGTTCGCCAAAATGTCGTTCCGGTCTATCAAAATGAAATCAGTATCGGACGTGGTTCAAGGTCTAAGCCGGTGGATATTTCATTACCGGGCGATCCTGAAATAAGCCGCCGTCACCTGAGTTTGACAACCGACGGGCAAAATAATTTTTGGCTCGTCAACGAAGGACGCAATCCGGCAATGATTAATAATTACGAACTTCAGATCAATCAGAAAATCACCGTTTCCCCGGGCGTGCCGATTGGTGTTTGCAGTTATTTGCTGAGAATTCAACCCAAATAACGGATAATGGATAATGGACAATGGATAATTAAAAATTTCTCTTCATTGTCCATTATCCATTATCCGTTATCCATTAAAAAATGAGTTATCAAGTTATCGCCAGAAAATGGCGACCACAAAAATTTGAAGAAGTAACCGGACAAGAAGCCATTACGCGCACTTTGCAGAACGCCATCGAACACGACCGTTTGCATCACGCTTATATTTTCAGCGGTTCGCGCGGTGTCGGCAAAACGACGACGGCGCGGCTTCTTGCCAAAGGCTTGAACTGCCGCAAAACCGATAAGCCGAATCCGCAGCCGTGCGCGGCGGACGATGCTGATGCTTGTGTTTCTTGCAAAGAGATTTCGGAAAGCCGTTCGATAGATGTTTTAGAGTTTGACGCGGCTTCGCACACGGGCGTTGACGATGTGCGTGAAATAATTATTGAAAGCATAAATATTAATCCGGCGCGTGACCGCAACAAGATATTTATCATTGACGAGGTTCATATGCTTTCAAATTCTTCGTTCAATGCGTTGCTGAAAACTTTAGAAGAACCGCCGCCGAATGTCGCTTTTATAATGGCGACGACCGAGTTGCATAAACTGCCCGACACCATTCTTTCCCGTTGTCAGGAGTTTGAGTTTCGCACAATTCCGCTCAACAAAATCTTTGATCGATTAAAAATCATTGCCGAAGCCGAAAAAATAGACGTAACCGAAAAAGCCTTACGTGAGATCGCCCGAACCGGCGCAGGTTCGATGCGCGACGCGCAAAGCAATTTTGATCAGGTCATCAGTTTTTCGGGCGAAAAGATTGATGTTCAGGATGTTTCCCTGTCACTCGGAATTGCCGGCGCGGAAATGCTGACGCGAACATGTCAGGCAATTGCCGAAAAAAAGCCTGCCGAAGCCTTGAGAATAGTTGACGATTTGATTGCTCGCGGTCAGGATTTGCGAAACTTTTGTCGTGATCTGCTATCTTTTTTCCGCGATTTACTCGTTTACAAAATGGCTGGAGAAGCCGAAAACCTGCTTGAAACGGCAATTTTGAGCCGCGAGGAATTAAATAGCAATTCAGCACCTTTTACCGAGTCGGACTTGATTAGGTTCTTCAATGCTTTGAGCGAAACCGAAACAAAATTACGCGAAGCCACCCAACCGCGATATGTTTTGGAAGTCGGCTTGATAAAATTGATCGAAATGCGTCGTGTTTTATCAATAGAAAATTTGATCGAACGATTAACCAAACTCGAAAACTCATTGACCAACGGCAATTTTTCATTTGAAAAGTCAGACCAAGACAACATTGGCAGTCCGATTGAGGAAAAAAAAACTTTAACGACTGATGTTTCGCTCGATGAAGCTCCTTTTCCGACCGAAGAAACTCAAAATCACGATTTTCAAGTTGAAAGTCAGGAAAATATTTCGATAACATACGCTCAACAAAATCAATTAAAAGAAGATCAAAGACCCAAAACACAAGAGCAAATAATCGACATAATCGAATCGATGCCGATAAAATTCCCGCCAATTAGCGAGGAAGAATTGGAACATATCGAAGACACTTGGCTTGATGAGGCTTTTGAACGCCGACTTCAACTTTTGGGAGAGGATTTATGCCCGATTCCAAATGCTTCGAAAATTATCGAAGTTTTGTTCAAAGATAGCGGAACAAACCAATTTTCGACTAAAATAGAAACATCAAACGGCGGTGCGGCATTTGCTCCTGCAAAAGAGACGATTGCCTTTATTCCGCCCGGATATGAAGAGGAAATTTCCGAAGAAATCCCCGAACTTGCCGAAAATCCGACAAATGAACAAATGTTGGAATATGCCGAAAATCATCCGTTGGTAAAAAAAGCTCTCCGCATTTTTCGCGGAAAAATTATCGAAGTAAAAAAAATTGGAACTTAAATACAGGTTGTGCCGTTTAATAATGCGGAGGTAATTTTTAATATGCGTGAACCTTGGATAGCAGGAATTTTAAGTTTTTTTATTCCCGGTCTTGGACAGATTTATAACGGCAGAATTATTATCGGTATAATTTGGCTGTTATTAACTGGATTTTCGTGGATCGGTTCAGCCGGAACTTTGGGTTGGATCGTTCACTTAATCGCCGCTTGGTGTGCTTACAGTTACGCCAAAGATTACCCGATTAGAGACTGAGATTTTATTCATAGACATCCTCCTTTGCGCCCGATGTTCGATAACATCGGGCTTTTTTGTTTTCCAAAATCAATAATTTAACGTAAGATGGAAAATTGATTGATTGGGGCGCGAACATTTTATCTGTCTGAGGTCGTAAAGTGATTACCTTGAATTCGGACAATTTATTGTTTTGGCAGACTTGTTATCGAGGCTCCTGATTTTTTTATGGTTAAAGAAGGATTTCCGTTTGTTTTAACTCCGCTAGCAATTGCTTTAATTTTTTTATTTTTTCATATTTGGATAATTGCCGCTTTGTTTATCGGACTTGCGCTTTTTATGGCGTATTTTTTCCGCGATCCGAAGCGCACGATTCCCGCCGATGCCGACATAATCGTATCTGCGGCGGATGGAAAAGTTACACGCGTTGAGGAGCGGGAAAACGGTAAATTTGTCAGCGTTTTTCTTTCTCCGGTCGATGTTCATATAAACCGCGCCCCGATTGCGGGAAAAGTGACAAAAGTAGAATTATTTCAAGGTAAAAAAGCACCGGCGACAAGCAATGAGGCGAGTCAAACGAACGAGAGAAACGCAATGACGATTGAAGGTGAAAAAATGACTGTGGTTTGCACCCAGATTGTCGGAATTTTGGCACGGCGAATTGTTTGCTGGCGAAAAGCCGGTGATAATGTCGAAATCGGCGAAAAATACGGACTTATTAAATTCGGTTCGCGCACCGATCTGCTGATGCCGAAAAATGTCGAGATTTTTGTCAAAGTCGGGGATAGAGTTGTCGGTGGCGAAACAATAATCGGAAAATTGGTCGAAGGATAATTTTGATGGAACAAGAAAATAAACCCGCCCACAAAGGCTTAAAAAAAGGGCTTTACCTGATTCCGACGGCATTTACTGCGGCAAATATCGGTATGGGATTTTTGGCTGTATTATCTTCCCTGCGTGGTTTCCAAATTATCGAAACAAATCCGGTCCAAGCGGCAGTTTATTACGGTTATGCTGCCAAAGCCATCGCTTTTGCAATTTTATTTGACACACTCGACGGCAGATTAGCCCGAATGACGCGCACCTCAACCGAGATCGGTGTTCAACTCGATTCATTGGCAGACGTTTTGACCTTCGGCATCGCCCCGATAGTTTTGATTTACGCGTGGGCAATCGGCGCAACTTTTGACGAAGCTAATTCGCTTCATTCATTCGGCGTTTTCGTCCTATTTATGTATTTGATGTGCGGGACATTTCGATTGGCAAGATTTAATCTGCAAGCCACTCGTCCGCGTGTTTTAATTGAAGGCGTGCCAAAAGTCGATAAGAAAAATTTCGTCGGTTTACCGATTCCGCCCGCCGCCGGACTGCTCGCCGCGATTGTTTATTTCTCGCCTTTTCCACTCAACACTTTTCCCGAAAACTTATCGAATTTCTACACGATCCTTATAATGATTTTAATGGCTGGTTTAGGATTATTGATGGTCAGCACGATTCGCTATACGAGTTTCAAAACGGTCGGCACAGGCAGACGAAGTATTTACTCGGTTCTGGTTATCGCCGCTTTAGGAATGTTGGTTTGGCTTTACTCGCAAATTATACTTTTGGCAATCGCTACCGCGTATGTTTCGCACGGCATTATTTGGTTTTTGTTAGGATTGTTTAATTCTAAAAAAGTCGGAAACCGCGAGTCGAAAGTCGAAAGTCAATAATTGTAAAATATTCAGCTTTTAAATTTCTTTCTGCCTTTTTCAATCGGGGTAACATTTGCCGAACGCGCTCTGCTGTGATTGGCTTCGGAATCGTCATCCTCGTCGGCAAATTTATTTCCGCTGACGGCAATCATTGCGATAAGATTAATAAATAAAATCGTTACTGCCGTAATATGCAGAACAAAGTCAAAAAGACTGTGAACTAAAATTGCAAAACAGCCCGCCAACGCGCCGACAGCGACACCGCGACGCAAGGAGTTCGAGGTTTTAATATTTTTCAAGCCTTCGCGGAAAAGAAGATAAAGAAATGATACGCCGATAATTAACCCGACAATACCGGCATCAGCCAAAACCTGTAAATAATCGTTGTGTGCCTGCTCGACGCGACCGCTTCCGTTGAGTGAATCAAAAGGCGTATATGCCACGCCGAATGCGCCGAAACCCGAACCGAACGGTAGATTATTTTTGATGACACTCAGCGTTACATCCCAAATATGCAGCCGATTGGCGGTAAAATCATCGGATGCGGCAGTTTCCGCAAACCGCGTCAGAGAAGTTTCACCGCCGATTAAAATTGCCCCGAAAATAATTGTCGCTAATAACAATCCGGCTAACCCGATCTTTAAACCGAGTTTCCCCGAACTTTTGGTTTTAGTAGTTATTATTACCAAAAAGAAAATTTCCGCCAAAAGTGAGATCAATCCGCCGCGTGATCCGCTCAGCAAAAGTGCAATTCCCATCAAACCGATTGCCGTTATATAGATCAGACGTTTATCTTTTTGCACGGCACCGACAAATAATAATCCGAGTGGCACGGCAATCGACATCTCCATATAAGCGGCGAAATCGTGCCGATTTACAAATGAACCGAACGGAATTCCATACGGCACATCGTAAATACCGTAAATTTTGTGCGGACTTAAAAAAACTTGCAAAACAGCAAAAAAAGCGAACACGAAACCAAAAACAGTTATCAAAGAAACCATTTTTTGCAGACGTTTCGCGCTATCTATGTAAGTCATAAAAGCGGCGAGAAAGATAAAAATTGCAAAAAAATGAAGTGCGGCAACCTGCGTCCAAAACGGATCGAGCGAAATTGTGCACGGAATTCCTTCTAAACCAGCCGTTTCCGCCAGACTGCCAAACGGGATAATCTGAATAATGCCGTAAAGAAACGCTGCCAAAAGCGGAATTTGCAGCAGACTTTTATGAAAGCGCAACACACCGCTTGAAACTGCATCGATTGTCCAAAACAACACAATTGAAACAGCCACAAAGTAAAAAAGTGCAATAGTTGGCTGATGAACCGTTCCATAAGCCAGCGTCGTCAAAACAAGCGTTACACATAACAAAAAAAACAGTGTCTTGTTTGCCCAGGTTGTTTCGATTTCCTTTTTCATTTCTTTTTCAAGATCAAGTTCTCAGATTATAAATCTTGAACTTTGAACCTTGAATTTTTGAACTTATCTAATCCTTTCCAATTTAAAATCGTCATACCAAAATGTGCCGAAAATGGGACAATTATCTCCACAAAAAGTGCGGGTTGTCCGAAGCACAACGGCTTCGGCATTTTCAGGTGCGGCAAAATCGATTTTTATCTGTTGCCAGTCGTTTGTCCCGACAGGAAAAGCCGCACAGGTGGCGATATTTTTGTTATCGGCGGCATTGTAAATTTCCAGATTTGGTGTGCCGCCGCTTTTCAAATTTTCCGTGCGAATCCAAAAGCTCAAACGATAATGCGCCTTCGGTTCAACTGTTACAGTTTGATAAATATTATAAAGCGAAGCATCGACATAGCCGCTGAATGAAACGCGCAAACTCCGGCTTCCCTCGTGTTTCAAAGCCCCATCGAGTTTGACATCCATTTTTTCCACCGGCAAAACTCTCCACCCGAAATAGCTATCCTGTGCCTCACCGACCGGCTTTTCAAAACCGGCATTCTGAATCGTTTGTGCTTTTGCTTCCGGTTCGATCCCAATTTGGCGCACAAATTCAATTGCTTCACGGTATGATCCTTTATCATAAAGAACTCTTGCAATTAGTTTTGCTACTACATCATTGGCTTTTTTATCAGCCTCTGAAAGTGTGTTCCAAATTCTGAGAGAATCGGCAGGACTTTCTTTGATCGCGTAAAACTTGGCTAAATCGGCTCTGCCTACCGAAGAATCGCCCGCTAATTGTTCAAGTTTCGACGCATCTTTATCAAAAAAACTCCAGGCGATTGAAAAAACCTGTTCACGATAAAGCGAGTTGTTTTCGGCGGCTTTTTTAAGTTCGGCAAAAGCCGCATCGGTTTTATTTCGGCGCAAGTAATAATTTCCGAACTGCCAATGCGGAACAGTATAATGCGGCGCGAGTTCGACGGCTTGATTAAAGGCTTTTTCAGCGGCTGCATAATTTTCCGTCTGTTCGTAGGCGCGACCGAGTTCAACCCACCAACGAAAATCATTTGGCGACAATTTAACGACCGTTTCCAAATTTCTAACTGTTTCGGTATTTGCCGTCTGTGTATTCGCCAAAAGCCAATTCGTTAGCGGATCATTTGGCGCAAAACTTACCGCAATTTGCGCCACTTCGCCCGCATTTTCCGCAGTTGGCAGAGTCAATTCCGCCAGCATATTGCCAAGTTGTCCGCGTATCGACCACCAACCGAACAGCAGCGCAAAAATAACCACCGCAGCCATAATGATACGGGCAGTTATTTTGCGTGAATCTGATATGTAAACCTGTTCTTTGCCTGCTGTCATTAATTTTTTGATGGTTGTTCAGTTTCTTCAAATAAAGAAAAAAACCTATTGACCTAAGACGAACTGAGCAATCTTTGCAACGACAAACTCCTGTTGTTCGACTGGTAATTCAGGATAAATCGGCAACGCCAATGTTTCCCGTGAAGCCTTTTCGCTTTCGGGAAAATCATTTTCCTGATAACCGAGATACTCGAAACATTCCTGCAAATGCAGTGAAACCGGATAATAAATGTCCGTTCCTATTTCATTTTCGGTCAAAAATGCGCGAAGTTCATCACGATTGTTTGGCACACGAATAACATATTGATTATAAATATGCCGCACATTTTCGCGTTCAAACGGCAAAATTATTTGCTCGGTCAAACCCGCGTTTTCAAAAAGTGTTTGATAATTGTCGGCGTTTGCTTGGCGTTTATTTGTCCACGCATCGAGATACTTTAGTTTGACGCGCAGAACTGCGCCTTGAAATCCGTCAAGCCGTGAATTCAGTCCGACATATTTGTGATAATAACGCTCTTCCGAACCGTGAACGCGCAACGCTTTGAGTTTATTTGCCAACGCTTTATCGTTGGTCGTCATCATTCCGCCATCGCCCATTCCGCCCAGATTTTTCGACGGGTAAAAACTGAAACAACCGATTTCGCTCATCGAACCGGCACGTTTTCCGCCGTCTTCCGCACCGATTGCCTGCGCCGCATCTTCGACAATTGAAATGTTATATTTTTTGCAAATTTGATTCAATTCGTCCATTTCGGCGCATTGCCCGTAAAGATGAACCGGCTGAATCGCTTTTGTTTTTTCGGTAATTTTCGCTTCGATTTGTGAAATGTCGAGATTATAAGTTTTCGGGTCAATATCAACAAAAACAGGCTTTGCTCCCAATCGCGTAATCGCGCTGACAGTGGCAAAAAAACTATACGGCGTAGTGATAACTTCATCGCCGTCATTAACATCCAAAGCCATCAATGCCAAAAGAAGCGCGTCCGAACCCGAAGCACAGCCGATGGCGTATTTTGTGCCGCAATATTCGGCTAATTCATCTTCTAAAGCCGCGACTTCCGCGCCGAGAATAAAGCCGTTGGTATCGAGAACTCTACCCAACGCGGTTTCGATTTCCGGGCGCAAAGCATCATTTTGCTCTTTCAAATCTAATAAAGGAACTTTCATTATAAACGGTTTTCGGTCTTCTGTCTTCGGTTTTTGACAAAGACCAAAAACCGTTTTTTAACCTGTGTAGATTTTACCTAATCAATTTCAAATTTGCATTTTTAGAATTTCTCTTTTAGTTTAATCCAATGATTTCCGATAAAAAGAAACACGCCGCACAGATTATTAAACGGCTCAAAAAAGAATATCCTGACGCACACTGCGCTCTCATTCACACCAACGCTTTTGAACTTTTGATAGCGACAATCCTTTCCGCGCAATGCACCGACGTGCGCGTTAATATCGTCACGGCAGACCTTTTCCGCAAATATCGTTCACCGCAGGATTATCTAAAAGTTTCGCAAGAAGAACTCCAACAGGACATTCGCTCAACCGGATTTTTTCGCAATAAAGCCAAAAACATTCAGGCGGCGTGCGAAAAAATCACAGAAAACTTCGGCGGAAACATTCCCGAAACGATGGACGAACTTTTGACCTTAAACGGCGTGGCGCGAAAAACGGCGAATGTCGTTCTCGGCAACGCTTTCGGCATCGCGTCGGGCGTAGTCGTTGACACGCACGTTTCGCGCCTCACGCAGCGTCTCGGTCTGACCGCCGAAACAACGCCCGAAAAGATCGAAAAAGATTTGAGCGAATTAGTCCCGAAAAAAGATTGGATAATGTTCCCGCACTGGCTAATCTCTCACGGTCGTGCCATTTGCCAAGCGCGAAAACCGAAATGCGCGGAATGCATTTTAGAAGTTCTTTGCCCTAAGATCGGAGTTAATTAAATGACGAATTTGCTTCAAAACAAATTGAGTTTGATAATCTAAATAATATGGACGGCAGACGCCTAATCGAAAAAATTAAACTGCGAAACATTCTCTCCTTCGGCGACAAAGGCGAAGAAATCGCACTCGAACCACTAAACATCATCATCGGTCCAAATGCTTCGGGCAAATCGAATTTAGTTGAAGTTATAAAACTTTTGCGAGATGGTGCAAACGGAAGATTCCCGAACACCATAATTAATGGCGGAGGTATCAGCGAATATTTATGGAAAGGGACAATGCAAATACCCAAAGCCGAAATTGAAAGCATAATTTTACTCCAAGATTCTGATTTGATTTCTTATAACTTGGAATTCACACGAATAGGTCAGCAGATTGAAATAATTAAAGAAGAAATTTTCAATACTAAAATACAACACGAACAGGCTTTTTATTACCGCAACAAAGACGGAAAAGCTGAGATTGCAAACTGGACTAAAACAATTCCTTGGGAAAATTTTCGGTGGGGCGAAATTATTCCATTAGATAGGTCAAAGTTTAATTGGCAACAATCAATTCTATCTCAGATAAAAGACCCAACAAATTATTTGATAATTTCGGAACTTACAGATAGTTTTGAAAGTATCGAAATCTTTAAGGATTTTGTTTTTGGTAACATGCGTCATCCACGACATCCTGTTCAAATAAATACGTTTGGAGAATTTTTATATCCAAATGCAGAAAATTTGGCTATTGTGCTTTATAATCTACAGTCAAAGCATTTTCAGGCTTATCAAGAAATCATTAAAAATCTGAAGCGAGTTTATGAGAGAATTGAAAGATTAGTGATAAATCTTCAGCAAGGAACTTTGCAAATATATTTTGAAGAAAAAGGTTTAGACTCGCAAGTTTCTGCTACTCGACTTTCGGATGGAACTCTGCGTTATTTGTGTTTGCTGGCGATTCTTTGTCATCCCGAACCTCCACCGTTGATTTGTATCGAAGAACCTGAAAATGGTTTGCATCCCGATATTCTGCCGACGATTGCCGAATTGTTGAAAGAAGCATCGCAAAGAACGCAATTAATTGTAACGACACATTCGGACATTCTCGTTTCCGCCTTTTCCGATATGCCCGAAGCGGTTTTAGTCTGCGAAAAAGACGAAGACGGAACGCATTTCAAACGTCTGGAAAAAGATGGGTTGAAAGAATGGCTTGATGAATATTCACTCGGCGACCTTTGGCTGAAAGGAGAAATCGGCGGAACGCGATGGTAAAGGAAATCAGAATCTACATCGAAGGCGATACTTCACAGAAAGGCAAAAATACCGACATCACGCTTCGGCAAGGTTTTAATTATTTCTTTCGTGAGTTGATTGATGAAGCAAAGAATAAAAATATCAAACTTCGCCCCATAACTTACGGCTCGAAGTTTGAAACTTTTAAGAAGTTTCTTGACGGCAAACGCGAATATCAAAATAGTTTTGTGTTGTTTTTACTCGATTCCGACGCGCCGCTTGAAGAAAACGAAACGCCGAAAGCATTTCTCCAAAAACAAAACCTGACTTGGCATCTGCAAGAAGCGGAAGAAAACCAGTGTCATTTGATGGTGCAAGTAATGGAATCTTGGTTTTTTGCCGATAAAGACAAATTAGCCGAATTTTACGGACAGAACTTTAATCGAAACGCATTATCGAACAATACTAATATCGAGAAAATTCCGAAAGCAAACATCGAAAGCGGTTTGGCAAATGCAACAAGAAACACACAGAAGGGTGAATATCACAAAACTCGGCACGGTGCGAAACTTTTAGAACTTATCAATCCAAACAAAGTCCGTGAATCTGCTCCGCACTGCGAAAGATTATTTGTAACTATCAGAGAAGTTATTGAATAAATCACTTCTCGCGTTGGCGATTCGGCGGAAGTTTATGCAGTGATAAAATTAGAATTGAGAAATGAGAAATATTTTTAGTTCTCATTTCTCACTTCTCAATTAAAACTCGATTCCCTGCTGCGCGTAGATTCCGGCATTGAACGGATGCTTGATTTCCTTCATTTCGGTTACGAGGTCTGCCGCTTCGATCAATTCGGCTGGCGCGTTTCTGCCGGTTAAGACAAGATGCAGATTCGGTTGTTTTTCGCGGACGGATTTTATTTCGTCAATAACTTCCGTAACATCCAAAAATTTATAATCAAGCACATAAACGAGTTCGTCAAAAACGAGTAGATCATAATCCTCGCTTCGCATTTTTTCGACGCACAATGCCCACGTTTCCTGTGAAGTTTTTATGTCCTGCGCTTTGTCGTTGGTGTCCCAAGTAAAGCCGTCGCCCATTGTGTGAACTTCGATACCTAGTAATTCAGCCGATTCGTGTTCGCCGTAACGATCCGTTTTCGACTTCATAAATTGAATCATACAACAACGCATTCCGCGTCCCGCCGCCCGCATCATCAAACCAAGCGCGCACGTCGTTTTACCTTTGCCGTCGCCGGTGTTGACCATCAGCAAACCTTTCGTGTTTTCTTTATAACCTTCGCGCCGCCATTTGTAGCGTTTTTCTTTTGTTTCCGACATTGTTTTATTTTTTTAACCGCTGAGATGCTGAGAAGCAGAGATTATTTTTATAAATTATTTAACATTTTTTTTGTCAGGGTATTGCAAATTAAGTTAAGCCATACTTAATTCAGGTTCCGATTCTTCAATTAGAAGTTTTTCGTTTGCTATTTCAATTGCTTCGATCAATGCCGCGACGATTTCTTTTTCTTTCTCGTCCCAATCTCCGTTTGCACGGCAACCTGCGGCGTTTTTATGTCCGCCGCCGCCGAATTTTTCAGCGACACGCGCAACATTTATCCCGTCTTTGGAACGCAGACTAATACGGAAAAAATTCGGTTCAACTTCGCGCATATAGACAGCAGCTTCGACTTCTTTCGCCGCAAGTGGAATATTGACAAAACCGTGATTGTCGCCGTCAACCGCGCCCGAACTTTCCTTCATTTCAAGCGTTTGCCGCATCCACGCAACTCTTCCGCTTTCATCGCGTTTGACCGTTGCTAAAACCTGCCGCATCAACTCGATGCGACTCCACGGATAACTGTTGTAAACGGCTTGTGAAATGTCAGCGGGTTTGACTCCGACTTTGATTAGTTCGGAAGCTACTTTCAGAGTTCTTTCGGTTGTATTCGGAAAATGAAAAGAACCGGTGTCGGTAACGAGTGCCATATAAACGCATTCGGCAATCTCTTTTGTAATGCGTCCGCCGATGGCTTTGCAGAGATTGTAGATCATCTCGCCGACTGCCGAAGCCGTCGCGTCAATCCAATTTATATTGCCGAAATGTTCGCTTGTTGCGTGATGGTCAATGTTGACGACGAATTGATTTTCGAGATTTTTTATATTCGGACGCTCGACATCCGAACATTCCATCACAAAAATTGCATCGTATTGGCGGTCAATTTCTTTGACTTGACGAATTTCGTCCGCACCGGGAAGCTGACTGTAGGAACCGGGAATTCCATCGCTGACAATAACTTCGGCTGTTTTATTCAAAGAACGCAATAACCAACATAATCCCAAAGACGACCCGATTCCGTCGCCGTCAGGTCTGACGTGTGTGGTGATTGCAAAATTCTGCTTATTTTCAATTAATTCTACTACTTGGCTTAACATCTTTTATAAATAATAAATAACGAATGCTAAATTATTCTTAATAAATAAATTAATCGTTCATCATTCATCATTTCCTAAATCTTCCCCTTGTGGTGTTATATCCTTAAGAAGTTCGTCAACCCGAATCGCGTTTTCTTCGACCGTATCGCGCACGAAATTCAAAATGGGAGCATGGTGCAAATCAAGGTCTAACGCAACCTGTTGCCGAACAAAAGTGGCGGCGTGTTGTAAGGCTTTGAGAGCTTCTTTAATTTCTTTTTCGTCGCCCTGCACAACTACGTAAACTTTTGCTTCACGCAAGTTAGCAGACACACGAACATCCGTTACGGTTACTCCTAAAAGTCGCGGATCGTCGAGTTCATAACCGACGATTTCCGTAATTTCCGCTCTTAATGTTTCTGCTAATCTTTCGGGTCTTCTCACTTAAATTTCAAATTTCAGATTCAATAAACTTCAAAATCCAAAACTATAATTCGGTCGGTGCGATTTTCTCGACCGTGAAGGCTTCGATCTCATCATTGACCTTAACGTCGTTGAAATTAACCAAGCCGATTCCGCATTCAAAACCTTGTCTCACTTCGCTAACATCGTCTTTGAAGCGTTTGAGTGAATCAATATCGCCTTCCCAAAAAACGACATCATCACGAATAAGCCGTGCTTTTGCCTGTCGCCGAACAACTCCATCCGTAACGCGGCAACCGGCAATCGTGCCGACTTTTGAAACTTTGAAGGTTTCCTGCACCAATGCTTTGCCGAGAATCGTTTCTTTTTCGATAGCGTCAAGCATTCCGATCATTGCGGCACGAATTTCTTCTTCAACCTTATATATGATCGAATGCAGACGAATATCAACATCCTCGTGTTTCGCGGTTTCGACCGCACGTTTGCCGGGTCGCACGTTAAAACCGATGATAACAACGGCGGTTGATGCCTGATCGGCTTGTGTTGCCGATGCAAGTAAAACATCCGATTCGGTAATTGCACCGACACCCGAACGAATTACCCGAACCTTAACTTTTTCCGTCGAAAGTTTTTCGAGCGTAGATTTAAGAACTTCAACCGAACCTTGAACATCGGCTTTCAAAAGAACCAATAATTCTTTGACTTCCGCAAGTCCGAGTGATTCGATTCCGCGTTTGGTAGTCTTGAGCATCGCCACGTTTCGAGCGTGAATCTGTCGCTGATTGGCAATCGTCTGTGCTTTATCAATATCCGAAACAACTTGAAAAGTATCGCCAGCCTGCGGAACACCCTGTAATCCGAGAACTTCTACCGGAGTTGCGGGCGGGGCTTCGTTCACGATTTCACCGCGATCATCAAACATCGCACGAACTTTGCCGTAAAACTGTCCGACAATAAATGGATCACCAACCCGCAAAGTTCCCTGTTGAACCAAAACGGTGGCAACCGATCCGCGTCCTTTATCGAGTTTTGCCTCTAATACAACGCCCGAAGCGCGCCGCGTCGGGCTCGCCTTCAAATCTAAAATATCAGTGGAAAGCAAAACCGTTTCGAGCAATGTATCGAGATTTTGATGTTGTTTGGCAGAAACCTCGATCATCTCGGTTTCACCACCCCATTCAATCGGCTGGAGACCGTGTGTCGCTAACCCTTGTTTAACTTTGTCAGGATTTGCGCCGGGTTTATCTACCTTATTTATCGCAACAATTATAGGAACGCCAGCCGCTTTAGAATGATCAATAGCTTCGATCGTTTGCGGCATCACGCCATCGTCTGCTGCAACCACTAATATCACGACATCTGTGGCTTTTGCACCACGCGCCCGCATCAAAGTAAAGGCTTCGTGTCCGGGCGTATCAAGAAAA
>JANMAA010000266.1:0-11934 GCA_031359215.1 Acidobacteriota bacterium | reverse complement strand
GTATAACCAATTTATCGTAAATCTTAGATTGCACGATAATGCTGTTATCTTTGTCGTTTATTAAAGGAGAAGAAACAATAATTCCACCCAAATCGGTTTCCCAATTTTTTTCTCCGGAATTTGGTTTAATTGATCTAATTTTTCCATACAAAAGTGGAATAACAATATTAGATTTATTATCAGACGCAATGTCAATAGAAGTGGTTTTATCACTGTCGGATATCCGGCATAGCTTAAAAAGGGAAGTCGGATATCGGTTTTCTTGACCCGACATTTCGATATACAGTGCAAAATGAGTTAATATTGTTAATGTAATAGCGAAAATAATTTTGTCAGATTTTAAATTTAACATCGTGCTTCGTAAATTGCTCAAAGAAATTTTTAACATACGAACTTTCCGTTACAATGGATGTAATAAACATTCGAAAAAGTTTGCTGAAATAAATTTACATAAAAAACTAGAGGAGAAACTAATAAAATGTCTTTCAATAAAATAACAATCATCGGTCATCTCGGGAAAGACCCGGAACTAAGATATACACCGCAAGGCGACGCGGTGTGCGACTTTTCCGTAGCTGTCAATGACCGCAAACGGGATAAGGCTGGAGAATGGCAAGATGTTACGATGTGGTTTAGAGTTACATTTTGGCGCAGACAGGCTGAAAATGCCTCCAAATTTTTGACAAAAGGGCGGCAAGTTTACATCGAAGGTCGGCTACAAATTGAAGAATGGACTGATCGTGATGGCAATAATCGTCAAACATTGGCAATTCAAGGCTCCGAATTACAATTTATCGGCGAACGGGGCAATGACGAAAGGTCTTCTAATTCTACATTTGATGCTGATTATCCGACTGAAAATAATGCCCCGGCGGAAAATGTGAAAAATGAAAGTTCATCTACCCCGGCTGATGACGACATACCGTTTTAAATTTTAATTTTTAATTTGTGTTTCGAGCCTGAACCGGTCTATAAAAAAAAGAGAGTTAATGTAGGTGGATTTTCTATCCTTTAACCCTCTTTTTTTTATTTTCTTCAAAAAATATTTTTAATAAATCAGTATTTCAACCGATCCATTTTCCCATTTTTCTAAATTTACCATAACGAATTTCAATCCTTTTGGTTTTATCCAAAAGCGTTAATTCATTCAAATGACGAAGTATTATAGATTTCAAATTTTCGATTGTTTTTTCGTACCATATCTGTGTATCTTCATCATTGTTGACAGTTATTTTCCAGTCATTAAACTCGGTAATAATTTCATCTATCAAACCCATTTCAATGAGATTATCAGCCGTTAGCCGCAGGGATTCAGCCGCACGGTCGGCTTGCGCCGAATCCTTCCACAAAATAGCGGCACAGCCTTCGGGCGTAATAACTGAATAGACGGCATTTTCCATCATTAAAACTCGATCACCGACACCAATGGCTAAGGCTCCGCCGGATCCGCCTTCGCCCAAAATAACTACAATGGTCGGGACTTTCAGATTTGCCATTTCCCTCAGATTAAAGGCTATCGCTTCGGCTTGTCCACGTTCCTCCGCATCGATTCCCGGATAAGCCCCGGAAGTATCCACAAACGAAATTATCGGGCGGTTAAACTTTTCCGCAAGTTTCATTATTCGCAACGCTTTCCGATAGCCTTCCGGTTTTGCCATTCCAAAATTTCGAAACCGTCGCTGGTTAGTATCACGTCCCTTTTGCTGCCCGATAACGGCAACTTCAATTTCATCAATTTTAGCAAAACCGCCTACCAAAGCAGCATCATCGGCAAATCTACGATCGCCGTGTAATTCCACAAAATTCGTAAATATTGCGGCAAGCAAATCGTTAGTATAAGGTCTTTCAGGGTGTCTAGCCAATTGCACCCTTTCAAACGCTTCTCTTTTGTTTTTTTTCGCCATCTTAGTTCCTTTATTTTTATTAAAAAAGTATTAACCCCAGATAACCTTACAGCCAACAGTTTTCAGATCACTTTCTAAACGACTTGAACCCTGAATACGCAACGGCTGAGAACGTATTTTTATTAGAATTCCACTATTTATTTGAAAATTAATATCAACTTCGCAATTTCCTTTATGCTTGTCTAAAAGTGTAAAAATATTCTCTAAATATCTTTCATCAATCGACTTAAAGGGAAGTGTGATCGAAATATTTTGGGCTTTGTTCGTAATTGCATCTGCCAGTTTCTTTGTCTCCTCGAGAATTAAGGTTACTTCTTGTCCCTCACACGATTCGACTTTTCCGTTTACAATGAGTAATTCATCGTCTTTCAAACATTCCGCATATTTCGTTGCCGCTTCAGACCAAGCCAGACATTTCACGCCATTTGACTGATCTTCCAATCGAAAAATACAAAAGCGATTACCTTTTTTACTATGCTTTATCTGCAATCCCGAGACAATCCCCGCAATCGATATTTTATCCCCGGGTTTTAAATCTTCATAATCTGCAATATTTCGGATCTTCAGTTCTTGTAAAATTTGCTGAAATTCATCTAACGGATGCGTGGACAGATAAAATCCGATCGACGCTTTCTCCTGCCTTGATAATTCTGAAGGTGACCATTCCTGAACATCAGGAAGTTCAAAAGGAATATTTGTAGTCGCTGTGTCTCCCGAACCGAAAAGTGCATTTTGACCTTTTATCTTATCCTGCCATATTTTTTGTCCGTGTGAAAGTGAATTCTCGATTGCCGCAAAATGTTTCGCCCGCCACAAATTCACACTCGCTTCCGAGGACTTGAGAGAATCAAAGGCTCCAGCCGTTATTAAGCTCTCCAGTCCACGGCGATTTACCGATCCCTGATCGATGCGGGAAGTAAAATCATACAGTGAAGTAAAGTTTTGTTTTTTTCGTGCCTCAATAATTGATTCGACACTTGCTGTTCCAATCCCCTTTATTGCGCTCAAACCAAATCTGACCGCATTATCGAGCGGTGTAAAACCGACATCGCTTTCATTAATATCGGGTGGAAGCAATTTCAAACCTGATGAGCGTAATTCATTTGCATATTTATATACCTTACTTGTGTCTTGAGATTCATTAGATAAAACAGACGCATAAAAATAAGCCGAATAATGCGCTTTAAGATAAGCAGTTTGGTATGCCAAATAAGCATATGCAACGGAATGGCTGCGATTAAAACCGTAATCGGCAAATTGTGCCATCAGTCGAAAAACCTCTTCCGCTTTCTCCCGATTGAACCCGCGGGTAACCGCCCCACCGATAAATTTCTCTTCGTGAATAGCCATTTCTTCACGCTTCTTCTTTCCCATTGCGCGGCGCATCAAGTCTGCTTCGCCTAGAGTGTAGCCGGCAAGTACCTGTGCTAATTGCATTATCTGCTCTTGGTAAACCAGAATGCCGTAGGTGTTTTTTAAAATTTCCTTCATCGGGGGCAAGATATACTGCACTTTTTTTTCCCCCCGATGTCTTGCAATAAAGTCGTCCACCATCCCGCCATCGAGCGGTCCGGGACGATAAAGCGCATTAAGTGCCGCTAAATCCTCCAATTCTTTCGGCTTTAAGCGGCGACAAATTTCCTGCATTCCGGAAGATTCAAATTGAAAAATCGCTTCTGTTTTTCCATCGCCGAATAGACTCATCGTCTTCTCGTCATCCAGCGGGATTTTACTCCAATCAATCACTATGTCTTTTTTATGCTTAATTGATTTTAAGCAGTCGCTTATAATTGTTAAGGTGGTTAAAGCAAGAAAATCCATCTTAAGCATCCCGACCTTTTCGAGGTCGTTCATCGTATATTGACTCGTTAATTCACCTTTTGATGATAAGGAAACCGGTATGATCTCGTGCAGCGGTAAAGGCGAAATAACGACTCCCGCGGCGTGAACGGATGAATGCCTCGAACACCCCTCCAACCGCTTTGCCATATCGATCAAATCTTTTACCTGCTCATTCGTTTCAACCAGTTTTCTTAAATCGGAAACCTGCTCTAAGGCTTGAGAAATACTTATATTCCGCCCTCTAACCGGCGGCGGCATCAGTTTGGCGATCTTTTCAACATCCCCATACGGCATATTTAAGGCGCGTCCGACATCCTTGATCGCCGCTTTTGAAGCCATTGTTCCGAATGTAATAATCTGACAAACAGCATCCCGCCCGTAAAACTCTGTCACATGATTTATTACCTCACCGCGACCACGAACGCAAAAATCAATATCAATATCGGGCATCGAAACCCGTTCAGGATTGAGAAATCGTTCAAAAAGCAAATCGTATTGCAATGGGTCGACATCCGTTATATCCAAACAATACGCTACAAGTGAACCGGCGGCAGACCCCCGTCCGGGTCCGACCGGGATATTTTTCTCTCTGGCAAATCTTATAAATTCCCAAACAATTAAAAAATATCCCGGAAATTTCATATTTTTGATGATATTGATTTCCTGATCGATCCGGTTCTTATAATCATCCAGTGTATATTTTAACTTGCCTGTTTCTTTTTGCGGTTCCCAAACTTTTTTTCGACGATTTTCAAAACCATCCATTACCACCCTTTCAAAATACTCATCGGTTGTCCGACAGTGAGCATCTGCCGGTATCGGAAAATTTGGCAAGGTTAAGTTGCTTTCTTTCGGAAATTCGACCTGACACATATCTGCGATTTTTAAGGTATTGGTAAGCGATTCAGGGAGTTCCGCACCAAATAATTCCCACATTTCTTCCGCCGGACGGACAAAAAAATCATGGCTGCCGGATTTACCGCTCTCAGTTAAAGTTCTTTGTTCACCGATAGCTAAAAGAATTTCCTGTGCCCGTGCATCTTCTTTGGTCAGATAATGTGCGTCATTGGTTGCAACTATCGGAATTTGTGATTTTTCCGAGAGTTCGACAATTTGTTTTTGTATCTTTTTTTCTTCTGCCAAACCGTGATCTTGAATTTCGATGTAGAAATTACCTTTCCCAAAAATTTCCTCTAATAGTTTTGCGTTGGAATTTGCTTTTTCAAAATTATTCTGTTTAAGAAAATGCCATATTGCCCCGTTAAATCCGGAGGATAAGCCGATCAGTCCGCGGCTTTTTTCCGCCAAAAGGTCTAAATCGATTCGCGGCTTATGATATAATCCATCGGTATAAGCCTTCGAAGCCAGGTAGGTTAGGTTATTGTATCCGGTTACATTCGTTGCCAATAAAACCAAATTATAGTATGGTCTTTCATCGCCTTGCAGCCGGGATTCACGGTCGAACCTGCTGCCAAAGGTGAGGTATGCTTCATACCCCAAAATAGGGTGTAAATCATTTGCTTTTAAGATATTGTAAAAAGAGATCGCCCCGAACATATTGCCGTAATCGGTGATGGCACACGCTTTCATTTCCAAATCTTTCAAATGTTTGGTTAATGGTTTGAGTTGGATTGCACTTTGCAAAAGACTATAATCAGTATGAAGATGCAAATGAACAAAATCTTTCGGTTTATAGGTTGAATTCATATTTTTATTTATATCTTATTTTACTTTTGACGATTTATTTCCAGAATGTATGAAAAAAGTTTATCTCGAAACTTTCGGCTGTCAAATGAATGTTTCCGATTCGGAAAGAGTTTCAACTCACCTCACTTCCGATGGATTTGAAATAACCCAAAATGAAGCACAGGCAGACATTGTATTAATTAATACCTGCTCGGTCCGTGAGAAGGCAGAACATAAACTTTACACGAGAATCGGACAAATCCGTAAATCGGAAGGCGAAAACAAGAAAATAATCGGCGTGCTCGGTTGTGTTGCCCAACTTGAAGGCGAAACACTTTTTTCCGGTAAAAATGAGGTTGATTTTGTTTTGGGAACCAGAGCGGTCGGGCGCGTTTCAAAGGCGATCGGGGATGTTTTAAATGGCAGCAAAAACTATTTCGATCTGGGAAATCGTGAAGAGAATTATGACTGGTCGGTAAGTGAAAACTTAAGAAATTCGCCCTTCGTTGCTTTTGTCCCTATTATTGAAGGGTGTAATAAATTTTGCACTTATTGTATTGTGCCTTTCTCGAGGGGACGCGAGAAAAGTCTTTTGGCTTCCCGAATCATTCGACAGGTGTTAAACCTGCGAAGACAGGGTGTTAAGGAGGTTCATCTGATCGGTCAAAATGTTAATAGTTATCGTCCTGATTCCGACAGCGGACTGGAAAATTTTCAAGGTGCCACTCCTTTTTCAAAATTGCTTCGTGCTGTTGCGGCAACCGGCATCGAACGTATAAAATTCAATACATCGTTTCCAAGAGATTTTCATGCAGACATAATTGACGCAATTAATGAAAATGAAAATCTTTGTAATTGGATTCATTTGCCGGTCCAGTCGGGAAGTAATCGAGTCCTAAGAGCGATGAGAAGAGGACATACTATTGAAAATTATTTGGAAAAGATTGATAAAATAAAATCTTCAAAGAGAAAACTTTCATTAACAACCGATTTAATTGTCGGTTTCCCGACCGAAAATGAAGAGGATTTCGAAGACACTTTAAAAATGGCAGATTATTGTAAATTTGACAGTGCTTATATTTTTAAATATTCACCGAGACCCGGAACTCCCGCATTTGAAGCGGGTGACAAAATCACCGCTGAAGTTAAAACTAAAAGATTTTTAGCACTCGAAGAGTTGATAAGGAAGAATCAGCGGCTCGTATTTGAAGACTATCACGATAAAATATTTAAAGTTTTGGTCGAGAAGGTTTCTGTTAAACATCATACTCAACTTTCAGGACATACTACCTGTCAAAAAGTTGTTAATTTTATGGGAAACAAGGACTTATTAGGAAAAATAGTTAATGTTAAAGTGGCTGAATCCAAAACCAATACATTATATGGGGAGATGTGTGATAATTTATGCTAATTGAAGTAAAAATAGGTGCATTGATTATGGACCCGAATACAAATACTCCAATCGTTGTTTTGAAAGGAATTGAGACTGAAACAATTTTACCGATTTGGGTTGGCACATTTGAAGCAAATGCTATCGCGTTAGAAATAGAAAAGATCGTGCCTCAACGTCCGATGACACATGATTTGATTAGAAATTTTATTGTTGAAGTCGGTTTCAAAATAATTAAAATTACTATTACCGATTTAAAAGATAATACCTTCTACGCATCTATTGAATTAATAAATGAAAACGGCAAAATTATTAACTTGGATTCACGTCCCTCTGATGCTATAGCCCTCGCTTTAAGAATGGATTGCGGAATATTTGTCGAAAAAAGGGTTCTTGATATTTCTGCTAATACTACAAATACAGATCAAGACGCGAATTTTGAAGATCGAACTCAGCCAGTCACAGAGGACTGGCCAGATTTAATCGGGTAAGCATTTATTTAATATTTAGTAAATAAACATTATAATGATAATTGTTATTGCAAATCAATAAGGTGGGGTTGGAAAAACCACTACCGCTATTAATCTTTCCGCCGCTTGTGCAATTCAGGGTAAGCGAGTTCTTTTGATTGATCTGGATCCGCAAGGCAATAGTTCGCTCTCTTTTTTGGATTCACACGGTGTAAAGGGTAGTGCGTTTGAATTGTTTACAGATTTGCACTGCCCTTGGGAAGATTTTATTTACGCTACCAATATTGATAAATTAGAAATCGTTCCTTCTAAAATTAGTCTCGCTAAATTGGAAGCTAAATTAGTCGGTGATTTCGATGCAATTTTTCGACTTCGGGATCGAATTGAACAGATTCGCGGAAGGTTCGATTTGATTTTTATCGATACCCCTCCAACGCTCGGTCTTATTACTGTAAATGCCCTGGTGGCAGCGACTCACGTTTTAATTCCGATTCAATCATCATATTTTGCATTAGAGGGAACCGATGACCTGTTAGAAACAATTGAAAAAGTTAGATCGCGCCCAAACCCTGATTTAGATTTGCTTGGTGTTTTAGTAACATTATTTGATAAACGCACCGCTCTTTCCAAGGATGTAGAAGCTCACATCCGAAAAGTTTTTGGCAAAAAGGCATTTAAGACCATAATTTCAAGAAGTGTCCGATTAGAAGAATCTCCAGCTCACAAAGAGAGTATTTTTACCTATTCACCAAAATCATCAGGAGCGATTGAATACAAAAAACTTAGTCAGGAGGTTCTAAAACGTGTCTAAAAAAGGGCTGCCTTCCAGCGTAAAAATGCGGCATGATTCCCATTATGTCGAAGAATTTGCCAAAAATCCGAGTAGATCGGTTGGCAAAATTATTGCAATAAATCAAATTGAACCTAATCCTGACCAACCACGGGTTGAAATTGGAGATTTGACGGAATTATCCGATTCGATAAAGCAGAAAGGAGTTCTGGAACCTATACTGGTTAAGCCGAATGGTGACGGGACTTGGATGATCATTGCCGGTGAGCGTCGTTGGCGGGCAGCTAATTTAGCCGGATTGCGCGAAGTGCCATGTATCGAACTCGATATAGATGAAAAATCAATTGCCGAAATCGCACTTATCGAAAACCTTCAAAGAAAAGATTTAAATGTCTGGGAAGAAGCCGATGGATTAGCTTTTCTTGGTAGTCGATATGGCTATACACACGAAGGTATTGCTAAAAAAATAGGTAAAAGCCGTTCAACTGTTACGGAATCATTTGCCATTTCGGGCTTACCCGAATCAATTCGTGAAAAATGCCGTCAAGCCGGAATAAATGCAAAATCTATGCTTTTAGAAATCGCACGCCAGTTTGATGAGAAGGCTATGCACAGTTTTTTAGAGGACATCGGAAATGTAGAATCAAACCGTAAAAAGATTCTAGTTAGAAAAGAAACCAAAAGCAAAATTACATCCAAATCAAAAAAAATTATGTCCGCACCCGCTAATGAGTCCAAAAATGCTTTTGAATATATCGCCGTTAATCAGGATTTTCGGTTGGAAATATCTTTTATTAAATCCGACCCGTTTCAAAAAAGAGACGTTTTAAAAGCATTAAAGGAAACATTTGATAAAACAAAGGCAAAAGACTAATTTTCGGAACTTGAGTAACATAATCTTTATTATCAGACGCAGCATATGTTATTCTTTTCTACTCCCTTTTTTATTGTCAGCAGTTATGCTTTTGACAGTTTCTTATTTAATAGTTACAATTTCCCTTTTATTATCTTTCCAAAAAGAATTAATTTTATCATAAAGGAGTTAGAACAATTTGAGTGACGCAAAATTTTTATTTACTTCGGAGTCAGTAACCGAAGGACATCCGGACAAAATCGCTGACCAAATATCCGATGCTATATTAGATGCTATTTTAGAAAAAGATCCGACTGCCAGAGTTGCTTGTGAGACTTTGGTTACAACCGGGCTGGCAGTAATTGCAGGTGAAATTACAACTTCAGCCGAAATAAATTATCAAAAGATCGTTCGTGAAACAATTAATGAAATTGGTTATAACGATGCTGTTTACGGCTATGATTGCAACACTTGCTCAGTATTAAATGCACTGGGAACACAATCGCCTGACATCGCCCAAGGAGTCGATACAGGCGGTGCCGGAGATCAGGGGTTGATGTTCGGTTTTGCGTGCAATGAAACGCCCGAATTGATGCCTCTACCAATTCAGCTTGCACATAATTTAACCAGAAAACTTTCTGAAGTTCGGCGAAGCGGTGAACTTCCCTATTTACGTCCGGACGGGAAATCGCAAGTTACAATTGAATATCGTGACGGTAAGCCGTTCCGCGTAGAAGCAGTCGTAATTTCCAGCCAACACGCCGACGATGTTACTACTGAACAACTGCGTGAAGATATTTTGGCTAAAGTTATAAAATCAACTGTTTCCGCCGATCTATTGGACGAAAACACAAAATATCATATCAACCCGACCGGACGATTTGTAACCGGCGGTCCGATGGGCGATGCCGGTCTAACCGGGCGCAAAATAATAGTTGACACATATGGCGGTTATGCACCGCACGGCGGGGGCGCATTTTCCGGCAAAGACCCGACGAAGGTTGATCGTTCAGCCGCTTATATGGCTCGGTATATCGCCAAAAATATCGTGGCGGCTGGACTTGCCGATAAATGCACGGTTCAATTAGCTTATGCCATCGGTGTTGCCGAACCTGTTTCTGTCCGGGTCGATACGCACGGAACAGGTAGATTCGATGAAGATAAACTTGCCGAAACCGTCCGCAAAAACTTTGAGTTAACTCCGAAAGGTATTATTGAAATGCTTGACCTGCGCCGTCCAATTTTCAAAGCGACTGCTAAATTCGGACATTTCGGACGCACCAATGATGAATTTACATGGGAGAAAACCGATAAAGCCGATGCGTTACTCGGTGCTATGACCGCTTCAAACGGAAATATCTAGCTTTTCAAATAAAATGGTAAATAGTTTTTATTGAATAATGAATTCAGCTAAACTATTTGCCATTATTTACTTTCAAAAAAACTTTTTATAGAAAAACAAACATTATTATGGCTAAAGAAGGAATTTCAATGGAATACGATATTAAAGACATAAATCTTGCACCGCAAGGAAAACAAAGAATCGAATGGGCAGATCGCGAAATGCCGGTATTGCGCTTGATCCGTGAGCGTTTTGAAACGGAAAAACCGCTTGCCGGTGTAAAACTCGTCGCTTGTGCCCATATCACGACTGAAACCGCAAACCTGGCACGAACACTGCAAGCCGGCGGTGCAGAAGCAATTTTGATTGCTTCAAATCCGCTTTCAACTCAGGACGATGTTGCGGCATCGCTTGTTGCCGATTGGGGCATTCCGGTTTTTGCAATGAAGGGTGAATCCACCGAAACCTATATGCGCCACGTCCGTATGGCACTCGAAACAAATCCCAACATCATCATTGATGACGGTTCTGATGTGGTCGCCACGATGCTCAAGGAAAAACCGGAATTATCAAATACGATTATCGGCACGACCGAAGAAACTACGACCGGAATAGTTCGTTTAGAAGCAATGGCGAAAGCTGGCGTTCTGAACTTCCCTGCTATGGCGGTCAATAATGCCCAAACCAAGCATTTCTTTGATAATCGTTATGGAACCGGACAATCAACCCTCGACGGCATCATTCGCGCGACCAATATTTTGCTTGCCGGAAAAAACTTTGTTGTCGTCGGCTATGGTTGGTGCGGTAAAGGAGTTGCAATGCGTGCCAGAGGTCTGGGAGCAAATGTTATCGTTACTGAAATCGATCCGATCAAAGCAATTGAAGCCGTGATGGACGGTTTTCGTGTAATGCCAATGTCTGAAGCCTGTAAAATCGGGGATTTCTTTGTAACGGTTACTGGCAACCGTCACGTTATCGACAAAGAACATTTTGAAACAATGAAGGACGGGGCGATTGTCGCTAACAGCGGACATTTCGATCTTGAATTAAATCTCGAAGCATTGCGCGAGATGTCTTCGGAAGTCGCAAATCGTCGCCCCTTCGTCGAAGAATATATCGGGACAAACGGAAAAAGTGTGATTGTTCTCGGCGAAGGTCGATTAATAAATCTAGCGGCTGCCGAAGGTCATCCGGCAAGCGTTATGGATATGAGTTTTGCAAATCAAGCACTTTCGACTGAATATCTGGTGAAAAATAAAGGCGAGATCGGAGCAGGTGTTCACGTTTTACCCGCCGAAGTTGATCAAGAAATCGCCAGCCTGAAACTTCGTGCCCTTGGAATTTCGATTGACACATTGACTCCAGAAATGCTCGAATATATGACAAGTTGGGAAACCGGAACCTAAACAATGATAAAGGCAATCTTTTCGTTAAAATTGGAAAAAGCTCAATAAATTGTTGTTGAGCTTTTCCTTTTTCGGGTGATAACTAAAAAACTGTTTTGCTGTTTAATAAACTATTTTCTTTTTTTAGATTCAATGTCCACCAATAAATCCATAAAAACCAATAACTTGGGTTAATTACTTTTAATAAACGAGAAATAAAGTGAGGGGGTGGGACAGATCAATCTTTTTGATAACTTACTTTCAACAGGAAA